>CAIRZD010000279.1 GCA_903882965.1 uncultured Bacteroidota bacterium
TTATTTTCCCTTCATTATCTCTGTATGCCTCGTATACAAAGTCCATATAATGATCCTCGAGTTTGCCGTTGCCATCCAGGTCCAGTTGTATTAATACTTCGTTTGCCGAAAATGATACCCCGGTTTTGTACACATTATATACCAGTGCTAAAAACCCCTGGGCTGCCAATTCAGGAAATACTTCCGCCGCTTTTTTACCGATAATATCTTTCTTACCTGTGATTTTAAGATATAGAGGATTAGCCATCTCATATACGAGATCGTCGCCCCGTAATATGCAAATGCTTGAAGGTGCTTGTAAGAATAGATCAGAGAATTGCTTCCGCTCTGCTTCAAGTTGACGGTCCTTTATTTCTATTTCAATATTTATGCCGCTATTTTTACTAAGCGTATGTTCATATACAATTTTTGAGAACCCGGTAATACGATCATCATTATCATATAACGCCGTAATATGAATGTTTGCCCAAAATATTGTACCGTCTTTTTTTACTCTCCATCCTTCGCTTATAGCTTTTCCTTCTATCCTGGCTTTGTTAAGCAGATTTTGTGGTACTCCGCTTTTTTGATCTTCTAATGTGTAGAACACACTAAAGTTCCTACCTTTTATTTCCCCATCATCATATCCGTTTATTTTTTCAGCTCTTTTGCCCCGGCTTTTTATATTCCCATTTTCATCTAAAAGAAAAACTGCGCAATCTTCAAGCTGCTTAATCTTTTGCACGTTATAATCTTTTTGTACCGCCACCTTAGCTCAGTTAATTGTTAACAATCAATTACAAACTAAAAGTCTACATATATTCTCAAATTAATAATGATATAAATCATGTTTTTTACTAACCAGTAATATGTACAAATACATACTAGCATTCAGGAAGAATACATGTACTAAATTCTGCTCCGTTCAAGGTAGGTATGAAGCTGGCTCAGCCGGTACAGATCATCAAATTAAGGTGTAAATTATTTTATTTAGAGCGTGCGCCTTACCTGCAAAACTCATTTATTTTTTTATAAGCTCTTATATCTCCCAGTTCTTTGGCCATATTCAGGTCTTCACATACTTTTTCCCTGCTTCCGCCTAATAAATGGGTTTCAATAGCTCTGTTATAGTACGCATCAGCATTAGTAGGTTTTATTTCTATGATTTTGGTATAGTCATTTATTGCTCCTCTATAATCCTGCAACCTGGTACTTAATTTAGCGCTTTCGAAATAAATGGAAATAAGTTTGGGGTTCACTCTTACTGCCCTGTCGTAGTCAGCTAATGCACCTTTGTAGTCTTCCAGTTTACACTTTGCAGTTCCCCTGTTATAGTATAGTTGTGCATGCTTCGGGTTTATTTGCAGTGCATTCGAATAGTCTGCGATTGCCCCGGTATTATCGCCTGTTGCTAGCTTGGTATTTGCCCTGCTTACATATGCATCTTCGTCCTTAGGGTCTATTGCTATTGCTTTAGTATAATCAGCAATTGCTCCTTTATAATCATGCAGTTTTGCTTTTGCGTAACCCCTGTTTAGATAGGCTTCTTCATAATTGGTATTCAGTTCTATTGCCTTATCTGCATCTGCAACAGCCGCTTTATAATTCCCTGATTCAAAATTTATATTACCTCTTTCATAATAGTAATCCGCATCATTAGGATTTAGCGCTATAGCCTTTGAATAGTCACTTGCAGCGCCTTCGTAATCTTCAATAGTCTCTTTTGCAGCCCCTCTATCTGCATATGCTGATGAATCTTTCGGATCTATAGTCAAGGCTTTGGTATAGTCTTCAATTGCGCCTTTGTAATTTTTTAGATTCATTTTTGAAAGCGCCCTGTAGTAATATGCTTGTTCATCCTTAGGATTTATTGCTATAGCCTTGTCATAGTAAATTATTGCACCGGTGTCGTCATGTTGCTCCACTTTTACAAGTCCTATTCCATCATAGGCGTCTGTGTATCTTGGGTTGATCTCTATTGCCTTGTTAAAATCAGCCTGCGCACCTGCCAGGTCATGGAGTTCATATTTTGCATTACCCCTGCCGTTATAAGCATCAGTATCGTTAGCATTAGCCTCTATAGCTTTTGTATAATCCGCTACGGCTCCTTTGTAATCCTGCTTGTCATACTTAGCATCCCCGCTTTCATCAAGAAACCGGGTATCCTGGTTATTGCAACTTGCGATAAGCATACCGCCTACTATAAAACTTACTATCTTTTTCATGCAGTTAATTTGTATCAAAAATGCTTGTATTCAAACAGGGTATTGCAATAGGGTTTGCAATATACTCAAGTTTTTTAGTGTAATTGCTTTGTTAGCGTTGTTGCTATTCCCGCTAAATGCTGATAATTTATAGGGAGCAGCTCGGCTAAGTGAAGGTGTGGAAACAGGTAATGAATTGGAATGCGATTATGGTAAATATTTTTCTTCATATGAATACTCTTGTGAAAATTTACTGTCGATTTAATACGGATATTAAAATGTTTATTTCATAATTTATTATTGTATTTATGCATAAATCCTCGCTCACCCTTCCCGAAGGGGCAGATGAAATGGAATGATGGTTGCTAACATAAAACTGCATTACGTTATTTGTTTTCATTTATTTAATTTTTCAGTAACAAAGCTATGGCAGAAATAAGCAGGAGCGCGGGAAGTGTATATACCTATTTTCTAATTCAGAAAAGGAGTGATGTTAGCGTAAAATAAAGGAATTGTGTATACGGTACATATCAGAGCAAAAAGAGCCTTTTACGAAGGCTCTTTTTCACATCTATTTTTATAAACTAGAATAGAACATTACATTTTAGCACTTGTAATTTTTAGTTTCGAAAGAGAATAAATACATAATGCGCATGCCACCAGACTAAATGCAGCAGCAAAAGGAAAGAAAAAAAAGAGTTCATCAATTCCCCAAAATAGCAGAGTCGCAGATAGTATGAAAATAATTTTCCGGCTTAGACTATTATTCTGTTCAATCGAACCTGATACAAGCCATAGGATAATGGCAATTAACAACAACGCCAAAGCAGTTGCCAAAGCATACCCATCATAATGCTCACCAATACTTTTTACGGTCCCCATAAACGGGAATTTGTTTTCATACATACGATGAATGACATCTAACTCAACCGGATCGGAAATCTTTTTCCATGTCAAAGTTCCCATTATATGCCCAACATCATGAAGAAACATAACAATAGCGGCTATCCTTAAACTTAATTTAGCTGTCATAATAAGTATTTCTTTAAAAAATTATTAAATCTTGTAGTGACAAATTTCAAGCAAAGAAACTCAATTCATTTAAGATAGGATTGTAAAAATCGGAAGTCTATTCCTTGTAAAATATTTTCCCGAAATCATTTGTTGAGTTCATAAATTTTGTGGGAGCAACTCCGGTAAAACGCTTAAATTCCTTAATAAAATGTGATTGGTCATAATAGTAATCATAAAATTCCCTTTGCATAAACAGTACCCCAGTATTATTAACCATTGACTGATAAAACTGTTGAAAACGAATAATGGAAGCTAAATTTTTGGGGCTAATCCCCACTCTGTCAATAAATTTAATATTCAACCATCGACTGCTATAGCCCGTTTCATTCTCTAATTCTTTTACTGTGATTTTACCTTTTGATAAATTTATTTTCCTGACACAATAATCGAAAATGGCATCTTCATCTTTGATCGCTAACAATTTTAGTAGAAATTGTTGCAGTAAAAATACCTTATCCCTAATAGACTCCGCATTAGAAATTTGTTCCTCCAGGCGTTTTGCAGTTGTTCCTAAAATATCGATTAGTGGGTGGATTTTATTTTTTATATCAACCTGTCGTAAATGAAAAAATCGATAAGACCCAATTTGATTAAATTCTATGCCAATTGTACCTGCAGGACTGTCATTCTCTGAATCTACAATAGCCGGAATGTCTGAAACACCAATTAAGGTAATACTATGCTCTTTTGAAAGATGAAACCACCCATTATATTTTCCTGAAAGCCCATTTTTGTAGGGCACAACCAATTTTACACATCCGTTTGGAACAATGAGTTTCATATCATAGTTTGGGACGCGACAGCTACTTTCAAAAATCCACATCTTTTCAATGTATCCTTTTAACAAAGGATGTGGATCAATATGTTGAAGTCGCATTTGCATTTCCTATGTAATTTAGATTGTAACAATCTACAGAAAATCGAGTTTAAAAAGAATATGCAAAATTAAAAGAAAAGCATTAGCCTAAATGGTAGAAAAATATTTGCTCACCAAAAATTTACTGTTCATTAGGCTCATTCAATCATCACCCTGCCCATCCCTCTCTATCCAAACTCCTATACTGTATCGCCTCAGCGAGATGTTCCGGCCTTATCTCTTCGCTACCAGCAAGATTTGCTTTGGTCCCTGATATTTTAAGGATGCGATCATAAGCGTGTGAGAATTCAATTGGTCCATAGTAGTACTTAATAGGCCAAGCCCAACCGTGGAAATTATTATGATTTTCTAATCACAACTATCATTTCTATTTTTTTTGACTAAGCGAATGTGCCACTCTAAAACTTATGACATCAGAGCTTTCGGTAATGCCGAGTTTTTCTGAGCAAGGAAATTCTATGTCGCAAAAACGCGGAAATAATAAATAGGTGCCACCGTGTAATACACGATAGCCTCTTGCAGGATCAGGGCTACTGCACCATTGCCATACGTTGCCCGACATATCATAAATGCCCAGTTCGTTCGGCTTTTTTTGCCCCACAGGATGAATTCTGCCGCCGCTGTTAGCCTGGTACCATCCTACCTCGTTTAAAGCATTGCTACCTGCAAACATATAGTTGTGGCCTTTAGTACCACCCTTAGCTGCATATTCCCACTCGGCTTCGGTAGGCAGGCGATAATTTTTACAGGTCATGCTGTTGAGCTGCTGCATAAACTCCTCCAGATCTTTCCAGCTTACGTTTGTAACAGGGCAACTGTCGCAGTCATTAAAGTGGGGTGAGTCATGACCCATTATAGCCCGCCACTGCGCCTCGGTTATATCATACTTACCTATAGCGAAATTGAGATCGCCCCCTTTCACAGTTACCATTTCAATAGGGAATGGGTGGCATTTCTTCGATGGATTACCTTTTGTTCCTTGCGATTTCGAAAGCTTCTTTTTGTTGCTCTGAGCAACTATCTGCACTTTCCTGTCGGAGCTATAACCATCTTTACCAATAGGTGCACGGTCTATCTTACCCTTACCCACGCAGAGCGTAATATTTTTTTTATTGAAACCAATTTTTATAAGGTAACGTTCTACATTCTTTGCCCGGGCCACTGAAAGGGAGTCGTTATGGCTGTTTGTGCCCAGATAATCGGCATAACCAAGCAATGTAAATTTTTGCCCCTTTACGAGGACACTATCAGCTACAAGTTTGTTTATAAGGTCACTTCCTTTTGAATTTAATGTTGCTTCATTCCGTTCAAAGTATACATCAAATGTGTCGGACTTCTGTCCGAATGCACATATGGCGTATTGCAGCAGCAGAAGAGTAAATACAAATATCTTTTTCATAGGTATATCGCAAATTATACATTTTGTGCCCTTCCGACGCAAGAGCTAACATTCCTATCTTCACTGGTCAAAGCGTCCCGCTTGGTCTATATATTTTGCAAGCGTCTCGCTTACGAGTTCATTGAGCCATCACGCCATTGAGCAATTCAGCTATTATACAAATCTACCCCGCCCATCCCTCTCTATCCAAACTCCTATACTGTATCGCCTCAGCAAGATGTTCCGGCCTTATCTCTTCGCTACCAGCAAGATCCGCTATTGTTCGTGATACTTTAAGTATTCGGTCATAAGCACGTGCAGATAGGTTCAGCCGGTCCATAGCCGTCTTCAAAAGGTTCTGCCCCACGGAGCTTATCACGCATATTTCTTTAAGCAGTTTACTGCCCATTTGCGCGTTACAATACACACCCTCATGCCCTTCAAAACGTTTCGCCTGTATATCGCGTGCCTTCATCACCCGCTCCCGCACATCACTGCTGTTTTCACTCATTTTGGTAGATGATAGTTCGCTGAATGGCACGGGCGTTACTTCCACATGCAGGTCTATGCGGTCCAGCAGCGGGCCGCTTATTTTGTTCAGGTATTTTTGCACCATTACAGGCGAGCAGGTACATTCTTTTTCGGGGTGGTTGAAGTAACCGCACGGGCAAGGATTCATAGAAGCGATCAGCATAAAGCTTGCGGGGAAATCTATACTCATCTTGGCCCGTGATATGGTATAAATGTTGAATATCTAACATACTCTGAGGATTATCCAGAACAAAACAGAGGCATAATAATAAGATCAGAAGATGAGATTCAAAATGCCGTCAGTTCTATAATAAGAAAGATAGAAGATGTAAGAACCAAATATGATATAAAGTTCAAGAAATAATGATTAAGAAGGCTAGTTAGCACACATGAACAATACTTCACATTCAATATCAACCACAGAATCATTCCATTATGATTATGCAAAGCAGGAAAATCAATGGTTTCCAGCGGCTAATGATAAATTAAGTAGTCCTTTTTTAATCAGGAAGCCCATTGAAATTAGTAATAATAATATTAAATATTTATTGAATAAAATACAGCATAAACATACCAATAATGAAACCTTTGTCAATGCCTGTGTGCAATTTTTGAAATTCTTATATGTTAAGCACGTAACGTTGTATTCGCTTGACTTGGACGATTACGTACCGTTGATGGCTAATATTATTGCCAAATACCTCGGTAATAATGCAACAAGGACACCGATGTATTACAAGGACGTTCTGAATGCTCTTGAGGCAATTGGCATATTATCTATAGATCACCATTTTCAACCTCAGAAAGGGGCTGCAAAGGGCAAGGCGAAGGGTTACAAGTTAAACATTACAAAGCCAACAGACACAGAGTTTGATTCGCTTGATAAGAAGTACCAGAAGGAATGGCGAGTGGATGACAACGATTATAGAACAGATTTGCAAAAACTTACTATCGACCTGAACCAATATACATTGGTAGCAAACTTGATATTTAAGCCTAAACGAGATCAAGGAATGAGAATACTGGATTTTTGGGGTCATGGGTTGCACTTCGTTGTTATAGATGATAACAATCGGATCCACTCATTATTTTCTCAAACACCACGACAATATAGAGATTGTTTTCGCATAAATGGTGAACCAATATTTGAAGTAGATGTTCACGCCTGCCAGCCCTGTCTTTTCCTCAATATCGTTACTGACGAGCTTAATTATAAAAAGTCGCACAAGAAATCATTGTTGGAATACACGAGCGAATACATGGATCTTGCTGATTATGTTGATAACATTCAAAATGGTACATTTTATACTAACCTATATAAAAAGTATAAGAAAAAAGAAATCCATGCTGTAGACCTGGGTAAATTCAAAAAAGACCTTTTAGCTAAGGTATTCTTTGCCAAACTACCAGTTACGGAACGTGGGATAGTTAGGATTTTCAATGAAAACTATCCAACCATTTACGCTATATTAAAGAAGTTGAAAACCAAAGACGGATATGCATCTATCGCCAATAGGTTACAAGTGATTGAATCGGAAATAATGGATGCTGCAATCACCATGTTAAAAAAGGATTCGCCTGAATGGTACTTACGGTTTCACGATGCAATACTGTGCAAAGAGCAGAATTGTGCTACAGCTATAAAAATCTTGAATGAGGTAATAAAAAACAAAATGGGTATCAACTTTAAGCTGAAATCTGGACGTTGGGGTAAACCTCTGAATGAGGTACTTGACGAGTTTTGGCTACCATATCATCAAGTTGGCTTGGACATTGCATTTAATGAGTACACAAGGGGGATTGTCAACAAGAGTAGAAGGAAAATATTTGCTGGTGACGAACATGAAAGTATTAAATACAATAAGTACAAGTCTTACACAGATTATTTGGAAAACGATTCACAGTACCATAACTACATACAAGAACTTCAAGGTATTTACAGGTCAACGACTTTAGTTTTTCCAGTTGATTGGACAGATGATGTAATTAAATCGTTCAAGGGTTACGGACTATCTACTGTACTAAACTACCTGCGCAAAGAACTACCTGCCGAACAGGATTATAATAAGAAGCTATTCGAGTGCAACGTTGAATATTGGTCGCAAATATTTGCCTGATGAAAGATCATTAAAAGAATATTAATAATAGTATAGAATATGAAAAAAAGAGCTGCAATTTATTCAAGAGTTTCAACCAATACAGGAAAACAAAAGACAGATCGACAAGTTACCGACCTTATTAAATATGCTAATTCATGCGGGTATACTGTTGATGAAGTTGACATTTACGAGGAATACATTTCAGGTTACAAGAAATTCGCAGACAGACCTGAACTAAGTCGGTTGAGGAATGTAATTGATACCAATAAAACTTATTACTCTGCCGTATTTGTTTGGGAGATCAGCCGTATCGCCAGAGATCCAGAGCAATGCACCAATATCGTGAATTACTTCAATGGGAATAACATTCCCATCTATGTAAAAGAACCAGAAGTAAGGTCATTGAAGGACAACGGAGAGAGAGATCCGATGTTCAATATCTTACTTACTATTTTGATGGAATTTGCAAATACCGAAGCCATCATGATTAAAAAGAGGTCAAGGAGCGGGTTACGGCAAAAAGCATCGGAAGGTAATGCCGTAGCTTTTATTAACTATCCATACGGTTATTGCAAGGGCGAAAACAAAAAATTGGTAATTGATGATGAAGAAGCCGAAGTCATAAGAAAGATATTCGACTTGAGCATTAAAGGCTATGGCACAAAAAAAATAGCTAACGTATTAAATGCCGATGGTGTACTTACGAGATACCAAAAGAAATATACTAATCCGATAAAGTACAAATCAGGCAAACCACCTACCGATCCTCAGAAGATGACTTGGAAAGACGGTACGATATATACGATTCTCACTAATGAAATTTACAAAGGTAGAAGAAGAATTATTAAAAATCCTGATGACATTGACACAGCCGAAATTGGCACACCAAAAGATGCTTATGACTATTTCACTGTACCCGCAATTGTGACAGAGGACACATGGGATCAGGCACATGCAAACTTCAAAAACAACCTCAGGCATTCTATCCGAAACGCTAAGTTTAGCTATGTACTGAAAGGACTGATAAAGTGTAGTTGTTGTGGCGGAAGCTATTACGGTAGATTGAAAACTGATGGTAAAGATAAGTTCTACATGTGTTCAACAAAAAGAACCCGATCAAGAGAATGCACTAACAAGGGTGTATCAATTGCATTTCTGGAAAGTATTGTATGGAACAGGGTTAAGATTTATTTAAGATCCGATCACTTTAAAAAGTATGATACAAAGAATGCAGAACATGTTGAAAACATTGAACTGTTAAGAAAACAAGTGAGTATCAGCGAACAAAAAAGAAAGGAAACGCTGGACATCATAAAAAATGCAAAAGACCTTTTGGTTAAACAGGTACTTACTGCTGAGGAATATTCTAATTATTACACGCAATATACCAGTGATCTTAAAAAGATTGAATCGCTCATTGACAAGCAAAAAACCAATATCCAGCAAATGGAGAGATACGTTATCGATTATGATGATGTACAGGAACTAAAGAAAAGGAAATTTGCTATTGACGATGATAGGATTGAAATGGCGAAGGTTATCAATAGCGTTGTTGATTCTGTTAATGTCTACACCGAAGATGGGCGTTATTACTTTATTACAATAAATACAAAAATGGTATCGTCTTATGGTAAAGTGAAGATTGATTTGCTTGGTGACAAGAAATTGAAACGGTGGACGCAAATTAAGCATGTGGGCAGAATCGGTAGTGTGCTTAAATACGATGAGTACGGAAGAATCCAAACAGAAATTAGTGAACTCGGTGACTTAGCCGAAGAATTTGCAGCGGATTTTGAACCGCTAAAGATGATCCTGCTAAAAGCAAGCTGATTATCTAATTAGGGTCATTTTAAGCGCCTGTCATAGGCAATTCAAACGCTTCCAGTATTTCTTTTAATTTCGTTTCTGTGTGGCTTAGATTAACCAGATAAGACCAATCCTGAGGATTGTTATTGAAGTGTAGCCTGTTATTATTTAGATTGGATCTGAGTTGGTCAAGCATCACCCTGATGGATTGTTCCTTTGTGGTCACTTTTTCCTTTATGGTCATTGGTTATCTTACTTTGGACTGATTATTTATTCACCGCCTTTTATAACGTAGTAGCATCGCTAATTGTATGATGCGGGCTCCGGAAAGGCCGTTGTGCAATGAGAGAAGTATTTGTGGGCAGCTTTCCTGCTACCGAGTGTATCTTGGTTGTTTCCAGGGCCTCATGCAGGGATAATGGTGGTAATATTGTAGGCAGTCTTTTTGCCAGCATTGTTTTACCTGCCCCGGGTGGTCCTATAAGTATTGCATTATGTCCGCCGGCAGCGGCAATTTCAAGTGCGCGCTTCACATTCTCCTGCCCCTTTACGTCATTGAAATCTATATCATAACTGCTTTGCGCATCAAAAAATTCCTCGCGTGTATTTACTACGGTAGGTTTTAAGGTCTCTGTTTTCTTAAAGAATCCTATTACTTCAGCAATAGAGTCTACGCCATATACCTCCAGGTTGTTCACCATACCAGCTTCACGTGCATTTGCTTTTGGCAGTATCAGCCCTTTATATTTTTCTTTGCGTGCCTGTATGGCTATCGGCAGTGCACCCTTTATAGGTTGCACACCGCCGTCGAGCGATAGCTCGCCCATAATTATATAATCAGCCAGTTCTTCAGCAGGTATCTGCCCGGTAGCAGCCAGCATCCCTATAGCTATTGGCAGGTCGTATGCCGATCCCGCTTTCTTTATATCTGCCGGCGCCATATTTACCACCACTTTGGTGCGGGGGCGCTCAAAACCGGTATTTTTTATAGCAGATAATATCCTTTCTATGCTCTCCTTCACCGCATTATCAGGTAGCCCTACAATAAAATAACCCGTCGTTCCCTGGGCAAGGTCTACTTCCATTGTGATGGTCAGGGCCTCTACTCCGTATACCGCACTGCCAAATACTTTTACCAACATTTCTATAGCGATTGAGATTGTTATGTAAATGTAATAATTACCCGATATTAGGATTCACTCATTTTCATCCATCAAATATATATTTCGCTTATGTCTAACGATTTTACTTATTTTTACGTCTATGTTATTATTAAGGAATATTTTTGATTATGAACCATATGTATAAATCCTTTCTTGTAACTTGTTTTCTTGCCTCGGTGCTTTTAGCATCGTGCAGTAAAAGTTATAATAGAGGGTACGTAACCCAACAAACAGCTGACCTCACCAAACTGAATTTATTTTTTGATTCGCTGCGCCCTGCCCCACAAAATTTTGTAGTAACAGCCGGTTTTTTACAAACAGTTTATGGAGCCAATGGCACTAAACTTACTTTTTACCCCAATTCATTTAAAGATGCTAATGGTAACACTATCAAAGGTGATACCATACACATACAGCTTACAGAGGTATACACTCCAGGAGCAATGATCGCTAACCGCGCCACTACTGTTTCAAATGGCCAGCTGCTTACCAGCGGCGGCCAGGTGCTTATTACTGCCACCACTAACGGGCAGCAGGTGTTTGCTAATAGATATGGTATTGGCTTTAAGCAGGCTGCGCCATCACAGCAGCCCATGTTATTATTTTATGGCAACACCAATACACCTGATTCTGTAGTCGCCTGGATGAACCCCGGTTCGCCACAAACAGGCGCCTATGTTACCGGCACTACTGCTTCATCTGATACCAGCATTGTTTATATAATTACCCCCACCGGTACAGATACAATTACTACCCACTCGGCAGTTATGCAATACTACCAGTTTGATAGCTGTTCCAGTTTTAACTGGATCAACTGTGATTATTTTTATTCATCTGCCGCGCAGCTCACAGATGTTACTGTTTTTGTACCCGATACAAGTTTTAACCAGTCCAATACCGAGGTGTTTGTAGTGTTTCCTACAATCAATGCTGCAGCCCATATGAGTCAATACAACGCTGCAGCCCATTCTTTCGATCTCCCCAAAGGCTATTTTATACCCGTAGGATTGCCAATAGATATTGTTGTAGCTACCAATAAAAACGGAGCCTATTATTATTTCCAGCAAACGGGCATTACCACTGTTACTGGCTTGTTTATTTTTGCTAATATGTCTCAGTCCAGTCTTGCTTATATTACCGCTCAACTCCAAGGTTTGTAGAGCATTCAAGTTCATCATATCTGCGAACCCTATCAAATAAGCCCCGTATCGGGGCTTATTTTTTTATTTAAAATTCTTTTAACAAGGTACTATGTATTGCATAATACCTTTTTTTACCTACCTTTGTTCTGAAATTGGAAATATGTCAGTAGATAACACAGAATCACAGATGAGGAAGGGCCTGCTCGAGTTATGTATCCTTGGCATTATACAACGGCAGCAGGAAGCATATCCAAGTGATATTTTAGAACAATTGAAGGAGTCAAAACTGGTGGTGCTGGAAGGCACATTATATCCTTTGCTTACCCGGCTCAAAAATGCCGGTATGCTCAGTTACCGCTGGGAAGAGTCGGTTTCCGGCCCACCGAGAAAATATTTTGCACTTACCGGTGATGGCGTAAAGTTTTACGAACATCTCCGCACCACCTGGGATGAATTAAGTAACGCAGTAAACAACCTAACAGTTTCATTATAAAAACACACATTATGCAACGTATCATTCAAATAAACATTGCCGGCAGCATCCTGCCAATTGAAGAGGATGCATACATCATTTTAAAGGAATACATCACTTCTTTGCAACGCCAGTTTTCCGGCGACGACAGTAAAAGAAATAATTGAGGATATCGAAAACCGGATAGCCGAGTTATTCAGTATCCGCCTCCAGGGAGGCTCTCCTGCTATAGACCGTGCCGATGTGCAAAAAGTAATAGACACACTCGGTGCTGCCGCTGATCTGCACGATGGCCCCCGCCCCGGCAGCACACAAGGTAACCCCGGCACATCATATACTTACAGCAACGCGCAGCGAGGCACTTACCAGCAATACCCCCGTTCCCACGACCGGCTCCTCCGCGATCCTTATAATAAAGTATTCGGTGGTGTATGCAGTGGTATTGCCCATTACTTTGATATAGATCCGGTGATGATCCGTTTAATAATGGTGGTACTCTTCTTCACTTTCGGTATAGGCTTTATAACATATCTTATAGCCTGGGCGGTCATTCCCGCAGCGCGCAGCCAGGAAGAATTATACAACATGAACAATGTGAACCCCGTTACATTTCACGACATCACAAAAAATGTGGAGAGCGAACTTCAGGATCTCAAATACCGTGGCGAAAAAATGAGCCGCGAATTAAAAGATTTCTTTAGTAAGAAAAAGTAAAAGTTTTTTGCAGAACTTTGAAGCAAGATTTACTTTAAGATGCTGACTTGGGTTTGGGAAACTATCTGCCGAAAGGCAGATTTGTTTTTTGTAAATTATTGCTTTAGGTTACACACTTTTAGGTTTTGCCTTTTAACTTTTCACTTAGCATGGCTCCATATAAACATCTTTTCTTCGACCTCGATCATACATTATGGGATTTTGACGAAAACTCAAAAGCCACCATGAGACAATTGTATGATGAATACGAACTCAAAAAAAGAGGTATCGAAGATTTTGATGAAATGTATAAATGCTACAGCGTACATAACGATAAACTGTGGGAGCGCTACCGCAATAAATTTATTAAGCGGGAAGAGTTGCGCTGGAAACGGATGTGGCTCATGCTCCTCGATTTTAAGATACCCGATACTGCCCTCGCCCACGAGATCAGCACAGCTTATCTCGAGATACTACCCACGCAAACCCTGCTCATGCCGCACGCCAAAGAAGTGCTTGAGCACTGCAAAGGCCGCTACGAAATGCACCTTATCACCAATGGCTTTGAGACCACCCAACGGTTAAAACTCCAATACTCCGGTATAGCCCGTTACTTCACGCACCTCATTACATCAGAGAAAAGCAACAGCATGAAACCCCACCGCGATATTTTCGACTTCGCGCTAAATCTAACAAAGGCGGAAGTTGAGCACAGTATCATGATCGGTGATGCCTTAGATATAGACATTCTCGGCGCCATCAACGCCGGCTGGGATACCGTTTACTACAATCCCAAAAACCTTCCCCACAGCCGCCAGCCCACTTATGAGATCAAGCATCTGGAAGAATTGATGAAGATATTTTAGGGATATTAATAGACTGCCGTTTTACTGTTTCCGATATTTACTCCTTGGATTTCTGCTGGTATGGTATATCGCAGAGATATAGACTTCTTGAGTAATGTCATTAATTGCATAAACGATTACGAAAGGAAAAGCAGTCGTTCTTGCTTGTCTGTATGAATTCTTGTTTTTAGAAAAAGCTAATGGGTTAAGTAGTACCTGTTTTATCTTATTATCTATTGCTTTTTCAAACTGCATTCCCAAACCTTCCTTCCGGGTTTCATACCAGATACTAGCCGCTTTATATTCATCAAGTGCTTTAGGGTGGAATGACAGGGTGTAGATCATTTTCTTTTTATTTCCGATAATGACTTCCTCGTTATTTTTTTCACCTCATCCCATGAGTATCCTTTTACTTTGCCACTCTCAAGCTCCTTTGTTCTTTTGTCCAGTTCTTTTACAAAAGCCTTATCCTCCCAAATGTCACCATCGGTGCCTTCTTCAGCAAAAGCTTTAGCCACACTTAATACCACCTTCTTTTGTTTGGTATTCAATTGCTCCACATAATTCGCAATTTTTTTGTCCAATAACCCTACACTATCCATAAATATACTTTCTACAAATTTAAGAAATTAAATTCATCAAATAAAAACAGCCCATCCGTTCAGATGGGCTGCAAAAAATATTACGTAACACCTCCCGCTGAGGGTCGGGGAGAGGTCCCTACAATGCCATATCAGCATCATCACTCGCGCTCACCTGCGGTGCTTGTTGTTCAGTAGCTTCTGTTTTATTATCGGTGTGCTCACGGCGTGGGCGGTCTTCACGTGGTACGCGGTCGTTACCACCACGGTTACGGTCATTGCCTCTGCGGTCATTACCACCACTGCGGCGATCACCACGGTCGCCACCTTCGCTGCGCTCACGTTTTTCAGGTTCTACATAACCCTCAGGTTTCGGCATCAATACCTTGCGGCTCAGGCGCAGCTTACCCGTCTTAGGGTCTGTACCTACCAGTTGTATCTTCACCTTATCACCTTCTTTCAGCACACCGTCCAGTGTGTCCAGGCGTTTCCAGCTCACTTCAGATATATGCAGCAAACCCTGCTTACCCGGCATAAACTCCACAAACGCACCGAAAGGCATAATGCTCTTCACAGTACCTTCATAGGTTGCGCCTATTTCAGGTATTGCTACGATACCGCGTATCCATGTTAGTGCCTTATCAATACTTTCTTTATTAGCAGAGAATATCTTTATCACGCCCTGGTCGCCTACTTCTTCTATATTTATTTTAGCGCCGGTCTCTCTCTGTATCTCCTGTATTATTTTACCCCCCGGCCCTATTACAGCGCCTATGAATTCACGGTCTATGTTCAGTTGTTCTATCCGTGGTGCATGAGGTTTCAGTTCTGCACGTGCCGCAGGTATGCAGGCATACATAGCATCAAGTATATGCAGTCTGCCACGCTTAGCCTGCTCCAGTGCCTGCATCATAATGTCCATACTCAGGCCATCACACTTTATGTCCATCTGTATACCGCAGATACCATCACGTGTACCGGTTACTTTAAAGTCCATATCACCCAGGTGGTCTTCATCACCCAGTATGTCTGTAAGCACTGCAAATTTACCACCCTCAGATATCAGTCCCATTGCCACACCACTCACGTGTTTTGGAAAAGGCACACCTGCATCCATCAGCGCCAGTGAGCCTGCGCATACCGTAGCCATTGATGATGATCCGTTGCTCTCCAGTATATCAGATACCACACGTACTGTGTAAGGATATTCAGCAGGCATCATTTGTTTCAGTGAGCGCATAGCCAGGTTACCATGGCCTACCTCGCGACGGCTTTGTCCGCGCATCATTTTCACCTCGCCGGTAGAGAATGGCGGGAAGTTATAATGCAAAAAGAATTTTACATAATCTGATGTTGCAGCGGTTTCTGCCAGCAGTTCATCTTCCGATGTACCAAAGGTTACAGAGGTCAGCGATTGTGTTTCACCACGTGTAAACAATGAAGATCCGTGTGGCGAAGGCAGCTGGTTTACTTCCATTGTCAGTGGGCGCACTACTTCAAGCGTACGGCCATCAAGGCGCACTTTTTCGTTCAGCATCATTTCACGTATCACTTTCTTTTCCAGGTCATGGAAATAAGTGCCTATCAATGCTGCATCTTCAGCGGGGAGCGGATTAGCTTCCCCATACTGTGCTTTAAAATCTTCTTTTACTTTCTTATATGCATCACCACGCTCATGTTTGCCCAGTGCTGCTTTCGAAATATCGTATATCCGCTTCGTTCCGAAAGCTGCTATCGTAGCCTCAAACTCAGGGTTAGTATATGGTTTTGTATAATCACGTTTAGTGGTTACACCCGCTTTTTCACGCAGTTCGTGTTGTAGTTTTATGTGCGCGCGTATGGCTTCGTGGCCTACTTCTATTGCTTTTACAAGGCCTGCTTCTTCACACTCCTTGCCTTCGCCTTCCACCATCATTATATTCTTGTCGGTAGCGGCTACTATTATATTTATATCCGCGTCTTTTATTTGTGAGCGGCCTGGGTTCACAATGTATTCACCGTTTATGCGGCATACACGAACTTCAGATATTACTTCCTGTATCGGAATATCACTCACCGCCAGTGCAGCACTTGCTGCCAGGCAAGCCAGCGCATCAGGCATTACTTCCGCGTCTGATGATATCAGGGATACCAGCACCTGCACTTCACACAGATAATCATCCGGGAATAGTGGGCGCAGCGCGCGGTCTATCAGGCGCGATGTAAGTATTTCATAATCATTAAGCCTTGCCTCACGCTTAAAGAAAGAACCGGGTATACGACCTGCAGAAGCAAATTTTTCCTGGTAATCCACACTTAGTGGGAAGAAAGATTGCCCGGGTTTGGGCTCCTTCGATGCTACAACCGTAGCAAGTATCATGCAATCGCCAAGGCGCACTACTACCGAGCCGTCAGCCTGGCGGGCCATCTTGCCCGTCTCAATCGATATTTCGCGGCCATCAGCTAATTTCAGCGATGCGGAAATGGGATTTGGTGTCATAAAATAATGTATTAAAAGTTAATTCAAAAGGTAAAGCAGGATAACTCGAAACTCAATGCTGCGCACGATTTTTTGTTTATCATTTTTACCCGTTTGTAAAGTACACTCAGTGCCATTCGCACTTTTAAGAGCGCACATTACTAAAAAACAATTCCCAACTTGAGCAGTTGGGAATGGTAAAGTAGTTTTGGCTTATTTGCGTAACCCAAGCTTTTCTATCAGCCCGCGATATGATTGCAGGTTATTGTTGCTAAGGTATGTAAGCAAACGCTTACGACGGCCTACCATCGACATTAATCCGCGGTTTGTTGAGAAGTCTTTTTTATTCTCCTTCAGGTGACCAGAGATATGATTGATCCGCTCTGTGAGCATTGCGATCTGTGCTTCAATAGACCCTGTGTTTTTTTCTTCTCCACCGAAGGTCTTGAAAATGTTTGCCTTCTTTTCAGCTGTAAAATGAGACATTTGCATCAATTTTTTTGTTATCCCGCCCCATGCGGGATATGGTTATATATCTTTTTTCGAGCGGCGAAGATAAACAAATAATACGAAAAAATGGAATAAAATTGATTTTTGTTGTTAAGTTTCGATCTTATATATTAATATTTTACACATAATTGCATTGCTGCTTTATCTGTTTGTTGCCACATTCTTGTTCGTTTAACACATTACTAAGCCATGTAAAATATTGTAAATTATAATTATGCGACTTGTCTGCACCAATATTTAAAGTAAAGAATAACTCTGTAAAATCATCAAATGAATTACCCACTCTAGTCCAAGGCCTCGCTTGCATATAATCACGCAGCCGCCTGGTTCAAGTCCAACGTAGTCAGGTCGTTTTATATGACATTTGTCAAATAAAGTAATGAAACAATAGAATAGATTTGTGATGATTAATTATAATGCTAAAACTTGTTTATGAAAAACAAAGCAATATTACTGGTTGCATGCATGCTGTTTATTGGTTTACAATTTTCTTATGGTGGTTTTGTGATCAAACAGTCTGCACATAAGTCCGTTGCCAATAAAGTAATAACGGCAGCCAATCACAGCACTGCAAAAGGATCATCCTTCGCATATTGGTTTCAAAAAAAATCCGGCCTGTTTAAAACAATATTTCGTGGTCATCCCGAAAAAGGAGCACTCGGTAATTGGGCACTTATTTTAGGGATATTGAGTTTCATCCCGCTTGTCGGATTCATATTTGGTATTCCTGCCATTATTTTGGGCGTAAAAGGAATCAGGAAAAATCAAAAACATGCTCGTTTAGGTATGATCTTCGGCATTTGTACAATATCTGTGGGCCTTATTCTGATTATTCTAACCATCGTTCTGTTCCCTTAATAATTTTCCCATTGGTACGAGTTTACAATATTGCACTGTGTATACGCGACTTCCAAGCAAATTAGCCGGTTTGCAACTGGAAACTCCCACCCCAAAAAAAATAAAAATCAACCACAAAAATAATAGTTCAGACAATTCCATCCCACCTGGATCTTTCTTCCAGCGCACAACAAATTAATTATCAATGCTTATCACTGAAACAATAAAATCCTTCATTCCTTTAATCAGGTGAATCGAGGTTCAGACAGCTCACGAATATTCGGGATAAGGTGCATTCTAAAACCTAAATAACTTTGTCAAAACTTTTATCTCATGAAACAACAACAATTTAAGCATCACCAATCTCAATCAGTGCCAGGATAGAGGAAGAAGTATAGTGCAGCAGCAAAATCACCCCTAAGTTGTTACTTAATTATTGGCATAATTTTTTATAGGTACTTTTTAAGTAGCTATGATTGCGGCTTCATTTATGTTATTAATTGATTTGTGAAAATGACCAAAATATATTCCCATGGAAAAGAAAATTTATTTTTTAATCGCATTTATTGCATTGAGTATTAATGCAATTGCTCAAAAGCACTTAGTAGAAAATGCTATTAAGGAAGCAGTCCTCGTTCCTGCCACAGGCGATTATGCATGCAGGCTAAACACTAAGCCATGTGCTGTGACCAATAAAGACAAATCCCGCACCATCACCGTAAAGGTCGAAGAATCATTTCTTGTCAATAGTGCACTATACAAGAAAATAATTGTGCTTGATAAAATTGCGCCCGGCGAAAAAAGATATGTCGGCTGCGCAGGCGCCCCCAAAGACGTCCGGAATCAGGAATCCACAGGCTACAAGATTCTGATAGCATATTATGATCAGCCCGATGGTACAGGAGTTACCGGATCGAAGTAATTTATCGCAGCTATATTATCGCACCGCCGCTATTTACGCAGCGTCTTAACATATAGCTCGATCTGTGCCAGGTCTGGGTCAGGAAACAAAGAACCAAACATGGGCATAGCACCCTTACCATTCTTTATTATATTAATAATACTAATGCTGTCAATAACAGTTACAGACAGGTCCGCAGCATTATTATTCTTATAGTTGCCATCCACGCCATGACATGCAATACATTTTGCCTCGAATAATTCCTTACCCCTTGATGTGTTTTGTGGATTGGTCATCTTGTAAGTAGTATCACTATATATTTTAGCCGGATTGCTGGGGCTGTTAGCATTATTACATGCCATGCAATAAAGCAGCATAAATACACACACACAAATATTATTTCTTCTTTCTCTCATTACCTAAAAATTATTTCATATACTCCACGGCGCTCATTCCACCTCACCCGCTCCAGCCTGCCCTGAGCCTGCCGAAGGGGAGAGGTCTCTAGACATTAATAATGATCTTCCCCCGCACATGCCCTTCCTCACTCAGCTTATGTGCCGCCTTAATATCTTTAAGCGCAAACTCTTTTTCTATGATCACCTTTAATCTGTTATCATCTACCAGGCCACTTATTTCCTGCAGCCGCGCCCCGTTCGAATTCACCATAAAGCTTTTCGCATGTACACTATGTTGTTCGGCCGCTTTCTGGTCCGCACCTACGGTTGATACCAGCAAGCCGCCCTTTTTAATTACACCCCACGATTTTTTCTGCGTCTCCCCACCTATTGTATCAAACACAAGCGTTACATTTTTCACCAGTGTGCTGAAATCATTCTTTGTATAATCGATCACTTTATCTGCGCCCAGTGCCTTTACAAAATCAACATTCTTTGTAGATGTAACTGCGATCACATGCGCCTTGGCAATCCTGGCAAGCTGCACCGCAAAAACGCCCACGCCACCCGATGCCCCATGTATCAGCACCGTTTGCCCGGAGTGCAGGTTACCCTGTTCAAATAAACCTGCCCATGCCGTTTGTGCAGCTAATGGCACAGCCGCTGCAAAATTCAATGGTATACTGTCCGGTGCAAACGCCACCTCCGCCGCACGTACCACCATATATTCCGCATACGATCCATTGCGCGATGTGTCGGCACGTGCATACACCTTGTCACCTGCTGCAAAACGTGTCACAACAGCCCCAACCGATTCTATCACACCCGAAACATCCCATCCCAGTATAAAAGGAAAATGGATTTTCAACCCCTCCTTCATATGCCCCTCCCTTATTTTCCAGTCCACAGGGTTTACACTGGCAGCTGTTATTTTTATCAACACTTCGTCCGCACCTGCTACTGGCATTGGTGCATCTTCATAAATGAGCGTTTCTAAACCGCCGTATTTATGGATCCTTACTGCTTTCATTGCACATAAATTTAATTCCGAAAAAACGATTTATCATTCTTGCACTTTGCAAACTCTTACCAGCATCATTAAAAAACATTACCCCCTTTATTTCCCGCCTATTTTAGCGATAATAAATATTATGAGGCCAATCACTGCAACTACAATAAAAATACCAACACCAACCCCGGCTTTAAAAATTCCTTCAACCAATTGGCAACTGCTCAGGGAAAACAGAATGCATAGCAACATAAACAATGATAGCTTTTTCATAAAATCGTTTTTATTATGAATAAATGATAATTCTCTATCCGCAATAAAAATAGTGCCACTATATTTCCTTCACTCTTTGTTTACTCCAAAACATTCAACTCCAGATCAACTCTTTTAATAGGTACCTAAAAAAAGGTGCATGCACCTTTTCGCCTCTGTACCATGCATACCCGAATTTTACTTCATCGCCTGCTATAGTATTGTTTCACGGCAAAATTGAAACAGTTGCGGTAGTGGGCATCATCTTATAAAAACATAAAACAATGGCAGTAAATCCCAAAAGTCTCAAGAACCTCGAAAAAGCAGTAAGGTTCACAAAAGACGATCCACGAATCAAAGGTGGCAGAACAAAAGGTACGCGTAACAGGAGAACCATTTTTCTCAATTTCCTCAACCGCAAAACCGAATGCACGGATCCTGATGGCAACACCGTTCAGCTACCACTCGCTGATCAGGTCGCAATAGCCATCATCAAAAAAGCAGCAGAGGGCCACGTAAGCGCAGCCAGCTTTGTCTTCGACAACGCCTTCGGAAAGATCACCGACATACCTCCGGTCATCGAGCCCCCAAAACAGCAAGTCGACTGGAGCAAATACACCGAAGAAGACATCATCCAGCTCACCGCCCTCATCGCCAAAGGCCAGCCCGATGAAAAAAATAAAACAAATTAAACAATGATTTTAAAATGTCCCGGTTTCCAACACAAATACCATAGTGAGGCATAGCCGGGACATTTTTGTGACATTTTAAACACAAAAACACCTTAATTTGTAGCATGAACAAGTACTTCACAGCAATTTTATTATTTATCTCGGTATCAGTTACACCGGCATTCGCCCAGCAGCAGTTTGGCGGTATCGGCGCGCAGCTCTTTCTCGATACTATGGGCGGCCACACAATGCCCTGCATCCAGGGCCTCGTCGCCCATTCCTCCGCCGATGAGCACCTCAAGGTCACCGACTTTATTATTAAGGTAAACGGCGTCAGTTGCCTCGATAAAAATATCCAGGAAGTTGTCGGTATGATTCGCGGAGAAGTCGGGAGCACCGTAAAAATTACTGTAGCCGATACCAAAGAAGGCAAGCGCCCCCGCGAGTACGATCTTGAACGCAGGGCCATTACAACATCAGCCCCTCCCGGCACACCGCCCGTAGACCCGGTCATAGCTTTTAACACACAATGTGAAACCGAAGTAGCAAAAATGAAAAAAGATGGGATCAAAGTTATCAAAACATTCCCCTCAGAATGTGGCAACTACTTCTTTAATTTTGATGCTGAAAAAGAAATTTATCATATCAGGGTTTGGAGCATTGCTGATAAAAATAACATTGGCGAAGCAAATACATTTTCTATTTCCGCACGTGTTTTTGATAATACCAATGAAGCTGCCGCCACCCACATCACAAACTATGAAGCCTTCAACGGAGACAACCTCAATGGCGGAAAGCTCGAAGGGACTGCCACCTTTAACAAACCTGGTGTAGGCGTGGTAAGTGTGCAGCTGAATGATGATAAAAAGAAATGCAGGGCAATGTATGTGGTTATCTATAAGTAGTAGAATTAGTATAAAATAAAAATGAGTTATTTTGCATGCAATGAAAAAAGTGTTACCCCTGTTTTTTTTAATATTATCCTTTAATTGTTATGCGCAGATTAGTGTAGATACAAGCGGCGGCAATGTGATCGTAATTGAAAAAACAAAAACGGCTACTAAAGCGCTGAGTATATACAGAATGTTTATTCCGCATCATGGCAAATGCAACCTTATGGTCTATGAGCCAGACTGCGATGATTATGGCGATGATGCTGACACATTGATTCTGAATCTTGGTATAGAGTTGCAACATGCAAAAAGTATGCTGGATGCTGCGCTTAAATATAAACGCTATAATTTTTACCGCTTTGCTTTTGATATCAGCCCTTACAGGGATTTCATAGGCAAGCTTGTAGATATTTATGCCAATTCCAAAGAATGGAATGATTACTTACAAAAAGCCGGCAACCTCCAGCTTTCCAATACGTTGTATGATGGCAATGAGATCACAGAAATAGGTTATGATAAAACAACAGCCGCTAATGTATTGGCGAAAAGTGATTTTACAAAAACCCTCAATGATTTTTTCCTCCCATACGGCTACAAAGTAACCGCAAATGGTTTTCCCGATGATCATCAGCAGATCGTCAGCCGCGCTAAACTCAGGTCGCTCGGTAAGCCGCAAACACTTTTTATCCCCATACCGAATAGTTATTTTAACCTCATCAAAATTAAATAACTTCGCGTATGGCCTCATATAGCATTGGCGATGCTCTAAAACTATTCCTCGAAAAATCGCACTGGAAACCAAAAGTGTTGGAACTGCGTATGCGCGACGAGTGGGAGCAGATTGTTGGCAAAACCATTGCTAAGTATACCCGCAGCATCAGCCTAAATGGCAAAACGCTATCTATCTATTCAGATGTCGGCCCGCTCAAACAAGAATTGATGCTAGGTAAAGATCAGTTAATAGTTCGTATCAATGAATATTTTGAGGATAAGGTTGTTGAAGATATTATTATCAAATAAAGCGCTTTTTAACATTTTTCAAGTGAACTATTTAATAGCTTTATATTCTGAATGAAAGTAATAGCGTCCATATTGTGCTTGTATTTGTTTGGTTTGTGTGTGCAGCCTGCCCTTTTTATTTTGCATCCGAGGAAAACAAAAGTGATGAGTTGTTGTCTTAAAAAGAACATGAATAAAACTCATAAAGATGGGTGTTCAAAAGATAACAGCGGCAATGATGATTGTTGTGGTGGAAATCAGTGTAATCCTTTTTCTAGCCAATGCCCGGTATGTGCAGCTACAGGCGTAATTACTCCAAAGTACCAGCTCCCTGATGGAGGATTTGATAATTACATTAGATCAAAATACTTCTCTTATTACCACTTCACAATTAGCAACTACCAGTCAGATATACTTCATCCTCCCCGGGCAGTTTGATAATACACACAAGTACCTTAATTGGGTTTTGATCTTTATTTTCAAACTTTTAAAATCAACAAAAATGAAAAAGATAATTTTTGCTGTTGCTACTGCAACAATATTGTCTGGCACTATTGGCATTGCCAGCGCTTACGACTACAATAACACAGCTAAGAAAGCAGCCAAATCTGCATCATGCACTTGTGCAGATTGCGCTTGCAAAGATTGCAATTGTCCGGATTGTAGCAATTGTAATTGCTGTGGTTCTGGGAATTGCTGTAAGAAATAAGCAATTATATAGCTGAAAAAAGCCCCCGTAACTTATTATGTTATGGGGGCTTTTGTTATTTAAAAAAATGACTGGCTTATTTTTTTACCAATGAATGTTTTTGTTTTACCCCGGCTTTTTTAGGAGATATCAGCAGCGCTACTTTATAAAAGTCAGCGGCAGTGTTTATCACTTTCCGGTATCTTTCATAATCGTTCGGTGAGAAATGGAGCTGGTTATAAAATTCGTTGATGGATATTACAACTTTATCACCGTTTTTCTTGTCGGGTATTATCTTGTAATCCGAGTTAAAACTGATCACAGGCTGTATTTCCCGGTTCACATAATCTGCGTGCATGCGTAGGGCTTCCGGGTTAAGTATTTTATAACCCACCGGCAGGTTTAATGTAATGGTACGGTTCTCAGAGTTTGGATAGTCCAGGTCCACCCGCAGTCTGCGGTCATCATCATTATAAAGCTGGTGTTGAGGGCCTATTATTTCTCCTACTTTAAAGAGGTAATTCTTATCAGCTTGGTCCGTTAGCTGGGACGTGTTCACAGTAGCTGTGATCTCCAGCGGCTTATTTTTATAATAGTTGTCAAACCTTTCGTTGGTGATAGTATACTTAATAATATCTCCGGGTTTGTCAGCGATAGTTACTATTCTTTTTATAAGGTCTTTTTCTTTATCCTTAGGCTCTGTAGCTATTTCTTCCCTCAGTGAAGTAGATGCGTAGCCGGTATAAGAATAGGAAATATCAATTTGTGCATCCATCTCATTTGTAAAGGAAACTGATGCTGCAATATTCGATTGGGTTTCATTTGATGAGAATGGAGGTATCGTTCTTATTTCAGAAAGCGCCCCGGTTGGCAAGCCATTAGGTGGGATAGTACAAAACACACCCTTATTACCAACAACAACTTCCTGTACCATTGGGTAGCGAAGATATGTGCTTGTAGGTGAAATGAATTTATTGAAATCAGGGAAATAGAAAAGATGATAATCCATATTATCCCAGTTCTCAAATTTGCTGTCAAATAACCTTTCGTGGCGGTTTCCTGCTACTCCCAGTTCATGGTTCACACCGGCCTGGATGAAGCAGGCAACGAAAAGCTTAATGATACCCGATGGAGTAGCAGCACGTTTTGCAATGATACTATCCAGTACGTTTTTGGTATCATCATAGGCTACATCATAAAGGGATATAGAGCGTAGGTTTTGAGTGGCCAGTACTTGTTTTCTTTCATCGTAGTCCACGTAGCCATATTGGACTATCCCGGTTTTTATTCCGTTCTCTATTTTCTTTAAGTTTTCCAGCTCATTGCCATTGGGCTTTACGCCAAGCTCAGAAAGATATGCATTCACAGCAGATCTTTCTTTGTCAGTTATCTTGTAGTAACTGTCGTATAAATTCCTGCCAAGATCACTCCAGGTATATTGTTTTTTTCTGTTGTTCTCATTTTCATAATTAAAATGGTCTAGCCTGTATTCCAGGCGCATACGGCGCAGGTCGTAGTAGCTGTTAGGCTCTGGGCGCAACTTAGGAATATTATACATGGAGACGTCCATATGCCGCCTGTTATGTATCAATGTATCTTTCACATCCGGGAAACCATTGTATCCTTTCTCCTCGAATACCAGTTCTTTAGGATAAGACATCGAGAAGTGGCTGCTCAATACCGGTATTGGCTGTTGCAATACTTCGCTTCCAAAAAGTGACGCAGGTATGATCTCCCTGATAAGGTATTCTATTTCAGCGTCCTTCTCTACACCCTCCATTGCAATGATTATTGTCCAGCGGCCATAGGGGTCTTTGGTAACCTTTATCATGTCCTTGGCAATATCCTTTACTTTGCCATTGGGTAATATCGTGCGTGCTTTTACCGAAGGAACCCTTGTTCCGGGATTAACTGGGAAATCAAGCGTGTTGAAATTTTCAATCCCCCTGTCATCCAGCACTTTTACAATACGGTGTTCAGTAATATAGGTATTTACACTTTTCCCCTCATTACGGTAATCAAGCGAAACATTTTCCAGTAATACAATAGCAGGCTCACTTGCATATTCCGGCGGCACAGGATGCACAACGGGTTTTTCAGCCCATTCCTCATAAGTTGGTTCGTAACGGGATGCGCGTTGTGCCGTAACGGAAAACGCCATTATGGAGAAAAGGAAAATAAATAAAGTAAGTTTTTTCATCGTTATTATTTGTTGGCAGTGAGTACTACTGATTCCTTGTATGCGTGATTTAGGTCGTCGATGATCTTATTATTTTTGGCAAATTCTTTATCGCTTAAAGAAAGTGATTGCAACTCATATTCTTTTGTGAGTATTATTTTTTTCTTATCAGCTTTGTAAGATATTTTGTAGCTCCATACACCATCAAGCGCACCATGTGCTTCGCCCGGCAAATGAGTTACTTTATACCCTTCAGGAATGTCGAGTACTACTACTTCCTTAGTCTTTGATTTGTTTTGATAATAGTAGCCCACATTACGTTCGCTGTCATCCATGCGCTGGTTCCCAAACATGCGGTCAAGGTTCATGTTCACATAGTATTCTTTGCCCACAATATGCGCGTAATCCTGTAAATTGAAATCGGCAGTAAGGGTAGCCTCTTTATTACCTGTTTCGGCTGCATTTACTTCATACTTTAATTGTTTGTAGTTATCGGAACCCCTTGCCAGCAAAGATCTAATAGCTTTATCCCGGTCTTCGGTTTTAAGATAATTAGTAATGCGGGCAATATACCATGCCGGGTACCCTGTGCAATTTTGTTTTATGCTCCCCTGTAAGTTGGTATATGATAAATGAATGAAAGTACTGTCTGTGGTCACACTTTTATCAGCTGGTGCCACGGGTATCCGTACCACTTTATAGTTATTCTGGTCAATACAAATAAGCGCTTCTTTTCCTTGTATATCAAACCTGTTCTCACCAAATGGCTGTATATTGTCTGTACCATCCAGAAACACCCAGTCATCATCCAGTTTAATGGCACAGATCACATGGTTAAAGATATTCGGCGAGGGTAATTCTTCAGTTGTATAAGGAAGATCCCATGTGCCTATAATGGCGAAATAAGCTTTGATACCGGCCTGGCGGCACATAGCCATGCACATGCTGGCCATGTCTTTACAATCGCCGTATTTTCTTTTAAATACGGTGTCAGCGGGGCGGGGTACAAAACCTTCAAGGCCTTTTTCAAAGGCGATGTAATGAATATTTTTCTGCACCCAATTATAAATATGTTTAGCCTTTTCACGTGGGGTCTTATCATTTTTGGTGATCTCTGCTACAGTTCTGGTAATGGCCGTATCCAGTTTTATATTAAGGTCTTTTACGTGCCGGAATTCGTACTTATAATGTGCATCAGGGTCTTTCAGAACCAATGAATCTTTCTGCGCGCCGGTAAGCCTGTATGATGAAATGTAAGGAATGATATGAGGTGAGTAATACCAAATGGAAGGAGCAAGATTATAAGCCTTTGAAGCATGAAGGTCTTTGGCTGTAAACCTATAGATGATCTTCCCGTCTTTTTCTTCTTTAGTCTGGGTTACATGTATGTTGTCGAGATTCTTTAAGACAAAATTTATCTTTACATAGTTCGGCACGGTTACTTCATACACGGTATTTACTATAGGTATATTTGCCTTAAAAACAAATGGTATGAGCTGTGCAATGTCGGTATGCTCCATTGTATACTTTGTTTCAGTTACTGAATTTTTTGTCAGCCCTGAATAATATGCCATCACGCCTCTCACGTCATCATAAAACGAGCTGGTTACCTGGCCACCTTCCCCAAATCCATAATTCTCTGTTCTTTTATAGCCACCGTTCTTATCCGGTATCAGTGCTAAACCGGAAACATTTGTAAGCGGATGAAAATCACTATACCAGAAATAATCCCTGTTATCATTAGCAGGAGAGAGGTCGCTGATCAATAATTTGTCCATGGTCACATAAGTATTGGCTACAAGGCTGCCATCCTCTTCTGTTATTATCAGTTTCTCGGTATAATTAGTATAAACCGCATTCTCGTTTTTATATTTTTCGGCAATGCTGTCATATTTTTCACGTTCGGCGGTTTTCTGGGCCCACAAAGAGCTGGCCAGCAACAGCGTTATTATCAGCAGGCATGCTGTCTTATTTAGCTGGGGCATATGTATTCTTTTACTGGTCATTTAGGCAAGTATTAATGCTTGGTAATGGTCTTTAAAAAACAGAGTATAAATATAATGATAAAAATATTGTTGTGGTTAATTTTTAAAATATTAATAACAGCGCTGCCATTGCTAAATAATTAAAAAGTATAAAAAAAGGGCAGAAGGATGAAACCTCTGCCCTTAAGTATATAAATGATTATATTAACCTACAGCTAAACGTTGGAAAGAAACTACTGTAAGCCCCTTATCAACAGACCCGAGGTAATCGGCAACAGTTTTAGTGTTGTCTTTCACAAAAGCCTGTGGCAATAAGGTATTATCTTTAAAGAATTTGTTCAGTTTGCCGGCAGCTATCTTTTCAGCCATATCAGCCGGTTTGCCTTCAGCCATTATTTGTTCTACAGCAATTGCTTTTTCGCGGGCAATTGTCTCAGCTGATACGCTATCAGAGTCTACGGCCATTGGATTCATTGCAGCTATCTGCATAGCCACATCTTTCCCTGCTGAAATGATCCCATCATTAGCGGCATGGTTCATACCTACCAATACACCTATACGATAGCCAGAGTGAATATAAGGCACCACAGCTGCTGCATGCACCTGCTCAAAACGGCTGATATCTATCTTTTCACCAATTTTAGCCACCATTTCCATCAGTTTTTCACCAACGTTGGCATTACCCATTGCAGCAGCCTTAAGGTCATCTATAGATGTAACTTTCGTATTAAGAGCTATTTCAGCAACGTTATTAGCGAAATCTACGAATTCCTGGTTCTTTGCAACGAAATCAGTTTCAGAGCTAAGGCAGATGGCAATACCATATGTATTGTCTGTTGATGCTTTTGCTATCACTACACCTTCTTTGGCTTCACGGTCGCTGCGGTTAGCGGCTACTTTCTGCCCTTTTTTACGCAGGTAATCTATTGCGTTTTCAAAGTCACCATTGCTTTCTGCAAGGGCTTTACGGCAATCCATCATTCCGGCGCCTGTTTGCTGGCGCAGTTTATTTACTTCTGCCGCCGATATTGTTACTGTGCTCATTTTATTTTTTTTCCTTTTATTGGTTTTGAATAAGGGTGCAAAATTCGCATTTTATTATTAAAGCCCCAAATGTGGGGCTTTAATAAGGATATTGTATTGTTAATTTTAGTTTAATTCTGGGGTTTTAGTGTTTTACAGGGTTTGGCCTGCTTCCGCCGCCACCACGGTTACCACCTGGGCCACCGGGCCTGCTGCCTGCACCACC
Source organism: uncultured Bacteroidota bacterium (assembly GCA_903882965.1). Taxonomy (GTDB): domain Bacteria; phylum Bacteroidota; class Bacteroidia; order Chitinophagales; family Chitinophagaceae; genus Nemorincola. Next base: position 29,874 of record CAIRZD010000279.1, read on the forward strand.
ACGGGCTCCGCCACCGGCGCTACCACGTCCACCACCTGGGCCACTACCACCTGGTCTGCCTGCACCTGCACCCGGACCAGCGCTTTTAGCGCGGCCACGGCCACCACGACGGCCACCTTCGCCATCTTCTTCAGTGATCTCTAATCCACGACCCCTGTTATCTGTATTATCTTCTACGTTATCTTCTTCACTTTCTTTTACCTGTGCGCGCTCCTGGAGACCTTCCAGTATTGCAGCGGTGAGGTATTGGGTAATGATAGCTATTGATTTTGTAGCATCATCATTTGCCGGTACAGGGAAATCTACCTTAGTAGGATCACTGTTAGTATCTACCATAGCAAATGTAGTGATACCAAGGCGCTTAGCCTCTGCTAAAGCAATATGCTCATGGCTGATATCCACCATAAATATAGCTGCAGGAGTACGGCCCATCTGGGATATACCGCCAAGTACTTTTTCCATCTTTTCCTTGCTGCGGGTAAGGGTCAGGCGCTCTTTTTTGGTAACGCTGTCCATAGTACCATCCTGCAACATTTTTTCGATGCTCAACATCTTCTTTACACTCTTACGGATAGTGCTGAAGTTTGTAAGCATACCACCCAGCCAACGCTCAGTAACAAAAGGCATGTTGGCCCTTGTTGCTGCTTCGGCTACGATTTCTTTAGCTTGCTTTTTAGTAGCAACAAACATGATCTTCTTACCGCTTTTTGCGATAGATTTCAGTGCTGCAGCTGCCTCATCAAGACCTTCAATAGTTCTGTTAAGGTCTATGATATGTATACCATTCTTTTCAGCAAAAATGTATGGCAACATCTTTGGATTCCATTTTTTCTTCAGGTGGCCGAAGTGCACGCCAGCCTCGAGGAGCTGCTGGTGTAATGTTTTATTATCTTCCATTTGAATAATTTCTTGTTTGTTTAAAATAATTTTTACATCCCTTTGGTAAAACCCATCCAGGGATTAAGGGTTTAACGTTTAGAGAACTGGAAGCTACGACGAGCCTTAGCCTTACCAAATTTCTTACGCTCCACCATGCGGCTATCACGTGTCATCAGGCCTTCCTTTTTCAGGGCTGGGCGATGCTCCGGATTCACTTCGCAAAGTACACGTGCTATAGCCATTTTAATAGCTTCAGCCTGTCCTTTCGGACCACCACCCTGTACATTTATTACAATGTCAAAAGAGCTTAGTGCGTCTATTGTTTTCAATGGCAATTCCACTTGGTTTTGCAGGTAGATGACAGGAAAATATGCTTTATATTCTTTATCATTCACCAGTATCTTACCAGCACCTTTACTAAGGTATACGCGTGCTACAGCTTCCTTTCGGCGGCCAACGGCGTTTTTTTGTTTTTCCATTTTATGCTAATGGTTTTATTTTTTTTAATAAATTTTTGATTCTTTGCTTACACGATTATGATCGTGTAGTAATTTATATTCCTTTAGGAGTAAGCGTCTTTGGATTCTGTGCTTTATGCGGATGCTCTGCACCTTCATATACAAACAGCTTTTTGTACATCGCGCGTCCAAGGCGGTTCTTAGGAAGCATACCCTTTACAGCACGCTCTATCATCAGGTTAGGACGGCGGTTTTGCATATCCTTGGCCATTTCTATTTTTTGTCCACCTGGATACATAGAATACGTCTGGTATTCTTTATCATCCATCTTAGAGCCGGTTAATATCACCTTTGATGAGTTGATAACGATCACATAATCTCCGCAATCAAAGTGCGGTGTGAAATATGCCTTGTTCTTACCACGCAATACTGCTGCGATCTTAGAACTCATACGGCCCAGCGTCTGGTTAGTTGCGTCTACAATATGCCACTCGCGGTTTACGATCTTTTCGTTGGCAGATTGTGTTTTAAAACTTAGATGTCTCATTATTAATTCAAAAATTAAAAGTTAAAAGCAAATTTTATTCTTCTGCGCTCAAAACAATACCCTGATATCGAACGCATTTTTTTATTGGGAGTGCAAAAGTAAAGCCACACGATCAAAGAACCAAAAAATTTATTAACTTTTTTTATGGTAACGTCATAACTAATTGATTATCAATAAAATTATCACCAAAAATTATTGCCTTCAGCTATTATCACCCCAAAAACCGGCTATTATTTTGCCCGTTCATAACAAATAACCCTTTGCTGCATCTATTTATGGATATTATCAATATAAATTAAATCGCAAATTACGTCTGATCAAGCACTTTTATCACATATATCAGTAGCTGTGGAATAATAATTATAAATAATTATTTTTAATCGTAAATAATTGGAAATTAATAAAATAGTAAACAAATTGGCACGAAAATGCCCCAAGATTAAAAAATTGTTAAGAAAATTTCACAGAAAAGTTTGTTAATTCGGAATGTTATAATAATTTCACCCTTGTTTTCACCCCCTTTGGGTTAAACACAATAAAAAGATAAAGCCATAATAAATAATTTTTCAGCGCAATTAAAAAAAATGAGTATGAAAAGAATTCTGTTACTATTTGCATTATTACTTGTTGTTGGGGCAAAGGTATTCGCCCAGACACACGTTGTTACCGGAAAAATAACGGATGAAAACGGCCAGGGGTATCCCGGTGCGGGCATCACTATTAAAGGTACGCAGTTAGGTACTGTTACGGATGTCAACGGTGATTTTTCGCTCGACGTTCCGGATGCTAATCATCAATTAATAATACAGGCTGTAGGTTATGCCACACAAACAGTTACTGAAAGTGGCGCTCCGGTTATGGTAAAGCTTACGCCTACCGCCAAACAACTGGAAGGTGCAGTTGTAACTGCCCTTGGTGTAAAAAGGGAAAAAAGGGAATTAGGATATAGCACTACAACTGTAGACGCTGAAGACCTTACCGCTGGTCAGAATACCAGCGCTATATCAGGACTTGCAGGTAAAGTTGCCGGTGCTAACATCAGCAGTACTACAGGAGGCCCTGGCGGTGATGTGCGTATAGTACTGAGGGGTGAAAAATCAATATCAAAAGATAACAATGCCCTTATAATAATAGATGGGGTGATCATGAATAACTATGATCGTACTTCCGATCCAAGCTCTTTGGCTCAAATTGATTTTGGTAACTCTGCCAATGATCTTGATCCGGATGAGATCGAATCAATAACTGTACTCGAAGGGCCTGCCGCCGCAGCGCTTTACGGTGCAGCCGGTGCTAATGGTGCCCTTATGATCACCACAAAAGCCGGTAAACATACAGGAACTAAGAAAGGCAAAATGGACGTTACTTTTAAAACTACATATACCTTATCTGATGTTTTGAAATATCCCGAATACCAAACTCAATTTGGCCAGGGCGCACCCGGTGTTACTGACGACCGTCCTGATAACTTTAGCTGGGGCCCGAAATTTGATGGGCAGTTAGCTCCTTGGGGTCAGATCATTGATGGCAAGCAGCAGGTAAAACCGTACTCTGCCATTTCTTCTACACCAATGAATCAGTTCTTTAACCGTGGCACTAACCTTACTAATTTCGTATCGCTTTCAGGCGGTACTGAAACATCTACTTACTACCTTTCTTTGAATTCGTTAAACAGCGCCGGTATCATACCTAATACAGGCAATAATAAGTATAGCATCCGTTTCAATGGCCATACTGATCTGACTAATAACTTCTATTCTGATATCAATGTAAATTACATCAGTTCTAATTCACGCGCTGCTGCACAAGGGCAATCCACCGGTGGTATCATGCAGAGTTTGCTGCAAGTACCGGTAGATATTCCAATAGGTCCGCTGAAGAATCTGAACAATAAGTTTAATTCTATGGATTTCCTTGATTCGACAGGTACTCATAGGTTTGGTTATTTTGGCGACTTTGCCGCAAATCCATATTGGATGGCACAGAACTATGTCAACACAAATAAAACAGACAAGGTATTGGGCGATTTGAAACTGGGTTATAAAAAAGGCGATTTTAATGTTTACGATCGTGTAGGTTTGGATATGTCAGACGACCGCTCATCATACGAAACGCCTTATCTCAACGCACAACCTGTTGACCAGACATCATACTACCCCAGCTTTCCTTATACTAATTATCCTGGTGGCTACCAGCAGAATTTATATACTGGTGTTCGTTTTTATAACGACCTCATAGGAAATTATGCACATTCCTTAAGCGATAATTTTGGTATTAATGCTACAATAGGTAACAGTACAATACTTTCCAATGACGAAAGCCTTATTTCTACCATCAACCCAAAGACCAATGGCCTCGTGATTCCCGGCTTTTATAATTTCACCAATAACACAGGCCCTGTAACTGTTAATAACTATTTGACCCAATATCGCACACAGGCTATATATGCTGATTTAAGATTTAATTTCCAGAAAGAATTGTTCTTGGAGCTTACAGGCCGTAACGAATGGTCTTCTACACTGGCTGCCTCTAACAACTCTTATTTCTACCCGGGCGCTAATGCTTCTTGGGTATTTACAGAGCGCATAAAGGATGCCAACTTTAAGAAAATACTTAATTATGGTAAAGTGCGTATAGGTACTGCCGGTGTAAGCCGTGATGCCATCGCTTATAAAAACAACCCTGCATTGTATTCACAGGGGCCAATAAGCAGCGGCTTTGGAACCATCCAGCCCCCCTTTAATGCAGTTCCTGCATACCAGATTCAATCTTCGTTTGGCGATCCTAACTTGAAACCCGAATTAACACGTGAGTATGAGTTTGGTACAGATCTTTCATTCTTAAAAGACCGGTTAACATTATCATTCACTTACTACAACGACCTTACTCATCAGCTTATCACAGATGTGCCTGTTCCGCCATCTTCAGGCTACCTGAGCAACACCATCAATTTGGGTGATGTGCGCAATAGTGGGGAAGAATTGTCCATCAAGGGAACACCAATATCCACCAAGTGGGGTTTGAAATGGGACCTTTACGGCACATACACGCACAATGTTAATAACGTAGAAAGTCTTTCAGGTGGTGTTTCGCAGATTACAATAGGTGGTTTTAGCGGAATGGGCATAGTAGCGGCTGTCGGTCACCCTATGGGTACATTTTACGCTGCCGATATTAGCTATGAGCACGATGCTACTGGTTGGCATCCTATCATTGACCCTGCGTCTGGTTTACCTGTACCTACCGCAAAACCTGTATTGCGCGGTTCATACCAGCCAAAATTCATAGCTTCATGGGGTAGTGATCTTACTTACAAAGGATTTAAGCTCCACTTCCTGTTTACAACAAAACAAGGCGGGCAATACTATAGCCAGAATAAGTCATTGATGGATTTCACAGGTGCTTCCGTTGAGTCTGCTGCTGGCAACCGTACTAACGCTTACTGGCCAAACTCTGTTTATGTTCAGACCGGAACCGGTACAAGTACCACACCTGCTGTATATGTAACAAATAATGCTGCTAACAGCGGTACTAAATATGTACCATACAATTATTGGGTTACACAGGTTGGGCAAAATAACCTCCCTGCTCAAAACCTGGTTGATGCTAGTTATGTCAGGTTACAGGAAGCTGCTCTGGGGTATAAAATACCATCCAGGTATTATTCAAGGTCTCCTTTTGGCGCACTTGAGGCAGGTGTTTTTGGTAACAACCTGATCCTCTGGACACCTAAGAGCAACAAATATGATGATCCGGAAGAAAATACATCCGGTGCTACATCAAACGGTCAAGGATTTAATTTCAGCGCCACTCCATCTGTAAGGAATTATGGCTTTTACATAAAAGCTAATTTCTAAACTTTTTAAAATTGTTATTATGTCAATAAATAAAAAAATATTAGTTGCAAGTTTTATAGCAGTCTTGCTTGGGGCATCGTCCTGCAAGAAATACCTGAATGTAAATACCAACCCGAACTATGCACAGGTAGCTACTGTTAAGACGTTGTTGCCTGCGGCAGAATTATACGTAGGCACTGGCCTCGGTGTTGATCTGCAAGTTGCAGGTAACTTTTATGCCCAGTTCTGGACACAAAGCCCTGGTGCCAGTCAATTCCACAACTTCGACCAGTATGCACCCGGTCAGGATGCATCTTCGTATGGCTGGACCAACTTATATAATGCCGAAGAGAATCTCTATCAGCTATACAAACTGGCCGATTCTCAAAAGAATACGCAATACATGGCTATTGCGCTGCTGATGCAGGCATATACTTTCCAGCTCATTACAGATGGTTGGGGCGATGCGCCATGCAAGGAAGCATTGAAAGGGCAATATACTGATGGGCATCTGGTAAATCCTCATTATGACCCGCAGGATTCTATATATACTACTATATTGGCGCTTATCGACTCTGCGAATAAGTTGATTAATCCTAATGCCCCCATACTACCGGGTACCGACGACCTCATTTACGGGGCAGCTGCCGCAACCAATCAAGTTAATATTATGACTTATTGGCAGAATTTTTCAAATACATTGGCGCTTAAGGTTTATTTGCGTATGAGCCAGGTTGCTCCCGGTACAGCTGCCGCTGGCATTGCTGCCTTGTATGCTAACCCCATCACTTCCACATTTATAGGTAGCGCCGCCGGCGATTCGGCATGCATTGCCTATGGATTTAATTCCGCTAACAATAATCCGCTCTATGCCGATGAATTAGGCCTGACCGGTACTCGTAACTTTGTTGGCAGTGCCAGTTGTCTCGATACAATGAGCGTAGAGAACGACCCGAGGTTATGGGTATTTTATCAGCCGATTTCAGGAGCTAATTTCGTAGGTCTTCAGCAGGGATTATACAATGGGATTCCTTACACAGGCTATTCTTACCCTACTGCTTACGTAGCAGGTGATGGTCAAAATTCAGCATCAGGCAAAGCTCCGGTTAACCTAATTACTAACTATGAAAGCTTCTTCCTTCAGGCCGAAGCTGTTGCTCGTGGTTGGGCTCCTGCTACTGTTTCAGATATGTCTTTGTTTTATAATGGTATTCAGGCTAGCTTCAATTATTATAGTGCAGGTTTAAATGCCACATATGTTGCATATTATGGTGGGACAGCAACTTCCACTGTCGATAGTGATTATTTAACACAAGCTACCGGCTCTATGGCTAATGCACCGCTTTGGGCGCAATATCCTGCTGCAGGTACCGTTCAGCAAAAAGTACAATACATCATTACCCAAAAATGGTTTGCTATGTGCGGTAATCAGGGTTTTGAAGCATGGAGTGAGTGGCGCCGTACCGGTTACCCTTCTTGGTTTACTTATTCCGTATCTACTATCATCGGAAATACGTTCCCTAAAAGGTTATTATACCCAACTTCAGAAAGCACAGTTAACTCAAATTATCCTGGCCTCGCACCGCTCACAAGCAGGGTTTGGTGGGATGTTACTGCAGCTACTGACCATTGATTCAATATACAATACATAACTTATAAATATTTATAAAATGAAAAGAATATTAATATTGTCGGTTCTCTTGGTGGTTTTCGCTGCTTCCTGTAAAAAAGACCAAGGCGACCCATCAACACCTCGCACGGTTTCTTATCCTACAATTACATTGACAGGTGCTCAGTATTACAGCATCGCTGTAAATGGCGCATTGCCCAGCATTGCAGCTACAGCTTATGATTCATTCTATAATGAAGTTTGTCCTGTATTGCTCGATCTCAGTACACTCGACAATACCACAGCTGGCCTCTATGCAGTTACTGCTTCTGCAAAGAATAAATATGGCATGACCTCGTATCAAACAGTTTATGTCGGTGTAACCAATGAGCCATCTACCCTGGATATTTCCGGTGTATATTGGAGATTGGCAACATCTACACGCGTCTCAAACATATCTAAAGTAGCTACCGGTATGTTCCTCACCGATAACGTAGGTGGCGTTGATATAGTTTCACAGGCAGGTAGTGTGGTTTCTGCCGTTTTTGTTGTAACCAGCGATACTACCCTCGATTTCGGTTCACAGCTTACCAGTGCAGGTACACTTACAGCATCAAGCGAAACGCTTAGCCTCGCTACGCCTGTCACGATTAATTATGCACTTAACCTTTCCGGCTTCGGCACATCGGTTCGTACTTTCGTAAAACAATAATAATCAGTATCAAGATATAGACTCCCTGCAATCGATATTGCAGGGAGTTTTTTATTCCTCTTTCATTACAGTTTTTTGAGATCTGCTTTTGGAATAAAATCAAAGCAAATCAATACCTGTATCACTCGTTTTTACCCGTGAACTAAGAATTTCTGAAATAATTACCATAAATCGCTTTTTTAACAAATTTTCCATTTCACTACCATTATATTTGCGCACTAATTATTGCTTTATGCGAAAGATACTTGCCGTACTGGCATTATTAATGATATCCCATACGCTTTTACTGGCGCAGGATGATAAAATGAACAGCAATGCTGTGCCACCACCCATCGTTAAGCCCTCAAGGGATTTTATCATGCTGCAGCTCAATTATGTTAACTGGATCAAAAAACCGGATAGTATAAAAACCAAACCATTCGGTTATGGCTTCAATGGTTTCCTTTGCTACGATTTCCCTATTAAAAGATCCAAACTCAGCTTTGCTGCCGGTTTAGGAATAAACGTATCAGTAGTATACCTCGATCTCCAGCGCATAGCAAATACAGATACTTCCAGTCCATTCCAGCAGGCAGCACGCTTTGTCCCTGATCCTGCCAATGATTCGGAAAGCTTTAAAAGATACAAATTTGTTACTACCTACTTACAAGCCCCTTTTGAGCTGCGTTACTTCAGTAATTCACAAAACAGGAACAAAGGCTTCAAAGCCGCTATCGGCATGCAGATAGGTACACTACTTGGCGCTGATACAAAAGGCGTTACATCTGTAGGATCCACTAAAATTAAAGAGAAGATCGATACTAAAAGATACGTAAGCCCCTGGAATTTTGCAGCTACTGCACGTGTAGGTTATGGTAATTTTTCGCTTTTCGCTTCTTACAACCTTACAAATGTCTTTAAACAAAACGCCGGGCCACCCATCACGCCTGCAGCTATCGGCATTTGCTTAACAGGGTTATAAAGTTCTGATCAATCAATTGGCAATAATCAGGTATACCCCTGATAAAATGATCTGTATCTCAAATAAAAAAGAGTGCCTCAACAGGCACTCTTCGGAAATCTAATTTATTGCCCTTTCCTTTCTTAAATTTCCATCAAACACACACACTTCGGAAGGGCATATATAAATGTCCAAAACCCATGCCAATATACGGCATGCTTAAATAAATTAACAATGGACTAAAGGAAAGTAATCAAAAACGAAAAAGTAAAAGGCAGCTTTATATTCGGTTATTAAAAGCGCCATCTAAGGCCCACAGTCTCTGGGAAATATAACAGGTGGAAATTGGTATTTTCACTACCGTACTTAACGTCATTTGTTGTAACACCGGCATACCGCATTCCCAGTTCAATATTTACACCTAGCCTTGGAACGATATAATAGGTGTAGCCCATCTGAAAACCATAACTCCAACCAACCCCCATACCATAATTATACTTGGATACATAAGTAGCTCCTGAATCAGCACCGGTCTGATACTTACTATATCCGAGCGATCCATCACTGACAGTTGTTATCAAACCCAGCATCACACCAAAATATAGATTAGACCTGTTAAAAGTATGGAAGTGCGTATAAAACGGGATGTTATAATTAAGTTGGAGTGACTCTGAAATTGCATGATCTGCAATCTGGTAGGTTATTTGTTCTTTAGGCATTGTCTGGCCATAGGGACCCACTCCAGGTGTCCAGTCTCCATAGGTTTCCCATTTTCTGTTTCCAAGATCAAAAGTCATAAACCAATGTTCATTGAAATAGCGGGTGATCTGAGCAGAAAAATCATTAACAACATTTGTCCTGGTGCCTTGATAACCCCGGGATGGCCCCAAAGGCCTGGTTATAACACTAAGGCCACCATTTACACCTACTTCCCAGTCATACTCCGGCGGCAGGTTTTGTGCAGATATACTGCCTGTAAAAACCATCAAAACTGCGACCGTAAGTAAAAATGCCTTCATACTATAAGCAAAATTTAGAAATTAGAATCAAATCTAAGAAATTTATCCGAAACCCCAAACCTATGTACCCTTCAGACATTACATACTAAGTTTACGGCGATGAACTACCAAAATATGTATTTATATGAATATGTTATAGGCCGGTATTTAAAAATCTTCATCGTCATTTTCACCTAAGGTCATATTCAGCATGCTACCCAGCATGTCTCCAAAAGCATACCCACCTTTTTCCACACCTTTTTTACTGATCATAGAAAATTCAGATAAGCCATGCAATAAAAACTCCATCAATAAGCCTGCCTGTGCTTCATCAGCATTCGGGTAGAATTGTTTTACAGCAGCATAAAGGCCATCAACTTTATATAGATGTGCCAGGTAAGAAGCATCTGTTTCGTCCTGCAATATAAGAAGGTCATTTCCTTTCCCAAACCAATCTACTATGGGTTGGTAAGGACTTGGTTTTGCTTTCGCTTTTTGAGGATCTTTTCCTTTTTTAAACGATTGTGGATCAGGGAAGTATTGACCAAACAAAGAGCGGGTAGCCAACCCTAATAGCCGGTACGCCACATTTAAAGGCCCTTCCTGCTCGCCTTCATATACAAGCTCTATCTTACCGGTGATGGAGGGTACCACGCCAATAAAATCTGCAATACGCACCATTGTACTTTTCTCACCACTACGTAGTGCTCTCAATTCCGCTGTGCTCACCAGGTTTTCATATGCAGAAATTGTAAGCCTTGCAGATACACCGCTTTTCTGGTCCACAAATTCACTTTTGCGGGCTTCCATTGCAAGTTGCTCAATCAGTATGCGGCACATTTCAGGCACTTCCACTCTTTGAAGTTGCTCCGGAAGTATATCTGCTTCCTGTGCTGTGATTGCCTGCGATATTTCTACCGTTTTTGGATAGTGAGTTATGATCTGGCTTTCAATACGGTCTTTAAGCGGAGTTACAATGCTCCCGCGGTTTGTATAATCTTCGGGGTTAGCAGTGAAGATAAAAAGAATATCAAGTGGCAGGCGTAGTTTAAAACCGCGTATCTGGATATCGCCTTCCTGTAGTATATTGAACAAAGACACCTGTATGCGGGCCTGTAGATCAGGCAGCTCATTGATAACGAAAATACCTCTGTGCGAACGGGGTATTATTCCATAATGCAGCGCCTGCTCATCAGCAAAACTCAGTCGCATATTCGCAGCTTTGATCGGGTCTATGTCGCCTATCAGGTCTGCTACAGATACATCCGGTGTGGCCAATTTTTCACCATATCTCTGGCTACGGTGCAGCCATGATATAGACGTATTATCTCCTTTTTCTTCCAGCATTTTGCGTGCATACAGTGACACCGGAGCAAAAGGATCGTCATTTATTTCACTTCCTGTTATCACTGGTATCCATTCATCAAGGAGGTTTATCATTTCCCGGGCCATACGTGTTTTGGCCTGCCCTCTGAGGCCAAGGAATAAAATGTTATGCCGTGATAATAAAGCCCTTTCCACATCAGGGATTACAGTATGCTCATATCCAAGTATGGTATTAAAAGGGCTTTGTTTCTGGGCGATGAATTTTTTTAGATTATCGCGTATTTCTTCTTTAACATTCTTACGAACATGCCCTGTTTTTTTCAGATCGCCAAAGTTGTTTATTTCCGGTTGTATCATAATAGTATATTACTGGCTTTTTTATTAATTATTGTCGTTACCCCTGTCTTCGTTCATCTTTTTTTCTTTCTCTTGCCTGATTTGCTCTTGTGTTTTTTCTTTTTCGGGAAGGCTTGCTTCATTCACACTACCTGATAGGCCCCTGTCAAGGATATTATCCAATTCTTCAACTTTTTTTTCACTTATGTCTGTTTGTTTGAGCAATACATCATAGCCTGTGCCGTTATCATTGTTGGTCCACGAGCCTGTATATATTTTGTCTTTCAGGATCAATTCAAGTGACCCCACCGGCGGGTCATCGTCCATAGTCCATTTTCCATCAGCGCTGTGGTTAATTTCAAGCTTCACAAAGTTTTTCTGGTCACCGAATTTATATAGCCCGTCATAAGAAAATAATTTGCCTGTACGCTGGTCTTTCATATACCGCACGTATAGTTTTACAGGTATCTCTTCATCAAATTTACCTTCGTAGTATTTCCTGTCAATAACTTCTTTTCTTATTTTAGAATTATCATCATCGCTGTTGGCGTTTAATTGATCTGTATTTGCTTTTTTCAGAGAGTCTGTATTGACGGTGTCTACTATCGGATGGGTTGCCAGCCATTCAAAATATTTTCTTTCTTTTGCTTCACTCGCCAGGAATTGGTCTATTGAAGTGGCTGCCAAAATGTTTATAACCTGCCCACCGAAAAATGAGCCTTCTATTTTTTGTATCTCGGTGATGGTGATGCAAAAAGTTTGCCTGCCCAGCAGGTCTCTTACAAACAAATAACCTTTAAACTGCTCCGGGGAAATTTTATCATATCCGGCGAGGTTTTGGGAGAGGCTTTCTCTTTGAAGTTCATATCGCTGTATCACTATACTGTTCCAGTGTATGCCTGAATCTTCACCTTTCGCAAGTAAGGTAGAAAAGCGGTTTATTATGTTGTGATTATAAAAAGGATCAAAATCAATAAGGCTTTGAGGATGTTCTTTTAAATATGCTAATTGTTTTTCCGCCTCCGGAGAATGGTCTGAATTATGCATTACCATATGCCAGAGCGTATCGAAAGGAGGGAAAAGATAATAATAGCCTACTGTATCTTTCCGGCTCAGGCAATCTACCACACTGTTCATCAATTCCACCTCAGTTTTCGGCTCACCCCGGTGCTTATGTTTCTTAAAGAAGGCATCAGATGTGCCGGCTATAAGCAAACAGGGTAGTAGCAAAACAAAAAAATACCGCATTCATTTTAATTAGGAGCCAATAAAGTTAAGTATTTAACTTGATTGAAAGACGAATAACCCGATAAGTAAATGTGATACCATCTATACTATATATCAAGCAGTTACACTTTCTGGTTTTGCCTTAAGATATCATATACACCACCAGCCCATCTCTCAGCTTAGGTTCAAACCAGGTGCTTTTCGGTGGCATTACATTGCCACTGTCAGCTATGTCAAAAAGTTGTTGGATCGTTACGGGGTATAATGAGAACGCCGCCGCCGCTTCGCCGCTATCCACCCTTTTTTCCAGTGCACCCATGCCGCGTATACCCCCTACAAAGTCTACACGTTTATCTACGCGAGGGTCTTTAATGTCAAGCAGTTTATCCAGCACATTTTTTTGTAGTATCGTTACGTCAAGTATACCAATCGGGTCTTTGGAGTAAGTACCCGGCTTTGCAAGTAATTCATACCAGCGCCCGTCAAGGTACATACCTATATGATGCGGGTCCATGGGTTTATAAGCTTCATCACTGGGCAATGATACATCAAAGTCATTCGTAAGCTTTTGCAAAAACTCTTCTGCGCTATTGCCATTGAGGTCCTTGGCCACACGGTTATAATCCATTATCTCCAGTTGGCTTGCTGGGAAAATACAGGTAACAAAATAGTTGGCAGGCGCATCACTCTTCAGCGCTGTATTATTATCCTGCATGTCTTTGCATACTTTTGCTGCAGATGCTGCACGGTGATGACCGTCTGCAATATAAGTGCAGGGCACATCTTCAGAGAAATGACGGGTTATCGCAGCCACTTTTGCAGCATCATTCACTACCCACAAAATATGCCTTACGCCATCTGTAGCAGTAAAATCATATTCAGCAGCATGTCCTTTTTTCCAGTCATAAATGATTTGCTGCACGCTGTCGCAATCGTTATAAGCAAGAAACACGATACCGGTTTCAGCACCGGTAGTTTTAATATGGTTTATCCGGTCGAGTTCTTTTTCCGGGCGGGTAAATTCGTGCTTTTTTACAATGCCATTATTATAGTCGTCAACTGATGAGCCACATAAAAGGCCTGTTTGAGAGCGGCCATTCATCACCAGCTCATATATGTAATAGCAAGGTTCCTTGTCCTGGATCATTACGCCGTTCTGTATCATTGCATCAAGGTTGGTCTTAGCCATATCATATACCTCCTGGCTATGCACATCCACTTCGTTCGGAAGGTCTATTTCAGCACGCGTTACGTGGTAAAAATTATAAGGATCTTTTTTAAATTCCCGTGCTTCGGCAACACTTACTACGTCATAAGGTAGGGTAGCTACTTCGGCAGCTAATTGTCTTGTTGGCCTCAGCCCTTTGAATGGAGTTATCTTTGCCATAAACCTCGATCCCGCCGTGGGGCTTTATTATTTTGTTGCTTAATAATTATTTCCGCTAACCAAATTATTACTTTATTTTCATTTGGTGGTACTTCTTCTGAAAAACAATACTACCCGTTTGCCGCCTCAAATTCGCCCATTAACGCCACTAGCTGCTCTACCGCTTCAAGAGGCACTGCATTATACAGAGATGCTCTGAAACCACCCACAGAGCGGTGGCCCTTTATACCAGTGATGTCATTTTTATCACACAATTCAAGAAAGGCTTTTTCTGTCTTTGCACTATTTGCAGTGAAGCAAACATTCATCATACTTCTGTGCGGCTTTTCTTTTACATGCGCAGCAAAAACAGAGCTTTTATCTATTGCGTCATACAGTATTTTTGCTTTTTGCTTGTTTTCTTTTTCTATTGCAGTTATCCCCTTGGCCTTTATCCAGCGCAGCATCAGCAACGATACATATATGCCAAAGACATTGGCGGTGTTAAGTATCGAGTCTTCTTTTACCTGTGCGCTATAATTGAGCATCGGCGGTAATGACCGCACTATTCGCTCCAGCATATCCTTACGGATCACGGTTAATGCTGTGCCAGGTGTCCCCAGGTTTTTTTGCACCGCAGCATAAAACATTGAGTACTTTGTATAATCATGTTCACGGCTGAAAATATCACTGCTCATATCTGCTATAAGCGGCACATTTTTGGTTTCAGGGATGTTGCTCCACTGCGTGCCATAAATAGTATTGTTGGTAGTGAAATGTACGTAAGCAAGTTGTTTGGGTATTTTTGAAGGCCATGCAGGCAGGTGGCTGTAATTGGCTTCCTTTGATGTCGCCAGCACTTGCACATCTCCATAGTGTGTAGCATACTCCAGGGCTTCTTCAGCCCAGTGCCCGCTGTCTATATACCCTGCAGATCCATCCGCAGCAAGAAAGTTCATAGGGATCATAAAAAATTGCTGCCTGCCCCCGCCATGCAGCCACAATACCTCATAGCGGTCATCAAGCCCACATAGCTCTTTCACAAGTTGCTTACTCTCGGCTATTATTTCTGCAAATTCTTTGCCCCGGTGTGGTAATTCAAGTATTGAAAGCCCCGTCTTTTTATATTTATTTACGGCTTTAGCTGCTTCGTGTAGCACTTCAGGCGGCATTGCTGACGGCCCGGCATTAAAGTTGATCTTTGTTAGCATTGTTTTCTGTGTCTTCTACTGTTGTTATTCCACCGCTTACTGCAAACTTCATAGCTTCGCCGGATGTCATATCTTTTACCGGCTTCACATTTTTTCCTTCAGTTATAATTACCCACCCTGATATTGCATAAGCATGCGGCAGGTATACCGCTACTTTATTTTCCATACCAAAGTGGGTCATATCCTTTTGGGTCATAAATCCTATTCTCCAAATTTCAGGGTTTACATTCACACATACCCATACAGGTTTGTTAAATCGTTTTTTATCTCCCACAAATGATTTTAAAATATCCCGTACAGATGAGAATATGTATTTAACCCCCGGTGTGCGCTCCAAAACGTGTTCAAAGGAATCAAACAGCCATTTCCCCACAAAAAAGCGTGTACCCAGGTACCCGATTACCGTTACAAGAACAATGATTATGATAAAACCAAAACCAAAACCCCGGGGCACAAAAGGCACCATATTATCTACCCCACTGAAAACAGAGTAAAGCACATATCCGGTAATAGCTATTGGACTAAGCAAGAGGAGGCCTTGTAAAAAAGACCTTAATAATATAGCTGCAAAACGACGCACGGACGCAAAGGTACATAAAAACCCTATCCCCAAAGGTGTATTCCCCCCAATTTAAATGCCGCGTTTTTTCTGAGAGGAATGACAATTCATAATACCTTTCGGGTCTAAGACGGTATATTTGTTACCTGTAGTTTTGTATGTCCCGTAATCTTTTAAAATATTTCTTATTTACCATCATTACATGGGTAAGCCCCTTCAGGGGGGCGGGGCAAGACATTCTGCCATGGTCTGGGTTTGGTATTGAAGCTAGCCCTATTGCCGGCAAAGTAATTAAACATGAAGAAAAATTCACCTTGCCTATCCCGGCATTAACAACCGGTCTTGATATAAACCTATTATCTCAGACTTACGGCAAAAATGAATGGCAGCAACGGCGCAGGTATCCTGTTATTGGCATTGGCTTTAGCTATATTCACTACGGTATTGATTCCATTTATGGCAGCTGTTTCGGAATGTACCCCAATATAACACTGCCTTTATTAAGTGGTAAAAACCTGGAATGGACACTCCGCCTTGGCGATGGTATTGGATATGTAACCAAAACATACCATCGCACAGCTCCGGTTGATACTATAAATGTTGCCATAGGTAGCCATATCAATGATTTCGCAATGATCATGACCGATCTGCGGTATCATATTAACCATCATTGGGACGTGCAGATCGGTGCAGACATCACACATATTTCAGATGGCTCTTATCGTAAGCCCAACCTCGGAATAAACATGATCGGCGCACATATCGGTGTGCGATATTCACCGGTTACATCAAGGCCCCCGCATATAGTACGCCAGTTACAGCCGCTCAAAAACCGCTGGCTCCTGGAGGCGCGCGGCACCATGGCATTGGTCTCAAGTTATACCCCGGGTGGGCCTCGCTATCCTGTTTATCTGGCTACCGTTTACGCCAGTCGGCGATGGCTCAGTAAAAACAAATTTTTCGGCGGGATAGATTATTCTTATCACGAGAACATTTACGCCTACCTCCGCAACAATGGCCTCCAGCTTGGGCATGAAGCCGGTAATTCCTACAAAAGCGCCATCATCGCCGGCAATGAATTTTTACTTGGCAGGTTGGGCATCGTTTTACAGGCAGGTATTTATCTCAAACAGGCATATCTAAAGCAAGACCCTATTTATGAAAAGATAGGCGGCAATTATTACTTCGTACAAAAAGAACATGGCCCCATAAAAGAGTTCTTTTTATGCGTCTATGTAAAGACTGATCTCAGTGTTGCCGAACTCGGCGAGGTAGGCTTTGGAATCGGGTTTTAGTAATATTATTATCAGGGTTTTTTATAAATGCATACGTCACTGCGAGAAATGAGGTAGTCTCAATGCGCTCACTTGATCTCACCCGCTCCCTCAGAGAGGGCCGGGGAGAGGTACCTCTTCAACGACGTTCCGATAATATAAGTCCATCCGCCCATAAAATTCTCTTTTGCAAAATCCTTATGTTCCGTAACAGGGAAGCTTTCCAGCCCTTCATGAGTCACCTTCACCCCCGTTTTACTCCCATCATCAAACAACTCAAATGTTACAACCGACATTCCTGTATAACCCTCATATTGCCATGTATGCGCAAGTTTTTTACCCGGCATTATTTCTGTTATCCTGCATAGATGCTTGAATTTCCGCCCATCGTTTTCTCCCATAAACGAGAACTCAAAATCCACCTCAGCCTTGAATGCAGCGAGGTCAAAATACCACTGCTTCATTTTGTCTTTATCGGTTATTGCTGCCCACACTTTATATATCGGGGCATCAAATGTTTCTTCAACTACAACAGGTGCTGTGTCCATTTTTGTTTGCAATTTTTTACACTTGCGGATACAAAAATAGTAACTATAAGCATTAGGGTATAAATGAATTAGACAAATAAATAGCATCCAACACTTGGATCAACATTACATCAACACCAGACTACTCAATCTCTACTATTTGCAAAAAGACTTCTTAAACCTGGCCGGGCTTATTTAACTGGGATGACGTGTTATTTTTGTTTTCTGGCACAAGTACGTTTTCTGGAAAACCCTACTGGCAAAGGATTTCCAAAAAGGTGTATACACTTCCGCAGGTAGCTCAGATCTCTTCACGAAATTTACACATTGCTAGATTACTCCGGCTACATTTATTTCTTCACAGTTCTTAGTGTGTTTTTGAACCCTTTTTGTGAGAAAATCACCAACCAAATTTAGCCGGCTGGCAGCAAAAAAAGCTCTTTGAAAATTTTGGGATTAGGTAACACCTCCCCCTCCTTCGGAGAGGGCTGGGGGAGAGGTCTCATATTATAAAATATGCGCGCGAAAATATTGTGACATTTTTGAAATATTTTTTGGAACTAATTTGTTGATTATCAATATTTTAGCATGAAATAATAATTTTTACAAAAAACGCAATATTTTTTAAAGATCAACTGTAAAACTTTATGCTTTTTTACTTGTTTCACAGCTCTATTTTGGCTATTTTTGTAAGGCTGGGAAAGCCACTCAAATTAAAGGTTTTTTTATTGCAATTTAACCACAGCTTATCTATAAGTACCGCACCCCAAAATGGCAGATCATCAAAAGGTTTGCGTTACACACTTTTAGATATTGGCTATTGAATCTTGAATTATAAAAATGGATACAGAAAGCGAAGTTTTACCAATACCCGCAGATTATGGTGCGGATAGTATACAAGTATTAGAAGGTCTCGAGGCAGTACGTAAGCGCCCTGCAATGTACATAGGCGATATAGGTGTAAAAGGCTTGCATCACCTGGTGTACGAAGTCGTAGATAACTCTATAGATGAGGCGCTGGCCGGCTATTGTAAAAATATTACTGTAACCATTCACGAAGATAACTCTATAAGTGTTCAGGATGATGGGCGTGGTATACCTACCGGTATTAATGCTAAAGAAGGCCGTTCAGCTCTTGAAGTGGTAATGACCGTCCTGCATGCCGGTGGTAAGTTTGATAAAGACAGCTACAAGGTATCAGGCGGTTTGCATGGCGTAGGGGTAAGTTGTGTAAATGCACTAAGCAGGCATTTGCACGTAACAGTAAAAAGAGAAGGAAAAACGTTTGAGCAGGAATACGAAAAAGGTATTCCCATGTATCCTGTAAGAGAAACTGGTGTTCCTTCAGAGCACACAGGCACATTGGTGCATTTTCATCCGGATGGTACAATATTCAAAGACCTTATTTACAACAGGGAGATACTTGCAGGCCGCCTGCGCGAATTGAGCTATCTCAATAAAGGCATACGCATTGTTATGATCGATGCGCGTGAAATGACGGAAGAAGGCCAGATGCCAACCGAAACGTATTACAGCGAAGGCGGTATAGTAGAATTTGTGCAGATGCTTGATACAAAAGCTAAGCGCGATCCATTATTGTCAACGCCTATTTTTGTAGAAGCTCATGACAAGGAATCGAATGTTGCTGTGGATGTAGCACTCTCTTACAATACTTCTTATAGTGAGAATATTTTTTCTTACGTTAACAACATCAATACCATAGAGGGGGGCACACACGTGGCCGGTTTCCGCCGTGCTATTACACGTGTCTTTAAATCCTACGGTGATAAAAACAAATTATTTGAAAGGGCCAAGGTAGAGATCACAGGTGATGACTTCCGTGAAGGACTCAGTGCTATCATTTCTGTAAAAGTTCCTGAGCCACAGTTTGAAGGGCAAACAAAAACCAAGCTGGGAAACAACGATGTAATGGGAGTCGTAGATGTATGCGTAAGCCGTGTACTTGAAGCATTCCTGGAAGAGCATCCTAAAGATGCAAAGATGATCATTGATAAAGTGATCATAGCTGCGCAAGCCCGTGCCGCAGCACGCAAAGCCCGCGAAATGGTGCAACGCAAAAGCGTACTCACCGGTGGTGGTATGCCTGGCAAGCTGGCTGATTGCTCAGAAAGAGATCCGTTTAAATGTGAGCTATATCTTGTGGAAGGGGATTCGGCCGGTGGTACTGCAAAACAGGGCCGCGACCGTAGTTACCAGGCTATATTGCCATTAAGAGGTAAAATATTAAACGTCGAAAAAGCCCAGGAATACAAGATATACGAGAACGAGGAAATCAAGAATATGTTTACAGCACTTGGTGTAAGCGTAGGTACTTCTGAAGATCCTAAAGCCCTGAATCTTACAAAGCTCCGCTACCACAAGATAATTATAATGACCGATGCCGATGTGGATGGTTCTCACATTGCAACGCTTATACTTACTTTCTTTTACAGGTATATGAAAGAACTGGTATTGCAGGGGTATGTGTATCTCGCACAACCGCCACTTTACCTGGTAAAGAAAGGTAAAGAACAAATGTATGCATGGACAGAAGAAGATCGTCTTGCTGCCGTAGCTAAGTTAGCCAATGGCAAGGAAGATTCCGTAGCTATACAGCGGTATAAAGGTCTTGGAGAAATGAACGCAGAGCAATTGTGGGATACCACAATGAACCCCGACACCCGTACGCTGAAAAGTGTAACCATAGAAAGCGACACTTATGCCAATGAGATATTCTCTATGCTTATGGGTGATGAAGTACCTCCTCGCCGTGATTTCATAGAGAAGCATGCGAAATATGCTAAGATTGACATCTAATGCTTATTTATTGAAAAAAATACTCCCGGTATCGTTCATTTAGAACTACCGGGAGTATTTATTTTTCATCAGGTTCAAACTCAAGCACTGCGGAATTCATACAGAATCGCTGGTGCGTAGGCGGTGGCCCGTCATCAAAAATATGGCCAAGATGAGAGTCACAACGACCACAAAGCACTTCTGTACGGCGCATACCATGGGTATTATCGTTTTCATAGCGTACGCTGCCCGGTCTCATAGCTTCGTAGAAGCTAGGCCAGCCACAGCTGCTTGCAAACTTAGCATCTGATTTAAAAAGAGGATTACCGCACACGGCGCAATAGTAAGTGCCCTTAGTATCGCTTTTCCAGTACTTTCCTGAAAATGCATATTCTGTAACCTTTTCGCGTGCAATGTTATATACATTCGATGGTAGCACTTTTTCCCACTCTGCATCACTTACCTGCAAATGGGTAGTATCAGTTCGGGAATAGAATGGATTATTTTTGTTTGTCGACATAGTATCGTTTTTTTGTGCATTTTTACAATAAGAGAAAGAAAGCATAAGGCACATTGCTGTAATTACATTCAATTTACGCATAACTATTCATAACGGATTTCATATAATAAACGAGCCATAAGAATGAAAGGTTTTTTTTAAATTGTTTTAATACTTTATTAACGGTAATCGGAGATTAAAATTATGCACATTAACGATCTTATTATAACCCGTGCAAGTGTTGAGGATGCAGAGATACTTACAAAGCTTAGCATAACTACTTTTCGTGATGCTTTTGGCACTGATAATAAGCCGGAAGACATGAATAAATATATAGCTGATGAAATGAATTTGGAACAGCTTACAAAAGAGCTTAGTAATAAGGAAAATGTTTTTTTCCTTTCTTGGTATAACTCAATGCCAATAGGTTATGCAAAATTAAGAGCAACAAACACCCCGGAAGAACTAAAAAACAATAACCCAATAGAAATAGAACGGCTATATGTACTCAAAGGATACCAAAGCAAAAAAATAGGGGAAGCAATCATGAAGTATTGTATTGAGTATGCTATAAACCAAGAACATGATATTATATGGCTTGGAGTATGGGAACATAATCAAAGTGCCATAAGATTTTATAGACGATATGACTTTGAATTATTTGGAGCACATAGTTTTGTGCTTGGGAATGATGAGCAAACAGATGTGCTGATGAAAAAGGCATTGAAATAATCTATACTTAATAATATATTGATACACTGGTGTATGATTAATCGTACCAGAAGTTTATCTTAATTCAGTGCCATTATATTCAGATATTTTTGTATTAAATAAGTATCCCGAAAAATATACCTTTGCTGCACTCCAGCTATGAATATAAAAGGCGATGAAAACACTAATTGTAGATGTATATAGGTTTGTATACCGTATTTCCGGAGCAAAAATGCTCTCGGTAGCTATTGGGGTAATTTATGTTACGATCCTCAATATGATAATGTTATGTGGACTTAGCCAGCTAATGGAAGGGTGGATGCCAACAAGCTTTGTAAGTCATTTATTTGTTTTTCCTTACTTTTTTTTCACAGCTGCTTTAGTGTTGTTGTTCACTGCCCGATACATGCCATCAAAGAAAGTAATTGCTAAAGAGGCAAAAAAGACGAACGATTATACATTCATAATTGTCTATTCGGTTGCTGCAATAATTCTGGCGCTTTATATGCGATATGGAGCTAAGATAAATTTTAATGAGCGAAAAAAAATGGCCCATAGCGAATCAGTTCTGCGTAGAGAGAGAGTAAATGTTAGTAAAAATCAAGACATCATAATACACAAATTGGAAGACAACATTTTATAAAATAGGTTTGTTTAAGATCAGTCTTCGTCCTTGGTCTTTTTCTTAGATGGAGTATCCTCATCTGTATCCTCATCATCATCATCGCCCTTCTTTTTTTTAGCATTGGTTTTCTTTACGCCTGTTTTTTTATCAGATTCATCCTGCTCTACGTCAGACGTTTCACCTGTGGCTTTTACAGAAACTATTTTTTTAAGTGAGCGGTCGTATGTTATTTCGTATACATTTACCGAGTTATCACCTACATTTTCAGTGATATAGCCGGTAAGTGTTTTGTTTTTGTCATTGTCCAGCACATCATCTACAGAATCAATAGTGGAAACTATCTTTACCGGCATTTTACTTGCTTTTTGAAGGGCAGGTATCTTTTTACGCTCATCGGCATATTCTTTTAGTGCAATGATCTGGCGGTGAAAAAGGTTGTAATCAACTTTTTCCTTCGTGATTGTTTTTCTTTCCTGTGCATTGTCTCTGATGTCTTGTTTTCTGTCGTCCTTATCTGTTTGAGCGTAAGAAGTAATATTGAAGGAAAGCAGCAGCAGTAGTACGATCTTGTTTTTCATTTGGAGTTTATTTATCTGCCAGGGATAAAAAAATGAAATGTAAATTTATTGGTTTCTTAGTTATACTTTATGTATGTTTTCAGCCTATTTACGTAAACCTTTGTATTTCTTTTTTTTAGGTTTAGAAAAGGATTGCCCAATTGGCGGGGCCTCACCGAATTGTTCGGGGATTGGTACTTTTGTTACAGGATGGCCAAGTAATTTTTCTATTTTCTCAAATTTATATTGTTCCTTCTCGCTTACAAAAGTATATGCTGTGCCTTTTGTTTGGGCACGTGCAGTACGGCCTATGCGATGTATGTAATCTTCGCCATCATGCGGCACATCAAAATTTATAACGAGGTCAATATCTTCAATATCAATACCCCGGCTTAATATATCTGTAGCTACGAGTATCTTCGTCTTCTTGCTTTTGAAATCGAGCAGCACCTGTTCTCTTTTCTCTTGCTCCAGGTCAGACTGGATCTGGTCAACAGAAAACCTGGCACGTTTTAGTTCTTCGCATAATTTTTTCACACTTAGTTTACTTGAGCAGAATACAAGTACACTATCAAAATGAGATTGTTGCAGTACATACTTTACCAGTGGTATTTTCTGAGCTTCGTAAACGATAAACGCTTCTTGTTTTATTTGCTCAGGTGGTTTTGATATTGCAATATTTATTTCTGCAGGGTTTTTCAACATTGAATTTGCCAACTTCCTTATTGCTGGTGGCATTGTTGCAGAGAACAAAAGGTTCTGCCTGTGTTTAGGCATATAACCTATGATCTTTATGATGTCGTCAAAAAAGCCCATGTCCAGCATACGGTCTGCTTCATCGAGTATCAAATAACTGAGGCTATCCAGATTTACATAACCCATGTTGAGGTGAGAGATCATTCTACCGGGTGTGCAGATCACTATATCTACACCTGATGAAAGTGCCTTTTTCTCATTTGCAAACAAAGCGCCACCTGTACCTCCGTATACTGAAATAAAACTGATTGAAGTATAGTAAGAAATACCTTCGAGTGCCTGGGATATTTGCACGGCTAATTCACGTGTTGGCACAATGATCATCGCATTAATCTTATGTGCTTCATGAGACTTTGTAAGAAGATTGTGTATTACGGGCAATAAAAAAGCTGCGGTTTTTCCGGTGCCTGTTTGTGCAGCAGCGATAATATCCCTGCCGGCAATGATGTATGGTATTACCTGCTCCTGTACAGGGGTGGCTGTGTGATATCCCATAGCATCTATACCATCCATTAAATCATCGTCAAATCCAAATTCATCAAAATTCAAAACAAATACATTTTCAATAAAGATACGTCAGAAACGGGTTAATGAGTCCTTTAAACATATCATAATACATACCTCTATTGTTAAAAGATATTAAAACGAGCATTCTAAATAGGCCGGTAAAGCGCTTTTTACCCACTAAAAAGTTAATAATGGCATGTTTTTTGGTGAATTTATTAATATAGGCAAACGTTTTGTTCATTATGTACGTCTATATAGTAGTTGGTTCTATTATTTTACCCTTAAAAACGTATCTTATGTTTTTCACAAGAACTCAGAGGTATCTGGCCTCAATACCTAAAGAAGACATCAAAAATCGCTTGATTGGCAATCATGTAAAGATCCACGACATGGATTTTGAAGTGTACGAAAAAGATCACTCCTTGCGTATCATCCCGCATGCAGAGCAATCAGAAGGTATTAAAACGCTGCCTATCACACGCGTGGAAATGAATGAAGAAGGAAATAAAATGAATATAGTTGTGACTTCTAAAATGCGTAAACTGGATTCTGGTGGGCCCATTTTAATTATGTTCTTCTGTACTTTCCTGATCCTTGCATCTCTTATTCTTATGGCTGTTGATGGGGAGCCGAAGATGACTTATTCACTATTGGGAATAGGGTCAGGTATTTTCATTGTGTTTTTTATACGGATGCAAATGGGGTACTTCGATTATGTACGGAAAATACGCAGCTATGTAAAAAGCCAGATGGACTTTGCATAACCAGGGTTGCAGGCCCAATTTTAAAATAGCAGTCTAATAAAATTTGTTAGCCGTATTGTATATCTTTTGTGGTTGCCGATACCACTTAAGCTTTATACAATACGGCTATAATATTTTAAATAAAAGGAGAATTTACTTCTATATTCTTGATGTACTCTGCTTGGTAAACAACAGAAGATATACAACAATGAATAACATGGAAGTAATAGACGAAGCAAGTATTTTTAGCAGGAGGAATCCAAAATTAGAAACGTTCCACAATTCAATTGTAAAGAATACAAAATGGTGGAGTACTATTAAAAAGGCGCTATAAACAAGGAAAGGCATCCAGCTCATACTTCTTATTGAAGGGCTCTGGCCGGCATATTCAGACAGGTTGCGGGGTAGTAAGGCACTGAGTACATTAGTGCGCAGATAAGCAATAAGTACTGTGGCACATGCATGCATACCGGCGGTATTCATAAAAGAATCGACCGTAGTGCCAAGTATAAAGCCCATGATCAGTAAAGCCCATACCGGTGTTTCGAAGGGTAAAAGAAGAATAAACAAAGGATAAACATAAGGTATGAATATAGGAAACCCAGGCTCACTCCACCAGCGCAGGGTGATCTTATTGAGGATCAGTACCTGCAGAAGTATGATGATGCAAAAACGCAAAGTATTTTTTAAATAAACGTTCATTGCTTACTTTTTTGCTGTTGAGTCTTCAAGTTGTTTTCTTTCGGTTATCATTTTATTTTCAATTACATAAACATACTGCAGGTTATGAAAATTTGTTGATGATTGCAGATATAAAAGCTGCATAGCATTTTTCTTTACTGTCTCAACTTTTAATACCGTGCCTATTAATATATCAGGAGAAAAAATTGAGAATATGGCTGTATAGACAGAATCTCCTTTTTTCACTTTTGCCTGTTGTGGCACATCGGTCATGATCAGGACATCGGGCTGCTTCTCATCCCATATTATGTATCCGTTATTGCCGTCTTTTAATTTTGCACTTACTTTTTGTTTGGAGCTTAATATAGATAGCACACTTGCATAGTGAGCAGACACATGCTCCACCCGGCCCACGATCCCCGTGCCTGATATCACCGCCATATTTTTGCTGATCCCATCTTTGGATCCACGGTCTATAGTAATATAATTATCACTGGCAGTTGTAGAATTACTGATAACGCGGGCAGTGCGGTACATATAATCTGCATACTTCACTATGTGAGTTGAAGAGTCATCGGGGTATATCTTCCTGTGTACAAGACTGTCTTTGAGTGTATCCAGGGTACGGACCTGGTCTATTTCTTTTCTGAGGCGTACATTTTCATTAAGGAGGCTGTCATTCATTTTTCGAAGCCCGAAATAATAAACCACATCGCTTTGCTTTTTATATACAATACCGGAAACCATATTGGCAGAGCTTACTATGTCGTTTCCCTGTAAAGTATTGGTGCGCTCTATAAGCACTACACATATTATCTCTAAGCCGAGAAATAATATGAGATTAAAAAAGCGGCGTATAAAGAGTATAAAATTGCGCACGTCTTTATGAATTTGCAAAAATTACTTCATCAGGAAGGGCATCCTGGCAATATTCTTAAGCGCCATCCCGGTGCCACGCACCACTGCACGCAGCGGATCATCAGCAACATGTACCGGCAATTTTATTTTGTGCGATATGCGTTTATCCAAGCCACGTAATAATGCACCACCGCCGGTAAGATACAGGCCACGGCGATAAATATCTGCAGCAAGTTCAGGAGGTGTACTTTCAAGGGCTTTTAATATAGCTTCTTCAATTTTGAATATAGATTTATCAAGCGCCTCTGCTACTTCCTGGTAAGATACCATTATCTGTTTCGGAATGCCCGTTACAAGGTCACGGCCGTTTACAGCTATATCATCGGGTGGGTTGTCCAGTTCTTTCAATGCCGAACCCACATGTATCTTTATTTGCTCAGCGGTGCGCTCACCTATCATAAGGCTATGATAACGGCGCATAGCTTCCATAATATCACCGGTAAATTCATCACCTGCTATACGTATTGATTGGTCGCATACTATACCTGCCAGTGCTATTACAGAAATGCCGGTTGTACCACCACCAATATCAATGATCATATTCCCCGTTGGCTCTTCCACATCAATACCTATACCGAGGGCCGCAGCCATTGGCTCATGTATCATGTATACTTCTTTGGCACCTGCCTGTTCGGCAGAGTCACGTACTGCCCTTTTTTCCACTTCAGTAATGCTGGAGGGGATACAGATAACCATGCGCCAGCTGGGTGGGAACATTGGTTTCTTAGGGTACACTAACTTGATCATTTCACGAAGCATACCCTCGGCAGCATTAAAATCAGCTATCACTCCATCTTTAAGCGGGCGGATAGTTTTAAGATTTTCATGAGTTTTTTCATGCATCATCATAGCTTTTTTACCTACGGCTACAATTTTATTTGTAGTACGGTCTATAGCTACAATAGATGGTTCATCAACTACTACCTGGTCGTTATGTATGATAAGCGTATTGGCAGTGCCAAGATCTATTGCGATTTCTTGTGTCAGAAATTTAAAAAACCCTAAAAAACTCATTATGGCGGAAATTTTATAATATTCGCAAAAGTGCGAAAAAAGTAATACAGTTTTGGATAGTTTTACCCAATTCTGCAAAATTATGCAAATAATTATCCCCAAATCAGCATTTGCTGATATATAGCAATATAAATACATCACTCATTAAAAATTTCCGAATACATGTTTTTCTTCATTTGCTTTAGGTTTCGATTTTCGCGGGTTGGTAAAATGTGTTTTAAATAGTTTGTTTTTTTGAATTTATAGCGATGTTAAATTGGAAAAACAGATGTAATTATTTTTAGCTATTAATCTGGTTCGGCAATCGGTATTTTTTTATACTTTTGCACCTCGGGCGCTGAGCCCGATTTTTATATCTGCTCATCGCGCGCTTTTTTTATTTTTTTACCTGCCGGTAGGCAGGCTTTTCACCTTAATTTTTTTAAATGCGCGATCTTTCTATTAAAAGTGTACTCATTATCGGTTCTGGTCCTATTGTTATCGGGCAGGCATGTGAATTTGATTATTCCGGTTCCCAGGCGGCAAGAAGCCTAAGGGAAGAGGGGATAAAGGTGATACTCATTAACTCCAACCCTGCAACTATTATGACCGACCCTATAATGGCAGATAGGGTTTATTTATTGCCACTTACGGTAGAAAGTATAGAGCAAATACTGGAAGAAAATGAAATAGATGCTGTGTTGCCAACGATGGGTGGGCAAACCGCACTGAACCTGGCAAAGGAAGCAGATGAACTGGGTGTATGGGAGCGGTTTAATATCAGGCTTATTGGTGTAGATATTAAAGCAATAGACAAAGCTGAAGACCGGGAATTGTTTCGCCAGTGGATGATTGCTCTTGGTGTCCCTGTGGCAGAGGCAAGGACTGCAAATTCATTACTGGAAGGGAAAGAATTTGCGCAGCAAATAGGATTGCCAATAGTTATACGCCCATCATTTACCCTGGGTGGTTCAGGTGGTGGAATAGTAATGCATAAAGATGAACTGGACGGGGCATTGGAGCGTGGCCTTACCGCATCACCCATGCATGAGGTGTTGGTGGAAAGAGCTGTGCTGGGATGGAAGGAATTTGAACTGGAGCTGCTACGCGATATGAATGATAATGTAGTGATCATTTGTACCGTTGAGAATTTTGACCCGATGGGCATACATACGGGCGACAGCATTACTGTGGCGCCCGCCATGACGCTTAGCGATACTGCGTTCCAACTAATGCGTAACACTGCCATCATGATGATGCGCGACCTTGGAAATTTTGCAGGTGGTTGCAATGTGCAATTTGCACTGAACCCCGAAACAGAAGAGATCATTGCTATAGAAATAAATCCACGAGTAAGCCGCTCATCTGCGCTCGCATCAAAAGCTACCGGTTATCCTATAGCCAAGATCGCAGCCAAACTGGCGATAGGCTATACACTTGATGAATTAAAAAACCAGATCACACAAACCACATCAGCATATTTTGAACCGGCACTTGATTATGTGATCGTGAAAATGCCACGCTGGAATTTTGATAAATTCAAAGGGGCCGATGACACTTTAGGATTGCAAATGAAATCGGTGGGAGAGGTAATGGCCATAGGCCGTACGTTCCCTGAAGCTTTGCAGAAAGCTTGCCAGAGCCTGGAAAATAATGCTACCGGCCTTTCTTTTATCAGCACAAGCCGCCTGCGCCCTGAAGAACTGATAGATACACTTAAAAGGCCAACGTGGGACCGTATCTTCCGCATCAAGGAAGCTATGGCTGCCGGTGTATCAATTAAAACGATAAGAGAACTGACGCAAATAGACCGCTGGTTTTTATACCAGATACAGGATATTGTAAATCTTGAAACAGAGATACGCAAATACAAACACCTTGAAAAACTTCCTGATGACCTGCTGCGGCAGGCAAAACAAATGGGTTTTGGAGATGAACAAATTGCTGAGCTTGTAAAAGATTGCACGGAAGAAGAAGTTTATGAGCACAGAAAAGCCCTTGGAATAACGCGTGTGTTCAAAATGGTAGATACCTGTAGCGCAGAATTTGAAGCCAAGACACCCTATTTCTACAGCACTTTTGAAACAGCTCCAGTATCTTCAAAAGGAGCAGGAATGATAAGTAATGAGAGTATTATTTCTCCAAAGAAAAAAATAATAGTTCTTGGTTCAGGCCCCAACCGGATTGGGCAAGGTATAGAGTTTGACTATTGCTGCACGCATGGCCTGATTGCAATAAGAGAGGCAGGTTATGAATCAATAATGGTGAATTGCAACCCTGAAACAGTATCAACTGATTTTGATATTGCCGACAAGCTATATTTCGAGCCGGTATACTGGGAGCATCTTTGGGAGATCATAGAGCATGAAAAACCAGATGGTGTAATAGTGCAGCTCGGTGGCCAAACAGCATTAAAGCTGGCAAGACGGCTGCATGAAAAAGGCATAAAAATAATTGGTACTTCGTTTGACGACATGGATATTGCTGAAGACCGTGGCCGGTTTAGTGATACACTCAAAGAACTGGGCATCCCTTACCCTAATTATGGTACTGCCTATACTACAGATGAAGCGATAGAAGTGGCTAAAGAAGTAGGCTACCCGGTACTGGTGCGCCCTTCTTATGTGCTAGGCGGGCAGCGGATGCGCATAGTTATCAATGATGACGAACTTGAAAAAAGTGTAGTAAGCCTGCTCAAGCATTTACCCGGTAATAAAATATTGATAGATCATTTTCTTGATAGGTGCCAGGAAGCTGAAGTGGATGCTATATGCGATGGGGAAAGTGTGCACATAATGGGTATTATGGAGCATATAGAGCCGGCGGGTATCCACAGCGGCGATAGCCATGCGGTATTACCGGCCTTCAACCTTACACCATTAATAGTAGATGAGATGGCAGACATTGCTAAAAAAATTGCATTGCGCCTCAACATAAAGGGACTTATAAATATCCAGTACGCCATTAAAGATGGCAAAGTATTTGTAATAGAAGCAAACCCGCGTGCCAGCCGCACCACACCATTTATTGCAAAGGCGTACGGCATCCCTTACCTCAATATTGCCACTAAAGTGATGCTTGGTGAGCTAAAATTAAAAGACCTTAAGCTCGTGCAAAAACTCGATGGGTTTGCTGTAAAAGAACCTGTTTTCAGTTTCAATAAATTCCCGAACGTAAATAAAGAACTGGGTCCCGAAATGAAAAGCACAGGTGAAGCGATACGGTTTATTAAAAACCTGCGCGACCCTTGGTTCAGGAATTTATATAAAGAGCGCAGCATGCACCTGAGTAAATAAAAAATATTTTATAATATGCAGGATTTCCAATAGATTTGCAAAAACCATTTTTATGAAAAAAACCATACTCTTATTCGCAGGCTTATTGCTTGCATCTATTACCCAGGCACAGATAACGCTTAACTCAAGTAACTATACCGGATCTGTTACTGGTACGGATAGCCTTATGACGCTAATTCCTTCTACCTCATTCCCCTTTCCTTCGCTTGTTGCAGCTACCAATGGCTCATGGGATTTGAGTACTATGCCTGATTCCGGGATGTCATTTGCTTATAGAGTTAGTGCCGATACATCTGCTGCACAGTTTGCAGATAGTAATACGTATAGTTTTTCTACTTACACTTACCAGGGCAATGTGCAGGCTGCTATTACAAGCGCCGGCCTTATAGAATATGGGGCCGATATTCCAGCTACTACATTTACGTTAACCAGCGGCTCAATTACTGTCCCCACCCAGCATGCAGTATTTTCATCACAATATACCGTAATTAAGTTTCCTGCTACTATGAGTAGT
The DNA here is from genome assembly GCA_903882965.1 of uncultured Bacteroidota bacterium. Lineage (GTDB taxonomy): Bacteria > Bacteroidota > Bacteroidia > Chitinophagales > Chitinophagaceae > Nemorincola. Next base: position 61,275 of record CAIRZD010000279.1, read on the forward strand.
ACATGGTCATCGAATTATGAATCTGATTTTAATTTCCTAGTAAGTTATACTGTTAGTGGTTTCCCTGTTTACACTAATGCTCCAGGTGTTGTAAAATCTTTCATTACTGAAACAGATTCTGTAAAAGGATGGGGAAAAATGAGAGTACCGGGTTTTAGCGGCGGTGCTTCATCCTGGTTTAACGTATTACAGGTACAAACAACAACTATGGTTATAGATAGTTTTTTTATTAACGGATCTGTCCCTCCATCCGCAGTTTTAACTGCCTTAGGTGTAACAGAAGGCCAGTTAACAACTACTTATCAACAAAGTTATTATCGCACAGGTGAAGTTACTCCATTTGCAAAAATCCAGTATCCCGATGCCACATTCAGTGCACCTTCTCGTGGAACTACCAATTCACAACGCCTGATCAATACAGGTATTGCTAATGTGATTAATAACTCCGGTGTGAACATTTATCCTAATCCCGTAACCGGCAACGAGGTATCAATAGATCTGCCAGTTGCAGGAGGTGTATGGTCTTATGAACTTATTGACATGAGTGGAAGAAACGTTACTTCCGGATCATTACAAACAAATGGTACCCATACCCAAGTGTCAATTCCATCAGTAGTAACACCGGGCATATACTATATACGCATTAATAATAACGGCAACCAGATCTGTGTAAGATCTATAGACATTGCAAAATAATATTCCTTAATGATAATGAAGGCTACCCTGTAATAGGGTAGCCTTTGTTTTTTACATTATCTTGTAGCCGGGTAGTTTTCTTTTAATAGTATAGTCTATGGATGCAAGTCAATCCACTTTAAAAAATGTTGCCAGAGTAGCACTTGCAGCTATGGCTGTGTTATTTGTTTTAGGTGCTGTATACTATAAAGAACGTACTTTATTTTCTGATGCTGCTTACAGCATATTTAATCTTATCAATTTTTCGAGAATAGATGTTCCCGGGGGCAACAGGTATGGTGCCGCTATTGTGCAAGTGCTGCCTTATTTTGCACGGAAGCTACATTTGTCAGTAAATGTAATTCTGTTCTTTTTTGGTGCCAGCTATAACCTATTTTACTTCATCGCAGCCTTTTTAGTATACAGATGCAGGCAATACGCTTTTACAATATTAATGGCGCTGTTTTATTTTTTGTTTGTCAGCGAATCGTATATATGGGTCGATGAAACATTTCATGCCACAGCATGGATGAGTTTGCTTTTTGCGCTGCTACTATACCTCGGGAATAAAAAGGTGAATATTTTTTTATTACTCGTTCCTTATTTCTTATTGGCATTTATTACCATTTTTAGTCAGTTTGTAATAATTATACCAGTGACTTTTTTGCTGGTATACCTTATCATTGAAAAGAGAAACTGGCCGTTTTCTGTAAATACTTCGATACTCCTTATCAGTGCCATTTTATTAATTATCGGGCTTAAATTTCTTGCTACAAGTTCATCTTACGATGCAGACCATTTGCGCGGTGTTACCCATTTCTCCATTAAAGATATTATCACCACTTTTCAGAAATCGGTGGTACAAATGTTTTTATATCGTTGCCTGGTCAATTATTGGCTGGGTGTGCTGGTTTTCATTATTGGTATGGTAACGCTCATTAAAAAAAAGGAAAATGCTTTGGCAATATGGACTGGTGTTTCAGTATTAGGCTACCTTATTATTATGGGATTAACCTACCCCAATCTTGATAGAAATACCCTTTTATTTCATATAGAAAGTGAGTGGTCATGTATAGGTATCATTGTGGCAACACCTTTTGTTTTAACATTTTTACCCGGTCTCAGATCATCAACTGCTGTTTGGTTGCTGGCAGGTATATTTTTTGTCAGGCTGATATATATTGTTTCCTTCATTCCTGCTTTTAGCCAGCGTAATGAAATGACAGAACAGATATTAAACCAAATGAGGAAGAAGGGGATCACAAAATTGGCATTATATAATGACCAGCATCTTATGTCATTAGTTAAGTTAGACTGGGGATTACCTTTTGAAAGCATATTAATGTCGTCAATGGATGGTGATAAACAAAAGCTGACATTTTTATTTGTTAATCCGGATGATAAAAAAACGATCGGGGAATTAAATAATTCTAAAGATTTTTATCATGCATGGATGATGCTGCCCTACAACGATCTGAATAAAGAGTATTTTAATATAGATACCACAAAACCGTATCAAATAATGACATACGACGAGTTTCTAAAATAATAATGTCATAACAGCCGATATTGCATTAATTTTCGCTTTCAAATTAATGTACAATGAAAACAAAAAGGCCACAAGACTCATTTGTAATAATGTCTGAATTGGTTTTACCAAATGATACAAATACACTTGGTAACCTGATGGGCGGAAGACTTATGCACTGGATGGACATTGCTGCTGCCATTTCCTCTCAAAAACATTGCAACTGCCCGGTAGTCACTGCATCTGTTGATAATGTATCTTTCACCAGCCCGATAAAACTAGGTAACCTCCTCACCATAGAAGCCAAGCTTACAAGGTCGTTCAATACGTCTATGGAAGTGTATTTGCGGGTATGGGGCGAAGACCTTTCAGCACAATACCGGTATATATCAAACGAGGCTTACATGACTTTTGTAGCGCTTGACCCTAACAGCAAACCACGTAAAGTACCGGAACTGATTCCCGAAACCGACCTTGAAAAGAAAATGTATGACGATGCTTTGCGCCGCAGACAGTTGAGGTTAATACTTGCTGGTAAAATGAAAACCGAAGATGCCGGCGAGTTAAGAGCATTGTTTATTAAGTAGCTTTATGTTTTAATATTGATAAAAGTAAAGAAATCGATAATGACGATAGATAGAAAAATACACCCGGCAATACATGACGCTGTAGAATTTGAATATAAGTTGCCACCCATTCAGCAGGAAAAATTAGACAATGGGCTGCCCTTGTACTGGCTGGATGCAGGAGTGCAGGATGTAGTCCAGATCGACTGGGTATTTCCTGCCGGGTTATGGTATGAACAAAAGCCATCTGTAGCACATGCCACAGCAGGGCTGCTGAAAAACGGCACATCAAAATACACAGCACAGCAAATAGATGAGGCGCTTGAATTTTATGGTGCTCAATTAAAGGTAAATGCAGGTAATGATTATGCTACCATTACCCTTTACTCGCTAACCAAACATCTTCCGAAGCTGTTACCTATGGTTCGCGAGATCATAACAGATGCTATTTTCCCCGAAGCTGAAGTGGAGATACATAAGCATAACGCACTTCAAAAATTACTCGTAAACCTGCGCCAATGTGAATTTGTGGCTAATCAGCAAATAGATGCAATGTTGTTTGGAGCAACACACCCTTATGGACGCTACTCTCAAAAAGAAAATATTGAAGCAATAAGGCGCGAAGACTTGTTGATCTTTTATCGTCTTCATTACAACCTCGCAAATGTCCGCATATTTATGGCCGGCAAAACAAGTGAAACTGAAGTAAAGTGTGTGAATGAATTTTTTGGAAAGGTAACGCTGGAGAAAAGTAGTATCGATAAAGGGCATTTTGCGATCAAAACAACGGAAACTAAGATCCATAAAATAGATAATGACCCTAATGGAGTGCAGGGAGCCATCCGTATTGGCAGGCTTTTCCCTAACCGCCAGCATCCTGATTATTCTCCCATGGTGGTGCTCAACACTTTATTTGGCGGCTATTTCGGCTCACGCCTTATGAGCAATATTAGAGAGGAGAAGGGGTTCACTTATGGTATCTATAGTTCATTATCTCCTGAGATCAGTGGAGGCTCATTGATTATCCATACTGAAACCGGAAGGGCGGTAGTGGATGATGCAATAAAAGAAATATACCATGAAATGGAAGTACTACGTAACGAACCTGCTTCTGAAGATGAATTGCTGCTTGTGAAAAATTATTTACTTGGAGGCCTGCTCGGAGATCTTGATGGACCATTCTCCATTCTTCAGCGCTGGCGCACACTTATATTAAATGGATTTGACGAAACTTATTTTAACAACAACATAAACATTTACAAAACAGTCACTGCGAAAGAGTTGCAGTTGCTGGCGCAGAAATATTTCGACAGGGATACTTTTTGTGAAGTGGTTGTGATCTGAATAATACAGGCCGGTCTTGGTAAAGACCGGCCTGTATATTTATCAATAAGCTTTTATTATTCTTCTGTTTTCTTTTTCTTCGCGGTTTTTTTAGCAGGTTTTTCTTCACCTTCTTCACTGGCTTCATCACCTTCCGCTTTTTTCTTTTTTGCCGTTTTCTTAGGTTTTTCTTCGCCTTCCGTCGCGCTGGTCTCTTCCGCTTTTTTAGCTTTAGCTTTTTTAGCAGGCTTTTCTTCAACTACTACTTCAGCCGGTGCTGCATCTTGTTCCGGTGCAGCAACTTCTTCTTCCGTTTCAAAACGGAGCAGGTCATTTGATTTCAGCACTTCATACCACTTCAGCATTTTCTTCATATCACTTACATAAACGCGCTCCTGGTCAAACTCAGGAAATATGTTCGTGAAATAAAGTTTAATTGCTTTATCATCAGCCTTTTTTACATCCACCAATGGTATTTTGGTTTCTTGTTCCTGCATCTTCTGAAACACATGGTGCAAGCGCACATTATCTCCTGTAGTGTATACTTCTATACTTTCGAGGGGAGTTACATTATGCTGGCGTGCCGAGATAAATTTCGTTGTCTTGTCCGCCACATTACGCACAATAGCGCCATCGCTTTTTGTGGTCAATAATTGGTAAAGTCCGCCGAGGCCTGTAACTGCTACTATTTCTCTATATTCCATAAACAATCTTAAAAGGGGAGCAAAAATATAATTTTTAAGGTAATTAACCCGCAATTTTTTCATTGAAATTTAATTTATATAAGGAAATTGACCAAAGTTTGACCTTCAGGGAGTAATGGAAGGGCATGTTTATTATATATTTGCCCCATGATACTCTCTGATTCACGCATTCTTGAAGAAATTGAAAAAGGTACTATTGTAATAGATCCTTATGATCGCAGCAACTTAGGCTCTAATTCTTACGATGTTCATTTGAGCAAATACCTTGCTATTTATAATGATAATGTATTGGATGCCCGCAAGCATAATGCAATCTCCCACTTCGAGATACCGGAAGAAGGATATGTACTGTTACCGGGTACTTTGTATCTGGGAGCTACAGTTGAGTATACTGAAACACACGCCCACATTCCTTTTCTCGAAGGAAAGTCCTCAACCGGCAGGCTGGGAATAAATATACATGCCACAGCAGGTAAGGGTGATGTAGGCTTTTGCAATGCCTGGACATTGGAGATATCCTGCATTCAGAAAGTTCGGGTATATGCAGGTATGCCCATTGGGCAGCTCATTTACTTCGCAGCAGAAGGTGAAGTGCTGAACAAGTACAATAAGAAGGAAGGAGCTAAATATACAGGCCGCACAAATAAGCCCGTAGAAAGCATGATGTGGAAGAATAAGTTTTAAAACTTTATACCGGCGCGGATATCCTGCTTGCCCTCATAATTTACCGGCACTTTGATGTAAACACCGTGCCTGCCTGCTTTTACCGTACCTGCGAGTTTTATATCTACTTCAGGATTCAGGATAAGCTGCAATACATTGGGTACAGCATTTTTCAAGTCTACGCTCAGCATGACAGGCATTGAAAAAGTATCCAAACCTGGTACTGCAAAAAGGTCGCGCACTTCCATTTTACCTAACTTGTTACCATTAACGAATACATCTACATCCGCATCTTTTAACTTCATCCCATAATTATTCGGATTGAAAAGACGCAGATCCAGTGATACTTCAGTTTGTTGCTTGTCTGTTTGTTTTAGTTTAAAATTCTCTATGTTTTGGTATACGAGTTGTTTAGGCTGCCTGCAGGAGCATGTAATGGCAAATACCAGCAGTGAAAAGAAACAAATACGCCTCATTGAATTTTTATTAAAGATAACAGGCAATATTAGGGCTTCTTACTCAATAAACTTTGCTAAAATAATTAAGGCTGCTTTTCGGTTTAAAGTTTATACAGCCATGTATATATACTTTCGACACCGTATGTAAATGCTTATAGGTGATAAAATCAGCAGGAAAAACAACTCTTGGTTTATATACTGTTTTACAGAAAAAAATAATCAGGAATTTCTCACATTGCCACCATTTCTTTCGTCATACTATTGGCGCAAACTTATTGTTTAGAAAATAATTTAGCCACTTTTAACTTCGGGTTAGAATTAATTGCATCATTAATAATGATGCTTTTCGTGTTTTATAATATGTTGTTTTACAGCTACTTAGTAATAATTTTTCACAAAAATAACCCAACTATTTACCACATAACAATGTCTTTTATGGTAACCAAAACTATTTTTCACTCAAAAAAAGGACTTATGAAAAACAAACTACTATTTTCAACGATTTTTATTGTCTTGCTCTCCGCTTTCAGAACGGAGAAGGCAAACGCCCAGGTCACAGGAGTCACCGTTTCCGTTACCGACTCTGTATACACCTATTGTACATTACCCAACCCCGCCCAGGTTCTTGTATCGGGAACGCTCACCGGCACCATAACCGCAACAAATGATACGGTATTCCTGTACGTCAATTTCGGTGATGGCTCTGATACTTCTCTTTATCTGCTTACAACCACAGGCACTTTTGTGTATTGGGGCACCTACTTTAATCATACCTACACACTGCCCGGCACATATGCTTCCTATGCAGTGGCCACCGTTTCCGGCGGGTTAACAGGCAGCGGCACTGCTTTTCCGCTCACCTTCTCTAATACCTGCGCCCAGTTGCAAGGCAAGCTGTACATTGATGCCAACACTAATTGTACACCTGATGCAGGCGAAGCCGGAGTAGCTTATGTGCCGGTTTGGCTCGTTAATGCCGCAACACCCACCGATACAGTGTGGGCTACATTTACCGACGATACCGGTTACTATGCCATAGACCTCCTGCCCGGCACTTATACCATCCTTGCCAATAGAGCATCTTACTACGGCTGGTATTGGTGGGGTGGATACGGCGGCAGCGGTATCACACCTACTACATGCCCTGCAGGCGGGATATATACCCTTACTGCGGTATCAAGTGCCAGCTATACTGAAAATTTTGCGTTTGCATGCACAACGGCAATGGACACATTTGACGTGAAGGCTACGCTGGGCGCTAATGAATTTGTGCGGGGCGACACAACATGGGTAGACGTATGGACCGGTGACTGGTGGTGGTACTGGGATTATACCTGCGCCAGCCTTTCCTCAACCATTACACTTACACTCGATCCGCACCTTCATTATGCAGGTATGAATGAGGGACCTGCGCCTACAAGTGTTTCCGGCAGCGTTGTAACCTGGGACTATACTACCGGCTCAGACATTTTTAATTTCTTTGCAGAGGTGCGTGTGTACTGCGATAGCGCCAGTACTTTAGGCGAATCACTTTGCAATACTGTTTATGCAACACCTACTGCTTTAATAGACCCTGACCTGGCAAATAATACAGACACTCACTGTGGCACCGTACTTTCTTCCTGGGACCCGAATGAGTTAGCCGTTTCTCCACAGGGAACAGGCACACCCGGCTATATTAATAATGAAACAGCGCTTAGCTACAACATCCGCTTCCAGAATACCGGCACAGCCCCGGCCAACAATATTACTGTGAATGATACGCTGAGCACAAACATTGATATGAATACACTGCATGTGCTCAAATCATCCGCACCGGTAGAAATGTATGTAGCGGGCAATGTGGTTAAATTCAGGTTCAGCGATATCAACCTGCCCGATAGTGCGGCTAATCCAAGCGGCAGCATAGGCAACATAGTATTTGGTGTATTACCTAAGCCTGGCCTTGCCGCTGGTACTCCGATACCAAACAGTGCAAGCATTTATTTCGACTACAACCAGCCTGTTATTACTAACAGCGTATTGAATACGATAAATAACGCGCTTGGTGTAGTGCATCTCTCCAGTGTGTCAATGACTGCAACTGTTTATCCAAATCCTGCAGACAACATTGTGTATGCAAAAACAGATGACAAGTCTGATTTTACAATGACGATGATGGATATGTTGGGTCGCTCGGTTGCTGCTAACAAGAGTATTTCAGGGAGTGCTGTTGTAAATACACAAAGCTTGCCCACAGGGATATATATTGTAACGCTTACAAACAGCACAGGAAAAGTACTAACAACGAAAGTTACCATAGAGCACTAGTCATACATAATAGTGCAGCAATAAAAAAACGGGAGTGTGCGCTCCCGTTTTTTTTATTGGTAAAAAGTTGAAACTTATTTTTTCCTGCTGATGGCATTTTGTGCAGCAGCTACAATATGTTCTTTCGTAAGGCCATATTTGTCCAGCAACTGTTTTGGTGTACCACTTTCTCCAAACGTATCCATCACCGCTACATACTCATGAGGCACAGGGCATGTGCGCGAAGCCACATTAGCTATACTGTCGCCAAGGCCGCCATTTATCTGGTGTTCTTCGGCAGTAACAATACAACGTGTTTTGCTGATAGATTTTATTACTGCCGCTTCATCCAGCGGTTTTATAGTATGGATATTTATCAGTTCTACCGAGACGCCTTTTTCTGCAAGAATTTTAGCAGCTTCCACAGCAAGCCATACCATATGCCCGCAGGCAAAGATGGTAACATCTGTACCCTCGGCAAGTACCTGCGCTTTGCCTATTTCAAATTTCTGGTCTTCAGCCGTAAAGTTTGGCCACTTCGGTCTTCCGAAACGCAGGTACACAGGTCCCTGGTATTCTGCGATAGCAATTGTTGCAGCCTTGGTCTGGTTATAATCACATGGCACTATAACGGTCATGCCCGGCAGCATTTTCATCATACCTATATCTTCCAGCACCTGGTGTGTAGCACCATCTTCACCCAGCGTAAGTCCGGCATGCGATGCGCATATCTTCACATTTTTGCCGCTATACGCTACCGACTGGCGTATCTGGTCATATACGCGCGATGTTGAGAAGTTGGCGAACGTAGTTGTAAAAGGGATCTTGCCGCCAATCGTCAGCCCTGCACCTACCCCTATCATATTTGCCTCAGCAATACCGCATTGTATAAAGCGGTCGGGAAATTCTTTTATGAATGCATTCAGCTTCAGAGAGCCGGCAAGGTCGGCAGTAAGTGCAACAACATTAGGGTTGCGGCGCCCTGCTTCCAGTATGCCATCACCAAAACCCCCACGGGTTTCTTTCTCGTTTAATATCTGTATATCGTTTAACATGTAGTGGATATGTGCGGCAAAAATACACTTTTAGCTTTCACTTTCGAATTTTCACTTTTTACTTTGTCAACACATATCCCCAATCTTTCAACCAGGCAATGACTTTTTCACGATAGTCGCCTTGTATAATAATAAAACCATCTTTTACACTGCCGCCGGCACCGCACTTTGTTTTTAACTGCTTGCCAAGGGCTTCCATATCCTCAGTTGTGCCTGTAAAGCCATCTACGAGCGTCACCACCTTGCCTGCTCTTTGCTTTGTATCCAGTTTCACACGGAGCTTTTGCTTGTCTTTAGGCAGGGTTTCCATGTTTTCCGGTTCGGGGAAGTCATTAAAAAAATCCTTATTGGTAGAGTATGCCAGCCCATCTGGGCGGGATGTGTGTTTTTTTGACATAAAAGATATTTTCAAGACGCAAAATTAGTATTTAGTACTCATAGAGTACTTGCAATGCAATAAGTTTTATATTTGCTATTACCTTAATCTATTATTATGATAAAGCCAGGCAATAAAATAGAACCCGTTAAAATAAAAAGCTTTAAATATCTAATAAACCAAATAAAGAAAAAACATACAGAAACAGAAAGCCCTAAACATGCGTTATTAATTGGGGCGGGGTGCTCGTATAAATGTGGCATACCATTAGGAAGTCAAATAATAGAGTTATGTAAAATTCATTCTTTTATAGAGAACGAAATAATACAACCCCCTAATTTTTGGGATTTGAACCCTATTAAATTTAATTTTGAAGAGCTTGAAAAATATTTGAAACAGAAAAAGGAATGGGATAATTTTCAGAAGTACGTAAAAGAAAAAGAATCTTATTTGAAGGAATTAGTAGTTAGGGATAAAGATATTTATTTAAACAGGATTATTTCGATTTTTGGAGCCTTAGCAGAAGATGAAAAAAAAGGTATATGGAAATCATTTGAAAAAAACATTGTTGCTGATTGTAGCTATGGGTTTTGGATGGATCAATACTCGTCAGAAGATCCTTTAACTAGGCAAAAATTAATTGAAGATATCATTGAAGGCAAAAAGCCAAATGGCGCTTATATATTGCTCTCTTATCTTATTGATCAAGGCATATTTACTAATTTATTAACTACGAACTTTGATGATTTGATTAATGAAGCATTAGTTTATTATACAGAATCCAGATGCAGATTCTATGCTGATGATGAAATATCGCAATATATTTCTATTTACAGCAAAAAACCTAATATTATTAAAGTTCATGGTGATTATAGATATGCCAATATAAAAAACACAGATAACGAAACTGATAAATTGTCAGGAAATATTAGTATAAAACTAAAGGAATTATTATCTCAATTAGGTTTAATAGTTGTGGGGTATAACGGTGCAGACCACTCAATAATGAGTGTCCTATATGATTTTAAAAAAAATCAAAAATTCCCCTTCCCAGTTTTATGGTGTGGGCAAAACCCCAATAATGTTCATTGGCGTGTTGCTCAATTAATAAATAATACTGAAAATAGTTTCTTTGTAGAAATCGAGGGATTTGATCAAATGATTGGGAAATTAGCCCCTGAATTATTTATTAACGCACCGGAGTTTAACAAGCTAGCAGAAAAAGCAAAGAAAAGAGAGCAAGAGATTGATAAATATTTGCATGACTTTGGAATTGATTTTAAAAATAGTGCAGCTTCAGTTAAAGAGAAAAAGAACTTGAGGAAGACACTAGACAAATGGCACTACTATAGCAAAGCATATGAGATTAAAGATCCATTAGAGCAAATGAAATTATATAACAAGGCCATAGAATTAGATAGTTCTTTTGCTGAAGCATACAATGATCGAGCAGATGTATATAGAGAATTGGGAGATTACGAAAATGCACTTAAAGACGTTACAGTAGCTATAAAGTTAAACCCCAAGTATCGTTTTTCATATGGTACATTGGCTGAAATATATGGTGAAATGGGAGAGGAAGAGAAATTTTATGAAGCAATCGAAAATGCATTGAAATTGGGCTATAAGATAGACAATTATTTAAATGATAAACAATATGAAAAAGCCTATAAATTATTTAAAGGGCAGGCACGGTTTAAAGAATTATTAGAAAAATATAGAGTTATTAGAAAAATATAAACCTAAATCGTAAATCATTACTTTATCCCTTATTCAACTAATTTAGCACTCAAATTCCTAATTAAATGAACAAAGTAGTTGCAGGCGCAGATGAGGCAGTAAAAGATATCCCTTCAGGCGCCACACTCATGCTCGGTGGTTTTGGCCTCTGTGGTATACCGGAGAATTGCATTCATGCACTCGTAAAAAAAGGCATCAATAATCTTACCTGTATCTCTAACAATGCAGGTGTCGATGATTTTGGTATTGGTCTTATGCTCCAGGGCAGGCAGGTGAAAAAAATGATCGCTTCCTATGTAGGTGAGAATGCTGAGTTCGAAAGACAAATGCTCACCGGTGAGCTGGAAGTAGAGCTAGTGCCGCAGGGCACACTTGCCACACGTTGCATGGCTACAGGCTATGGCATGCCTGCAGTATTTCTTTTAGCGGGTATAGGTACAGAAGTGGCCGAAGGCAAAGAGGTGCGCAACTTCAATGGCAAAAATTATTTGCTGGAGCATGCTTTCGATTCAGACTTTGCCATCGTAAAAGCATGGAAGGGTGATACACAAGGCAACCTTATATTCAAAGGTACTGCGCGCAATTTCAGCCCGCTTATGGCTATGGCCGGCAAAATAACTATTGCAGAGGTAGAGCATCTGGTTCCCGCAGGAGAGCTTGATCCGAATGCTATCCATGTGCCAGGTATTTATGTACACCGCATATTCCAGGGCGATAAGTATGAAAAGCGTATAGAGCAAAGAACAGTTAGGAAAAGAAGCTGATAAACTGATCAGATTGTAAGGCATAAAATATTTACGAAGTAGAATAATAAATTACTTAACACATAAAACAAGAGGAAGCCCCTTTTAGGGGTTTTGGGGTTATGGCACTTAATAAAGAACAAATAGCGCGCCGTATAGCGCAGGAACTGCAAGATGGCTTTTATGTAAATCTTGGTATAGGTATTCCCACCCTTGTGGCTAATTATATTCCGCATGGAGTGGACGTTGTATTACAAAGCGAGAACGGATTACTCGGTATGGGCCCATTTCCCCTCGAAGGTGATGAAGACGCAGACCTTATCAATGCAGGTAAGCAAACCATCACAACAGTTCCCGGCTCTGCTTTCTTCGACAGTGCCATGAGCTTTGGTATGATCCGTGCCGGCAAGGTAGACCTCACTGTACTCGGAGCAATGGAGGTTGCAGATAATGGCGATATAGCAAACTGGAAAATACCCGGGAAAATGGTAAAGGGCATGGGCGGCGCTATGGATCTTGTTGCTGCTGCAAAAAATATTATTGTAGCTATGCAGCACACTAACCCCAAAGGAGAAAGCAAGCTCTTGCCAAAATGTTCATTGCCGCTTACTGGTGTGGGCTGTGTAAAAAAAGTGGTATCCGATCTTGGAGTGTTTGACATTACCCCCGATGGTTTCAGATGTATAGAATATGCACCGGGAGTTACTATTGATGAAATAAAAGCAAAGACCGCAGGCCGTTTAATTATAGCAGATGATGTAAAGGAGATGATTGTATAATTTTTATAGTCGTTAATACTTTTCTATGGAATACAGAAGAATGGGGAAATCAGGATTGCAGCTAAGTGTCCTCTCTTATGGATCGTGGGTTACATTCTCAAAACAGGTAGACGATACTGCATCTGATCGGTTGATGGGCCTGGCATACGATAGCGGTATCAATTTCTTCGACAATGCCGAAGGTTATGAAGGTGGCAGGTCGGAAGAAATAATGGGCAGAACATTAAAGAACAAAAACTGGGATCGTACCTCTTATTGTATATCCAGCAAAGCTTTCTTCGGCCTGCACGGAAAAGACAACAAACCCAACCAGGGCGGCCTTAGCCGTAAGCATCTTACCGAGGCGTGCCATGGCGCATTACAACGTTTACAATCAGACTATCTCGACCTGTTCTTCTGCCACCGCCCTGATCCCGAAACACCAATGGACGAGATAGTATGGACCATGAACATACTTCTGCAGCAAGGCAAAATACTTTACTGGGGTACCAGCGAATGGAGTGCCGGTGAAATAATGGAAGCACACAAAGTTGCAGATAGGCTCAACCTCATAGGCCCCGCAATGGAACAGCCACAATACAATCTTTTCGAGCGGCAGAAAATGGAAGTTGATTATGCGCGTATATTCAACAACGTTGGGATGGGCACCACAATTTGGAGTCCACTTGCATCGGGGCTCCTCACCGGTAAATATAATAACGGGGTGCCCGCGGGCTCTCGCCTCTCACTCGATAATTATGGCTGGCTCAAAGAACGGACCATGCAGGAAGAAAAAATAAATAAAGTTCGCAAGCTCGAAAAAGTTGCCAAAGAGCTTAATGCTTCGCTGGCCACATTATCCATTGCCTGGTGCATTCACAATACTAATGTCACTACAGCTATTCTGGGTGCAACCAAAGAAAAGCAACTTACCGAAAACCTTCAGGCGCTGGATATATACCCTAAACTTACCGCCGGCATTATGAGTGAGATAGAACTCATTATGGATACAAAACCTGCCCGTGCTATTAATACCGGCATGTAGCTTTTTTTCTGATAATACGCTGACAATTCAAATACCCTAAGCACGTATCTTTGTAATGTGCCAAATGTTATAGAACAAGCCCAAACACAATGGAGTTCGTTAAATGCCTTCGATGGCATGGAATTCCACGTGCTTAGCTATAAGCAGGCGGCTATAAATAATTGCATACATGCCGAATGGCATGAGGTATCCTTACCTGAAGATGAGCAGCCTGAAGATAAAGGTATTCTGCGCTTGTTCCCGGTCGATGATAATAAATATTGCATGGAGCTTTTGTACCTGCAATATGCCGGTATGTCATCCACAGAAGCTACTGTTCATTCCCTGCGTTTTCTACCCTTGTTTTTTGAGCAATATCCTGCTGAGATCCTGATAGCCAACCAGCCCTTCCGGTTCGACCGTACTACAGAGGAGTCATTCCCTTTATGTGGGCAATCACAATCGCTGCTGGAAAAGCTACAGGAAGATGTAATGCTTACCCCCTTTATAAGATCACTCAGGCGAAGCGAAACAGCCATGCAACTGTTGCGCTGTGCGCTGGAGTGTATTACAATACCATACACCGTTTGCCAATTGCCAGCCTGTGGTTTTCTGGCATATGAAAGCGAGCGGGAAAAGATACAGGTAGCCTGTGATATCATAGCCCAAAACACAGACCAGCCCCTCACCATCCGTGAGCTCTCCCGCAAGGTGGCTATGAATGAGTGCTACCTCAAAAAAGGCTTTAAGACCATCACCGGCAAAACCATTCACGAATACCAGCAGCAGCTCCGGATCACCAAAGCTAAAGAGCTCCTCCAGCAGCAAGGCCGTTCTGTTACCGATGTAGCCAATATCCTCGGCTATAGCAGCATATCCCATTTCAGCACGGCATTCAAACGCGTTACTGGTTTGAAACCTTGTGAGTTGCTGAAGTGACCTCTCCCGGCCTCTCCTAAGGAGAGGTGAGGTCGAATGAGTGTAGTTGCAGGCTTTTATTAAAATGTCCCACTTTTTTTGAAATTCTTTATTTTCTGATAATTGGGTGATTGTCAATGCGGTTTTGTGAAAAATGTGGCAGATGGTGTGCATGGAATGTCGCAAAGTGGCCCACATTGCCGGGGTTGGGGACATGGTGGGTGGGTATGTAATATCTGCAAGGGGTTTTGGTGGAGTTTGTGTGTACATGATTTTATGGATCTTATTTTTTTATCAAATGTTTTTATTGTGATGGTTGTTATTTACATGAAGTCTAATAATTAATTTCAGATTACTATTGTTCAACAATAATAGTTTAGTCAACAATCATGGTTCCGCGGTGTTACTTAATCATTACTCATTTTACTTAGACCTTCTTCTCTTTTCTTTCTTTGCTTCGCCACTTCGGCAAGCTCAGTGCAGGCTCCGAAAGAAACAAAGAAAGGCGACTTTTGTCGAATCGCGTCCGCGCGAAAAGAGGCTCTACGCTGTGTGCGCAAAGCTTCTATCACCATCATGGCGCTGGCTTTTAACCCTGCCCGGTAATTCTACTGTTCTTGCTCAAGCGTGTAATGGTTCTATTATACTTCATCGACATCAATCGTAAGGTCGGGCTAAAAAAGGCAGTATCATGGGCTGAGCTTCCGCTTTTCTATCATCAAAATAATCTGCTACGTATTGTCATGTTCAAAGAGCGATTTAAACTTTAGCAAATAATTTTCATACAAAGCACCCAAAGGCTATAATATCATTTGCTATTGCGAGTGAAATGTAAATTTCGTACAGGTGCGGAACAGTTCTTTAATAGTGTATACACCTATTTTTGAAACCCTTTGCCGGAGCTGCTTCTGAGCCTTTAGGGGTAGCTAAATAGTTAACAATGTATCATTACAGGCGATGCCCGCACGCTAGAGGGCATACTGTGCGGGAACCTAATACCAGATGAAGGATTGGTATGAGTGCAATAAAATAGAATTGATGTGATGTTGATTTGTGGGTGTAGATGATGGGTAAGAGATATGCGATGCGGGATGACTGGGATTGCAAATCCGAAAGAGCGGGTTATGATTTGGTTTTCAAAACTACTTTTTTATAAGATTTATTATCAACAAGGTTGGTAAGTTGTATATAATTCTCAAACAGACCGGCATCATAAGTGCCGCTATTTAATGTGAATTTGCAAATAGCAATCAATTTGGCGTCAGTTTTTGATATTGTATAAGAATAACTACCGAAAGCGTAACGTAATGATACGGGTAGGGGGATATATTCCACATCAGATTTGTCGGGTATAGTTATTTCGAAAGTATCAATTGTAGCGGTTGAGGAGGAAATATGGAATGAGTTTTTCCGTTCACCATCCTGTTCGGGAATGGTGATATAGATAGGGGCAACATCAAGTGTGATAAAGCTTCTGTTACCTGTTTTTGTGTATATGCCTGTTGATGTGAGCATGGCGTTTTCGCGTACGCATGTAACCTGTGCAGTCTCAACTTTATCATATTTGTAATCATCGAGCGTATAGTTTGGCAAATGAAATTTTGAATGGAGGTATTCTTCTTTATCATGATCATTTCCATATTTAAGCAGCTGATACAAATGTTCGGCACCTTCACCTCTATATGTGCTTTTTATATCAATTTTCAAACTTCCATTTTCCAAGCAATTGACATCAGCATGGCGTGTAACGAGATTAACAGATGTGTCATATATGGGGGTATGAATTATTATTCCACCACCCGGAGTGATCATTAAAGCGTCCCTGTTTTGTGTAAAATCGCTTAGATAATTTGCCGGAAGGTCGCTGCTTGTACATTCGAGCCATGTAGTATCTTTTGCAAAAGGGACGCATAATATGCAATGGTTGAACTGGTTGCAGACGAAATCAGTGCTCAATACATGAGGGTTCTCATTTCCGGCCGTTATTAAAACAGGGTAGGAGCGGATACCAATAACTGAGAGCATAGCCATCATATAATTACTTAGGGCTTTACAATCGCCATATTGGTTTTTCGAGAGAAACCCCGCATCCAGTGTTTGCCACCCCCCGATGCCATATTGGATGGATACATAGCGCATTGTATGCTGCAGATAAGCGTATAATATTTTAATTTTTTCATGATCATCAGAGATATTGGCAACCATCTGACGAATAGTTGTTTTAACATCACCCGATAAACTATCCCGTCCTTTATTCAACTGAAAAATAAATTCCCCAAAATCTTTCCATGAATTGCTATTTCCTTTATAATCATCGAGCATAAAATCATTGACTGCTAATAAAATAACAGAGGTATTATATACGCCGGCATAACTTAAGGGTTCTGTTTTTTCTGCCTTAATATCTTTTATAGCCCATTTATATTGTTTTGCTTCACCGGGTAAAATTGTTGGGGTGAGATTTATGTTATACTCTTTATATTTTAAGTCTACACTATCGTGAGTGGTAACTATAAGCTCTGCGGATTGAACAGCACAATGTTTGTCTGTTTGTGGTGACCATAATGGTAAGTAGAATGTATGATTTTGTTTTGTTTCAATTGTGTATTCTACAGTATATGGGTATTTCCGATAACTGACGCTGTATAGTTTGGACTTTGCATCACTGAATTCACCCGGGCGCATGGATGCCGGGATCTCTATAAAATCAGATTGTTTTATTTTTTTAAATCTATCGCCATTCTCATCATAAATGCATCCGCTGATATTTTGTATATTATTCAGCTTTGATAAATACTCCACATGATTGGCTTCTTCATCGCCTTTATCATTAAGTATAGTTATAGCATAATGCTCCTTTATATTTACTTCCTGAAGAGATGTTATGTCTATTTCTGTAGTATACTCCCTCATTACTGAATTTGCATTCGTCAATAGTTCACGTGGTATATTTTTAACAGCATAATCCGGCTCGCCTTGTGCATAAACTAATGAATGAGATAGGGTAAAAATAAGCAACGATCTAAAAAAAATATTCATAATTACAGCTTTTTTATAACCAATGTTTTTTGTTGTTCGTCGCCCATTTTTTGGAACAATTCTTTTAGTATGTCATACTCATTTGGTTCGAAATAAATTCGTTGCATTTGTAAGCGTGAATAAATACTTACTGTGTTTGTCTCTTTATTGTAATCGAGCATATTTTTGTATTGGTCATTTTCATCAATTTTGATAATACCGGATTTTGGCATTTCGTCAACCGTATATCCTTCAGGGAGTTTGAGGTTGAATGTATAGGTTAAACTTTGTGTAGCCGGTAATTCAACAGGATATTTCCGTTTTGGGTTTTTAAAGGGGTTGTTTTCAAAAAATTTCAGCATATATGGATTGAGATATATCGTAGCGCCACCTTCTTTGGGCCACACCATGGAAATACTGAAGTCAAGTGCCAGTTGTTTATCCGGGTCATTGAGGTTGAGTACTTTGTATTCTTTGAGTTTTGTATTAAATGAGACATCTTTAAAAAATGAAAGGATATAATTTTTTATCTCAGTGGTATCTTTATTCCATGCTGTACGTTTATCGACTGACGGCTCATCGCCATAGTATAATTTGAAATTCAGTGTATAATCATCAGGAGCATTGCTGGTAGTTGTTATGGCATACAATGTTCTTTCTTTTGCTATTTCAGGCTTTAATATAATACCGCAGGTATCCTTTTTATTGTTGTCAATGACACGTACATAACCATTAAGGCAATTAGGAGGTATCCTTCCGAAAGGGTTATATTTTTGGGCAGCATCTAAGTAATATTTTTCACCATTGATACGAAGCTGGCAGATGGTATAGTTATACTTTATAAATTCTACCTTTTCAGCGCTTGTGGTTGCATTGTCTTTTGTAGCAAGTATAACCGGGCTGCATGATAGACCTGCGTGGCGCAATAGTGAAATCAGCAGTAAATTTATCTCTGCGGAGTTACCTGATCTTGCATCAAGGATTTTTGAAAGATCCCTACTGGAAAGCATAGATGAATAGGATGCACTAATAGAATCACGCACGAACTTAAATATTTTCTTAGCGATGCTTATTTCGCTGGTGTCGTCCCCTGCAAGCTCCTTAGCTTTTTCTTTAATTGATGGACGCCATTCTGTGATAGGCCTATAAAAGTTATAGCTTTCTACTAGAGTTGTATTTATTTTATCCCAAGTATTTAATATACCATAATCAATCATGAAATGTATACTATTGAGATAGATAAGCATTTTTTCACGATAATTGCTTTCACAGGGTAAGTAAGGCTCTTTTTCAAAAGAATGTACATTTCTTCTTACCCAGCATTGTTGTGACAGGCCATTTTCATTAAATCCATCATAGGTGTATGAGTATGGCATTAAGCTATCGTGTATATTTTTTTTGGTTTCATCTAGTTTTATAAATACCGGCACGATTTGATCATCAGTAATCATATTAATTTCAGGCGAACTACAAAGTTCCAGTTTGGTATATAATTTAGGTATCGCTTCTTGCACATCCCATTTTGAAGTGCCTATCCCATTTGTGGTATAAGTATAATCAACTATGGAACCTTCGTGAACTGCCGGCATGCTAATTTTTTTTTCGTTGATCAAGCGTGTTTTTGCTACATCAATATTTTCCTCATCAATTTCTTGTTTTACTATTTTTCCGTCCTCAAGATTATAAGTAGTGCCGTGTATTTCATTCACGGTACCCGTATTATCACCAAAGCGTGAGTTAAGTATAGGAATAACAATGTCTGCATATTCTGCTCCATTTTTTCTTATGATTTTTATAATTTTTCTTACATGGACTTTGCTTTTAAGTACGTCATAATTTATACATTCATACAAAACGATAGCTGATGCAGATGTATCGATGGGGAATTTATCTTGTTTAAGATATTTAAGGAAAAAGGCATCGTTGTCGTCGAAAAATTTATCAGCGAATGAATGAAATGGATTGGCGCTAAGCAGGATGAATACAACAATATTAAATATCCAGAATAGGTTTTTACTCATAGTGGTTGAATTAGCAACTGAAAATCAGTGACTTACTGTCAGGGCTTACAAATATAATATCCGGAAATTATTTTTCTAAAAAAATATTAATACTTCTTTTTATTAAGCGAGAAAGAAATTTACGGCACCGGATCATACCCATGCCTCCCCCATGGATGGCAGGAGCAGAAGCGTTTGAATGCCAGCCAGCCGCCTTTGAAGGGGCCGTATTTTTGGATGGCTTCGAGGCCGTAGGCGCTGCAGGTTGGGGTAAAGCGGCATTTGGCACCGAAGAACGGAGATATAGCGCCCTGGTAGAAGCGGATGATGGCTATAAATAATATGGAGAAGAGTTTTTTCAAGCAGGGTTAGCAGGTTCTTTGTTTACTATGGTTATTAGTTTTTCCACTCCTTTTATCATGGCCAGTTTTATAGGTTCATATTGTGGCATGGTGCTGTCGGTAAAAATAAAGAAGAGGTGTATTTGGTGGTTTGCGGGTATGGCCTCGTAGAGTGTATGCTTGTGAAGGCGCCATGCTTCAACCATAAGGCGGCGCACGCGATGGCGATGGACACTGCTGCGGAATTTTTTTTTAGGTACCGAGAAACCGGCCTGCACAGGTGCCGCCTTAGGATCGGTACGGGGTATGATAGCGTAAATGAGCTTTATGGGAAAAACAGAAAACGCTTTCCCGGTAAGGAAAAGCGTATGAATATGCTGCTCTCGCTTGAGCCGCTCATATACTTTGAAAGTATTACGAATGGCGATTTATTTTAAAATGGTTTATTTCAAGCGACGCTCGTCAGATACTGTGAGCTTATGACGGCCCTTAGTGCGGCGAGAAGCTAATACTTTACGGCCGTTAGCTGATTCCATACGTTTACGGAAACCATGAACTGTTTTGCGGCTGCGGCGGTGTGGTTGATACGTGCGTTTCATATTCTATGTCAAATATTAAAAGTCAAAACTTAAAAGTGCGTTATATGATATTATAACGAAACATTAATTTTTTATTGGAGTGCAAAGGTAAAGCAAATATTTGAAGAGAACAAATAATTTGAGGATGGATTATTAGTGAATAATCCTCGTGCGAGGGCAAAAATATGAAAATAATTAATTCAAAGGCGCAATGGTTATGATTTTATCAATTTTAGCGATAATGGCAGGCTATTAATACCGCTACCTTTACCTTCATAAAAAACAAACTAAGATGAAATACAATTTCTTTGGTAATACGGGGCTGGTGGTTTCTGAACTTTGCTTTGGCACTATGACTTTTGGTGGCGAAGGCTATTGGAAAGCGATAGGGGAACTGAAACAAGATGAATGCACGGCGCTTATAAAAGGGGCTACAGATGCAGGTATAAATTTCTTTGACACGGCAAATGTATATTCTTACGGGCAGAGCGAAATGCTGCTGGGCAGTGCAATAAAAAATTTAGGCATAAAAAGGCATGAACTGGTAATAGCCACAAAGGTAAGGGGCTTTATGGGTGAGGGTCATAACAATGTGGGGCTGTCGAGGTATCATATTTTGCAATCTATTGATGAAAGCCTGGAGCGCCTGCAAATGGATCATGTAGATATACTGTATGTGCATGGGGTAGACCCGGTGACGCCAATAGAGCAAACGATGCGTGCACTGAATGATGTGGTAACGGCAGGCAAGGTGCGCTATATAGCGGTATGCAACTGGCCCGCATGGATGGTGATGAAGGCGCAGGGAATAGCCGAGCGCTATGGCTGGAATAAATTTGAAGGATTACAGTATTTCTACTCCATAGCCGGGCGTGACTCAGAGCGGGAGGTTTTCCCGATGGCTGCCGACCAGAAACTGGCGGTAATGCCTTGGAGCCCGCTGGCAGGTGGCTTTATGAGCGGTAAGTATACCCGTGACCAGGAAAAGAGTGGTGGGAGAAGGGATAATTTTGATTTTCCACCGGTGAATAAGGCGCGGGCGTATGATATAATAGATGTGCTGGCCGAGGTGGGTAGGGCACATAATGTATCGGTAGCGCAGATAGCGCTGGCATGGGTGCGCCACCAACCGGTGGTAACCAGTACCATAATCGGGGCTAAAAGCATACAGCAACTGAATGATAATGTGCAGTCTACTGAAGTGAAGCTAACCGAAGACGATCTGAAAAAACTGAATGATATAAGTGCACTGCCCAGTGAATATCCGGGATGGATGGTGGCGCGGCAGAGTGCTGATAGGGTATTGAACCAGCCAAAATAAGGGAGGTAATTTATTTAAGAATAAAAATGCGTGCGTGGAAAGGCTGCATTTTTATTCTTAAATTTTTACAGGTAAAATGATTCTATGGGTACAGCTAAAGTATTAAATAAGGAAATCAACCATTATTTGGATCATCTTAATACACATCAAAAAGAAGTAGTATTGAGCGTTGTTAAAACCTTTGCACAGGAAGAAAATGAATGGTGGGATAACATGGAGGAATCTGCTAAAGAATCTATTGAAAGAGGCTTACAGCAAGCGAAGGAGGGAAAAGTCATCCCACACGAAGAAGTAATGAAAAAGTATAAAAAATGGCTATCAAAGTAAACTGGTCGCCGGAAGCGGACGAAACATTTAGCCAGAAGATTGATTACCTCGCTAAAGAGTGGAGTGAGCAGGAAGTAGAGAAATTTATCAAGCAAACGCAAGAGGTTATAAACCGATTGCAAATATTCCCCTAATCTTACCCGCAAGGCAACAAAAACAAGAAATACCGGAAAGCCCGTTTGAATAAGTATACAGTATTGTTTTACCGATATTACAAAACTAAGAGTGAAATAACTATAATCACTTTTTGGAATGTGAGACAAGATCCAAATAAGTTAAAATATTAGCACGATTCAGTGCATTCCCCACATTACGTTATATTTGTTCGGTGAGTTTTTTATATCCGCTTTTTTTGGTTGCAGGGTTGTCGCTGGCTATACCGGTACTGATACATTTGTTCAATCTGCGCAAGTATAAGACTGTATTATTCCCGCATACCCGGTTTTTGAAGAATATACAGCTCAATAGCCGTAAGCAGAGCCAGGTGCGGTATAAATGGCTGCTGCTGACCAGGCTGTTATTTTTGGCAAGCCTGATACTGGCTTTTGCACAGCCGTTTTTTAATAAGAATAATAAAAAGACAGGGGATAATAAGTTCCAGATCATTTACCTGGATAATTCTTACAGCATGTCTGTAAAAAAAGGGGCGATGAGCATGCTGGATATTGCCAAGGAAGCAGCAAGAAAGCAAGTGCGCCACGCAACTCCCGGGACGAAGTTTGTATTGCTTACAAATGATAAACCGACCAGTTACCATTCAGAACCCGGAGATAAGGTGTTTGCAGAGATCAATGCTACAGATTTTTCGGCGGCAACTAAAACAGTTAATGAGGTTGCATCTACAGCCCAAAGTGTATTACAAAATGAAGGTAAGGGTGGCGCAGACCTTTATTATTACTCAGATTTCCAGCAGAGTGCATTTCCTATGGCACCGAATAAGGCGCTGATGAAAAATATTACCTTTTACGGATTGCCGGTGCAAAGCGATGAGGTGCAGGATGTATATATAGACACGGCTTACTTTACCACACCTGTATTGCAAACGGGTAAAAGCAATTATATAATCGTGCATAGCCGCTGCATTGGCAAGCCACCGAAGGAAAACCCGGTATTAAGCCTGGTGATAAACGGGCAGGTGAAGAGTGCAGCTTCACTGAACTTTTCTGATAAAAAGGAAAGCTTTGATACATTGAATTTCCAGGTGAATAATGCCAACTGGCAGCAGATAGCGCTGACCCTTAATGATGCATTTGTGCGTTTTGATGATACATTCAGGATAACAGCGCGAAGCTCTCCTAATCTGACTGTGCTGGTATTAAATGAGGGGCAGCCGAACACTTATATACAGGCTGCTTTCAGGGCTTATAACGGGTTCAGGCTAAACCAGGTGGATGTAGCAGCGGCACCTAAAAGCTGGCAGGAATATAATCTCGTAATCCTGAATGGCATCACGCATATAGATGATGTAATGGGCAAGACACTCAATGATGCATTGCAGCAGGGGCAAAGCATATGTATTTTTCCGGGAAGGACGAGTAACATCCAATTGCTGAATGATGGATTGAAAGAGGTAGGGGATATTCATATATCAGGCGTAGATACGGCGGTACAAACGGCAAGCAGCCTGCAGCAGGGAAGTGCATTGGTAAAAGACCTTTTTGAAAAGATACCGGACAATGTGCAGCTGCCGGTGGCTAACTGGCATTATGTGATCAGTGCCGGGCTGAGTGCCAATCAGCAATCTGTGTTGAGTTTTCGAAATGGAGACCCGCTGCTGGCAAGGTATACCCCATCTAAGGGGCAATTATATATAAGCAGCACCTCTGCCGACCTACAATCTGGGAACTTCCCGGGCAGCTATTTTTTCACACCTTTCCTGTATGAAATGGCTATGCAAAGCAGCAGCAGCAGTGTATATGCCATAAGCGGCGGCACACAGCAGCCAGTGTACCTGCCCCTTGTAAACGTATCTGAGCGGAATATGGTGCATGTATATGGCAAGGGCATGGACATTATACCCCCCCAGCGCCCGGATGGTGCCGGATTGGATATTTTTATAGACCAGGCAGTGCAGCAGCCGGGTTTTTATGCTTTAAGTCCGGCAAATGGCGGCGATACCACAAAGGTGGCCCTGAACCAGAATAAAGCGGAGTCACAGTTTGATTTTAGGGATATAAATGCATTGAAGAGCGAATGGAAGGGTGATAATATAAAGTGGATGAGTATAACCGATGGCGGCAGTATAACTGATAATGGCAATAATGACTTCCCGCTTTGGAAACTTTGTGTAATTTTAGCTGTTATAATGCTTGCCGCAGAAACGTTTTTGCTGGCAAGGCCGAAAGTAGCAGTAGCATAAGGAAGGCAAAAGTTAAAAGTCAAAACAAAAAAAGTATTGACCCATTTGATGAACTAACTTCTGATTTCCACATAAATGATGTACCCGCATGCTGCAACTTTTTGGTTTTGACTTTTAACTTTTAACTTTATAAGATGCAGGTGCATATTCGCAAAGCAAGGGTAATAGATCCGCAGTCAGCCTTTCATGATAAAGTGGTAGACCTGTTGGTCGAAGATGGCATCATTAAAAATATAGCCGCTTCCATTAGTTCAAAAGCAGATACAGTAATAGAGGCAAAGGGATTATGTGTGAGCCCGGGATGGGTAGATGTATTTGCCGATTACCGTGAGCCGGGTTTTGAGCATAAAGAAACCATACACAGCGGGCTTGCAGCAGCAGCAGCCGGCGGATTCACAGATGTTTTTGCGGCCCCTAACACCCAGCCTGCATTAAGTACCAAGTCTATCATACAATTCATTTTACAGAAAGCAAATGGTAATGTTGTGGGGCTGCACCCTATTGGTGCGGCTACTCAAAATACGGATGGTAAGGACCTTGCAGAGATGCTGGACATGCGCGCGAATGGCGCAGTAGCATTTTCAGACGGCTGGAAGCCGGTGCAGCATGCCAACCTAATGATGAAGGCGCTGGAATATGTGAAAGCATTTCATGGTACCGTGATACAAATACCTGTAGATGCATCGCTGGCATCAGGAGGGCTTATGAATGAGGGTGTGGTATCTACCGGGTTAGGGATGGCCGGGATACCTGTGCTGGCAGAATCTATAATGGTGCACCGCGATATTGAACTGCTGCGTTATACAGGATCGAAACTCCATATTACTGGTGTATCAACGGGTGAATCTATAGAAATGATCAGGAAGGCAAAAACAGAAGGGCTTGCCATTACCTGCTCGGTAACACCGTATCATCTTGCACTTACTGATGAATCGCTTACGGGTTATGACAGCGCATTCAAAGTATCGCCACCACTGCGCAGTGAAGCTGACAGGATGGCATTGATAGCCGGCCTCAATGACGGCACTATTGATTGCATAGCAACACACCACCGGCCGCATGAGTGGGATGCCAAGGCAAAAGAATTTGAATACGCATCAGATGGTATGGCTGTGCAGGAAAGCGCCTTCAATATACTTTGGGATACCCTGAAAGAATACATTAGCATAGAGCGCCTGGTGGAAGCAATGACGATTATGCCTAGAGTTATTTTCGGGCTGGAAGGGAAGGAGATAACAAAGGGACATAAAGCATCAATGACTATTTTTAGTACAAGTGGCAGCCATACTTTATTGCAAAAGGATCAGAGATCTGCGAGCAGGAATAATCCGTTCATCGGGAAAAAGCTAAGCGGGAAAATTTTAGGAATTATAAATAACAACCAAATTCACCTAAACAAATAAATCATGAAAAAGAAAGATACGCATATCATGTACGGCTTTATAGTTGGGATCGTAATGGTAATCATCAATATGATACTTTACGTACTTGGGCTCGCCTTCAAGCCGGGTATGCAATACATTGCATATATCCCCTTTTTAATAGGGATCATTCTTAACGCCATGGCATTTTCAAAGGCCAATGATGGTTATGTAACTTTCGGTAATATTTTCGGAAGTTGTTTCAAAGCCTCTATGATCATTACTATAGTAATTCTTGCATGGAGTATCCTGTCCATGTACATCTTCCCCGAAATGAAGGATAAAGCAATGAGTGTTGCACGGGAGAAAATGGCTGAAAACCCCAAAATGACAGATGAGCAGATGGATATGGGCATGAACATGATGAAAAAATATTGGAATGTCTTTTTAATAGGAGGTGTAATTGTAGGCACTATGTTTTTTGGAGCAATTTTTTCACTCATTGGCGGTGCAGTTGCTGAAAAGAAAGGTGAAAACCCGTTCAAAGCAAATGAACCAATATAATTTGCCTGATCAAAAAGTTAAAAAATATTCATCAATACGACCCTTAACCTATTATTTTACTCTAATCCCGTATTTTAGCGCCCGATGCAACTGGACATATCTATCGTAATACCTCTTTATAATGAAGAAGAATCACTGCCTGAATTGGTAGCATGGATAGAGTGCGTGTGTATGCAACATGAATATTCGTACGAGGTCATTATGATCGATGATGGCAGTACCGATACCAGTTGGGATGTAATTAAAGAACTTACGAAACAATACCCTACCGTTAAAGCCATAAAATTCCAGCGTAACTATGGTAAAAGCCCTGCGCTTTATATGGGCTTCAAAGCTGCAAAAGGCAATGTGGTAATAACCATGGATGCCGACCTACAGGATAGCCCTGATGAGATACCCGGCCTATATGAAATGATAATAAAAGATGGCTATGACCTGGTGAGCGGCTGGAAAAAAGTGCGTTATGATAATGCTATCACTAAGAACCTGCCATCAAAACTATATAATGCGGTGAACCGTCGTCTCAGCGGTATCAAATTGCATGATATGAATTGTGGGTTAAAAGCTTACAAGCGTAAAGTAGTAAAGAGCATAGAAGTATATGGCGAGATGCACCGGTTCATTCCTGTGCTGGCAAAGCATGCGGGTTTTAAAAAGATAGGAGAGAAAGTAGTACAACACAGACCTCGTAAATATGGGGTATCCAA
Source organism: uncultured Bacteroidota bacterium (assembly GCA_903882965.1). GTDB lineage: Bacteria > Bacteroidota > Bacteroidia > Chitinophagales > Chitinophagaceae > Nemorincola. Next base: position 88,671 of record CAIRZD010000279.1, read on the forward strand.
ATTTGGCTGGGAGCGGTTTATCAATGGTTTCCTGGATCTTTTGTCTATACAGTTTGTAAGCCGCTTTGGTAAAAAACCAATGCACTTGTTTGGTGCATTGGGCGCATTTACTTTTTTAGCAGGTTTTGTAGTTGTATTCTGGCTCATTATAGAGCGATGGAATGAAGGAGCAAGTTTCGGGCTTACACATAAAGTAGGGTTCTACCTGGCCCCTCCTATAATGATAATAGGCACATTATTTTTCCTGACGGGCTTTATTGGAGAACTGGTTGTTCGCAATGCTGCTGACCGGAATATGTATCTCACCGAAGAAAAGATCGGGTTGTAACAACTGTTGTTTCTGTTTCAGAATATCAGCAAAACATTTCGCTTACTCTTCCCAGTTTTTCGATATTCAAAGGTTTGTTTAAATACAACTTAACATTAGGAAATGCATTGGAAGTTGCTTTATCAATAGGGTCAAGTGATGAAGTGAGCAATACCACTGATATTTTGTCTTTCAGCCGGCCGAATTTTTCGTTCATTGTGGATAAAAATTCGAAACCATTCATGCGCGGCATCTGGATATCGAGGAAAATTAATTCAGGTAATTCCTCATCGCTTTCATTTACATTTTCGAAGTGAGATAAGGCATCATTTGCAGAGCCGAATAAGATAAGGTTTTCGCTGAAATTGCATTTTTTCATTGTATTCTCAATAATGTACTGGTCAATTTTGGTATCTTCTATAGCTATTACCTTTCTGAAAGAATACTTGTTTTTCTCTGCGATCATTGGTTAGTTGTGATTATTTAGCATGTTAGGAATTGTAATCGAAAACTTAGTGCCTACATTATTTTCGGATTCTAAAGATATTTCTCCGGATAGTTTTTCTACAGCGAGTTTTACAAGGTGTAAGCCCATACCTGTGCCATTATTGTCGTCAGTAACACGGTAAAAAATATCGAATACCTTTTCCTGGTTTTCTTTTGATATGCCTATTCCGTTATCTATTACTTCTATCTGTGCATTCTCATCATTTGCGATGATCTTCACTTCTACAAAGGGTGCTGCTGTTGATGGGTTGCTGTACCTTATGGCATTAGAAATAAGATTGTTCAGGATAATGTTGATCATTTTTGGGTCTGAGTAAAACAGAACTCCGTTCTTTACATTTTTTCTGAACTGGACCTTTGTATTCTGGGCGTTCATGAATTTAAGATAGGTAGTAGTCTGGTCCAGCAACTCCTCAAGGCAAATACTTTCCGGTTTGAGCTCGCTCTTAGTACACTTTGAGTAATTGAGCAGGTCTATGATAAAGTTATCAAGCTTAGTGATGCTACCCCTGAGGTAACTTAATTCTTCTGAAAATTGTACGCTGTCATCTTTAAGGTCTATAAGGTCTAAAATGCCTTGCATTGAAGATAACGGGGCCCGCAGATCGTGTGATACGACCGATACGAAATCCTCGAGATTTGTATTTACTCTTTTGAGCTCATCAACTGCTGATATCAGCTCGGTTTCATGGTCTTTGAAAAATGTAATGTCCCTGACACGGTTGATAATGCCACCTATCAATGGATTTCCGGTCATATTATGAGCGGCGCATTCGCACCAGATATCATCGCCGTTTTTATGCCTCAACCGATATGCGAGCCGGTTTTCATCATTATTGCCCGGAACAATATTTTTATAAAACGCAATCACATTTTCGAGGTCATCGTGATGTACAAAACGTTGCAATGCACTGCCGGTAATTTCATCAGGCATGAAACCCATTAGGCGGGTCACATTTTCAGAGATATAAGTCAGTTGTAATTTCTCATTGAGTACCATTACTACTTCGCCTACGCTGAAGAGTTGTTTTTGAATATCATTCTTTACGTCGCTGATTCTTTTATCGGCTTGTTTGTATGCGGTAACATCATTGGCAATGAGTTCTATTTGCATCAACCTACCATCATCAGAATCCAGTGTTGGTACCAGGCGGGATTCGAGCCAGCGAAACCCGCCATTATTAAGGAGTATCCTGAAATTGTATGTTGCAGTTTCACCTTTTGCCAGTTTGCGTAATAGTGTGTAGGCCCCTGTCTTATCCTCATCTGAGATAAGCGACAGGAATGAAGCTTCGCTTGTTTTATTTTGGAGTGGTGTATCTTCAAAAACTTTCTGAAATGCAAGGTTAGAAAATAGAACCTTGTTATTGATCACATCGTAAGAAAGATAAGCGTTGAAAAGATTTTGAAGGATCGAGTCCTTTTTTTTCTTCGTGCTTTGCAGATCATTTTCGAGTTTTTTCTTCTCTGTAATGTCCTGTAGTGTACCAATTATTTTTGTTGGTGAGCCATTGCCCTTATCAAAGAAGATATCAGATTGTTTCAGTACTACTTTTTCTGATCCATCTTCCATTTTCAATGTATGCTCTTCCTGGTATTGTTTGATCTTTTGGTCAGCATTAGCAATGTTCTCCAAGATAAGATTGAGATCATATGGATTTAATTGCGGGAAGAAGAGATCTTTATTGATATCAAGAGAGCCGGGTTCGAGGCCAAGGATTCTATAAACTTCGTCAGAAAAATAAGAGACGTGTGAATCTCCGGAATTATTATGCCCGGGGATGCTGTGCGCGGGATAATCAAATTCCCAACTTCCGGTCTTAGAGGCCTTCTGAATGAGTGAATTATGCGTTTTTAATTTTTCACAATCTTCTGTTGGCTTTGCTTTATTCTTAAATTTTACAAGTTCACCGTTCGTATTATTAGAAGATTCGTTTTGGTTATAAACATCATTAAGTTTTTCTACAAATGGCAGCAGGTCTATTGGAATTGAGTTTCCAAAGTGCTCTTTAAGATGGTGGAGTAAGACTTTATTGTTAATAGCCATTGTGAAATAAAACGTAACCGGAGCCCTCTCAAAATTCCTAATAATACCTCTGCAAAAGACTCCAAATATTTTCTCGTGGTAAATATATTTATTCTTATCTTGGTATAGGCTGATTAAAAAGCCATTAACAACTTAATTACAATACAGTTGATATATATTAAAAATTGATTTTGTGTATAATGATGAGATTATTTGTGTTGTAAATTCGCAAATTTTCATTTTTTAGAATTATCAAATAGCAATTAGTATATTCTTCGCATTGTAAATTAGACCGGCGCTCATTTTTATTTTTTTGTAAAAAGCATTTAAAATGTTTCATATTATGATGTTTTTATTTTATTTTACGAGCACAAAAAAGATAATATCATGAAAAAATTACTCAAAGTTTCCGGTATTGTTCTCGCATTTATTTTACTTATTGTTGTTGGTTTGATTTCATAAACATACGGAACTTTTTCAAAAAGGGCAAAATATCTTTGGGAAAGCCTGATTTTACTGGAACAAGGTTGAGTTTTTCCAGAA
>CAIRZD010000280.1 GCA_903882965.1 uncultured Bacteroidota bacterium
CCGGCTCAAGGTAGCCGACCACCGCGGAGCCAAAGAAGTACTTGGCATACGTGTGCTTGGCAACTCGGGTCAGGACTACGCCGCTATCGGAGATAAGATCGTGGTAACCGTAAAGGACGCATTGCCTGGTGGAGGTGTAAAGAAAGGTACCGTATCAAAAGCGGTTATCGTTCGTACCAAGAACAAGCTGCGCCGTAAAGATGGTTCCTACATCAGTTTTGACGATAACGCAGTAGTACTGCTTAACGCCTCAGACGAGCCACGTGGCACCCGTATATTTGGCCCAGTAGCCCGCGAATTGCGTGATAAAGGATACATGAAAATTGTTTCCCTCGCACCAGAAGTATTGTAAAAATTATTGTACCTTTGCAGCCCGTTAGGAAAAAGCGGGGTGAAAAGACAAACATTTTCAGATGAAAAAGAGATTTAAACCAAAGTTCAATATTAAGAAGGGCGACAACGTGGTTGTTATTGCCGGCGATGATAAAGACCGCACTCAGCCACGTAAGGTGCTTTCGGTAAATCCTACCGAAGGTAAAGTGCTTATCGAGGGTGTAAACCTCGTAACCAAGCACCTGAAACCTAACGCCCAGAATCCGCAGGGCGGAATAGTAAAGGAAGAAGCACCGATAGCAATCTCTAATGTGATGCTGTGGGATGCTAAATCCAAAGCTCCGGCGCGTGTAAAACGCGAACGTACAGAAGCAGGTTTTGCACGTATATCTAAACTATCAGGGGAGGTAATTAAATAATGGCAACGACAACAACATACAGCCCAAGGTTACTTAAGAAGTACAGGGATGAAGTGGTGCCCGCACTAATGCAGAAATTCGGGTATAAATCAGTAATGGAATGCCCACGCCTGGTAAAGGTTTGCCTGAACCAAGGTGTGAAAGGCTCTACATCTGATAAGAAGATGATAGACGAGGCAGTAAACGAGATGACACTTGTTACCGGCCAGAAAGCTATACCAACAATGTCTAAGAAAGACATATCAAACTTCAAGCTGCGTAAGAACATGCCTATCGGCTGCCGTGTTACGCTTCGCCATGTGAAGATGTATGAATTTCTTGACCGTTTTATTTCCGTATCACTTCCACGTGTGCGTGATTTCAAAGGTATCAGCGAAAAATCATTTGATGGCCGTGGTAACTACACTATGGGTATCACTGAGCAGATCATCTATCCTGAAATAAACATTGATAAGATAGCTCGTATCAGCGGTATGGATATCACTTTCGTTACCACCGCGAAAACGAATGAAGAAGCGTATGAACTTTTGAAAGAAATGGGCATGCCTTTTACAAACATGGTAAAAACAGGTAAATAAAAGCAGTCTAAAGTAGAAGTCTAAAGTAATTAGTTATTACGCAGGATTTAAAATCTACTTTAAGTAACCAGGTTAAAAATTATAAGAAACGTCTTTAGACTAAATACTAAAGACTTTAGACTAAAAAACTATGGCAAAAGAATCAGTAAAAGCCCGCCAGCGCAAACGCGAACATATGGTGGCTAAGTATGCCGAGAAACGTGCAGCTCTGAAAGCTGCCGGAGATTTTGCAGGGTTGGATAAACTCCCTAAGAATTCTTCAGCAGTACGTCTGAGAAACCGTTGTCAGCTTACCGGTCGCCCAAGAGGATATATACGCTATTTTGGTGTATGCCGCTTAGTGTTCCGCGATATGGCTCTGGATGGTAAAATACCAGGTGTTCGTAAAGCAAGCTGGTAATCCGCGCAGCGGGACAACGTTTCAAAGTCAGAAGAAGAACTTCTGATACTCGTAACAAATTTATTTACTAAACTTAATTTTAAAAATGGTAACAGATCCAATAGCAGATTTCCTGACCCGTATCCGCAACGCACAAATGGCCCGTCATCGTATTGTAGAGATCCCGGCTTCAAATGTAAAGAAGCGTATCACTGAGATCCTTTATGAAAAAGGCTACATTCTGAAATACAAGTTTGAGGATGATAACAAACAAGGCCTGATCAAAATAGCATTAAAATATGATGCTCAGACCAAAGAACCAGCGATCAGATCATTAGAGCGTATTAGCCGCCCGGGTCTTCGTCAATATGCAAAACCAACAGATATCCGTCGTGTACAAAACGGATTAGGTGTAGCGATAGTATCTACTTCAAAAGGTGTAATGACCGATAAAGAAGCTCGCACACAGAATGTAGGTGGCGAAGTAATGTGTAATATTTATTAATAATAAGAGTAGGCTGATAATATTAAGTTCTCTATACGGTAACTGAACACAGCACACTTGATCTTTAACTTTTTGAAATTTTAATTTATGTCTCGTATAGGTAAAAAACCAGTAGTACTTCCTAAGGGAGTTACAGCAACAATATCGGCAACTAATGTATTTAGCATTAAAGGGCCTAAAGGTGAGTTAACACAGTCAATTGATCGTGATATTACTGTCAAGATCGGAGCTGAAGAAATACTTGTAGAACGCCCTACAGATCAAATACGTCATCGTGCATTACATGGTTTGTATCGCTCGCTGATCGCTAACATGATCACCGGTGTAACAACAGGATTTAAAAGAGAACTGGAACTTGTAGGTGTGGGTTATCGTGCAGCTGTTACCGGCCAGCAGATAGACCTCGCTTTAGGTTTTTCGCATAATATCATATTTGAATTGCCAAAGGAAATTAAAGCATCTGCTTTGGCTGAGAAAGGACAAAATCCAAGGATCATCCTTGAATCTAATGATAAGCAATTACTCGGAGCTATAGCAGCAAAATTGCGTAGCTTGCGTAAACCTGAACCATACAAGGGTAAAGGGGTTCGTTATTCTGATGAAATTGTTCGTCGTAAAGCTGGTAAGTCTGCAGGTAAATAATCCTCCGGCTTCATATAGCGTAGCAAGATTGAAAAGTATAAGTTAACAAGTATTAAAAACTCCGGTAGCCTTCTATAAAATGAAGAGCCCGTAAAACTCAGATAAAATGTCACAAGATCCAAAAGTAATCCGCCGGCAGAAATTGCGCTGGAGAATACGCACCAAGCTTCACGGCACAGCCCAGAAGCCAAGGCTTTCTGTATTCCGCAGTAACAAGGATATCTACGCGCAGCTGATAAATGATGATAATGGCACAACACTTGCTGCTGCCAGCTCACGTGAAAAAGATATTGCTGCACAAAAAGGCACTAAGGTTGAAAAGTCAATGAGCGTTGGTAAAACAATAGCCCAGAAAGCTAAAGCGTTAGGTATTGAAGGCTGTATTTTTGACCGTGGTGGTTATCTGTATCATGGCCGTGTGAAATCAGTAGCAGACGGAGCGCGTGAGGGAGGTTTGAAATTCTAAATTGATTAGTTAATTATAAAGATATATGTCGAAGACACAAATCAATCGTATTAAAGGCGGAGACCTGGAACTTCATGAAAAAGTAGTGGCTATCAACCGCGTAGTGAAAACTACAAAAGGTGGTCGTGCTTTTAGTTTTTCAGCGCTTGTTGTGGTAGGTAATGGAGCCGGAGTAGTAGGTCATGGCCTTGGTAAAGCAAAGGAAGTACAGGAAGCTATCACTAAAGGTATTGATGATGCCAAGAAAAACCTTATCAAGGTGCCTGTAATGCATGGTACTATACCTCACGAACAGCTTGCTAAAGAAGGCGCTGCTAAAGTGATGATCCGCCCGGCGGCTCATGGTACCGGTGTAATAGCAGGAGGCAGCATGCGTGCTGTATTGGAAGCTGCCGGTATTACCGATGTGCTTTCTAAATCATTAGGATCAGCTAATCCGCATAACGTGGTAAAAGCTACTTTTACTGCACTGGCAATGCTTCGTGAACCGATAGCAGTTGCAAAACAGCGTAATATCAGCCTTAAAAAGGTATTTAACGGGTAAACCCCAAACCCGCTTCGGTGGGCTTAATATTTATTTTTTAGAATTGAATTTATATGTCTAAGATTAAAATAACACAGGTAAAAAGCGGTATTGACCGCATGGAGCGCCAAAAGCGTACGCTTAAAGCGCTGGGCCTTCGTAAGATGCTGCATTCGGTAGAAGTGGAAGCAACGCCACAGATATTGGGTATGGTCAAGGCTGTACACCACCTGGTGAAAGTAGAAGAAGTAAAATAATTTTTTTAACTGATTTGCGAGCGGTTATACATTCCGCGCAAGTTCAAAAATTGTAAACAATGCAACTGCACAATCTGAAACCTGCTGAAGGTTCAACAAAGAAAGGAAAGCGTATTGGCCGTGGTGAAGGTAGCGGTCATGGTGGAACAGCAACCAAGGGTAATAAAGGCCAACAGGCACGTACCGGTTACCAGTCTAAAAGAGGCCATGAAGGCGGGCAGATGCCAATTCAGCGCCGTATGCCAAAGCGCGGATTTATCAATCCATTCCGTGTAGAATACAAAGTATTTAACCTCGGTCAACTTGATTTCCTGATCGAAAAATACAACCTGACAGAATTTACTCCCGATATACTTTATATCAATGGCCTGATAAACCGTACCGATCTTGTAAAGATACTTGGTAACGGAGAGCTGAAAGCTAAGATACCATTCAAGGTAAATGCAGCAAGCGCCAAAGCCAAGGAAGCTATCTCAGCAGCAGGAGCAACCATAGAGATTCTTTAACATACAAGGCGCATTTGGTAAAATGCGTCTTTTATCGTTTATTCGCATTTCATTTTTGATCAACAACAGTTCACGTGAAGAAATTTATTGATAAACTTAAAAATATCTGGAGCATAGACGAACTACGCAAGCGTATATTGTATACAATAACGCTGGTACTTGTGTATCGTGTAGGTTGTTATGTAGCTTTACCAGGTATCAACCCTTCAAGACTGGGCGACACTACAGGACCCGGTGGTATTCTTGGTATCCTGAACATGTTTGCCGGTGGTGCATTTAGCCGTGCATCCATTTTTGCGTTAGGTGTAATGCCTTATATCTCTGCATCTATCTTTATGCAGCTTGCCGGTATTGTAATACCGCAGGTAGCAAAGTTGCAGAAGGAAGACAGTGGCCGCCGCAAGATCAATTCTTACACACGTTACCTTACTGTAATAGTTACAGCATTCCAGGCCAGCGCTTATGTAGCTTATCTGCATTCGCCATCTTATGCACAGGCATTGGCTCCTGATTATAGTTTGTTCATGTTCACGGTAACTACGGTTACAGTGCTTACAGCCGGTACATTGTTTGTAATGTGGCTTGGTGAAAAAATCACAGACCGTGGTATCGGTAATGGTACATCATTGATCATCATGGTGGGTATTCTTGCACGTTTCCCCAGTGCTATCACACAGGAGTTATCTAACAAGAACGGAACCGGTGGTGGAGGCTTGTTGATATTCCTCATTGAAATCGCCATATTCATTGCTGTAATTATCGGGCTTATATTGCTTACACAAGGTGTTCGTAAGATACCGCTTAACTATGCCCGCCGCATCATTGGCAGCACTAACACTGCTAAAGAAGCAACAGGCTCAAGAGATTTTATTCCGTTGAAAGTTAACTCTGCAGGTGTAATGCCTATCATATTCGCACAGGCTATGATGTTCATACCTACCATTTTTACAAACTTCGCTACTAATGAAAAAGCAGCGGGTTTTGTACATGCATTGTCTGATAACCGCTCTCTTTGGTACAACCTTATCTATGCTATAATGGTGATCGCGTTCACATACTTTTATACGGCGCTTATCTTTAACCCAACAGAAATGGCTGATAACCTGAAACGTAACAACAGTTTCATTCCAGGTGTGAAGCCGGGCGAAGATACAGCCAACTATATCGCTACTATCATGGACCGTATAACATTGCCGGGTGCTTGTTTCCTTGCAGCTGCAGGTATACTACCAGGTGTGGCTACTCTGATGGGTGTGACAAGTGGCTTTGCTTCTTTCTTTGGTGGTACTTCAATGCTGATCGGTGTAGGTGTAATTCTTGATACCTTACAACAAGTAGAAAGCTACCTCCTTATGAATCACTATGACGGTCTTATGAAGACCGGCCGCATAGCAGGTCGCACAGCAGCCCCAAGCCGCGTATCTGGTATTAATGGATAGACCCTACTAACTTCCTCAAAAGGGATCAGGTGGAATTTGGAATGTTATGTTGTCAATTTCCGTCTGTGGTTTTAGGTTTTGATTTTTGACTTTTAACTTAGTAATGATACACATACGCAGTAAAGACGAAATAGAAATTATCCGTAAAAGTGCTTTAATGGTTTCTGCCACCTTAACCGAGGTGGCAAAATTTTTAAAGCCCGGTATCAAAACTATTTCTGTAGATAAGATGGCTGAGGCTTTTATCCGTGATAACGGAGGGGTACCTTCTTTTTTGAATTATCATGGCTTTCCTTATTCTTTATGCATCTCTGTGAATGAGGTGGTGGTGCACGGTTTTCCTGGTGATTACGAATTAAAGGACGGTGATATCATATCAGTTGATTGCGGTGTATACATGAACAAATATCACGGCGATTCGGCTTATACATTTGCTATAGGTGATGTAAAGCCCGAAGTGCTTCAACTGCTGAAGGTGACCAAAGAATCTTTATACCGCGGTATAGCACAGGCAAGGGATCATAACCGCGTAGGCGATATTTCTTTCGCGGTAGAAAATTACACGAGTAAGGAGCATGGCTATGGTGTAGTGCGCGAGTTGGTGGGGCATGGTGTTGGTAAAGACCTGCATGAAGACCCACAGGTGCCAAACAATGGCCGCCGTGGCGATGGTAAGAAACTAAAGGAAGGCATGGTGGTTGCCATAGAGCCTATGATAAACATGGGTACAAGAGAAGTGAAAACTCTTGCCGATGGCTGGACGGTAGTGACCCGTGATGGCAAGCCTTCAGCTCATTTTGAGCACACTACAGCCGTGCGTAGGAATAGCGGCGAGCATCTTTCCACATTTGCAAATATAGAAGCAGCAGAGACTGCCAATACGGAGCTTAATAGTAGTTATTATAGTTTGGTGGCTGCGGTGTAGCTTTATATACACAGTAAATACAATAGCCAGAAGCTAATTTTGATCAGCAGACTCCCCTCAAACTAAAAATTGCATTTCATTCTTTTAAAAATTGAAATCTATAGAATAATAAAACAACAAAGCCCCGGATATCCGGGGCTTTGGTTATAAAATATATTGTTGTAATTACCTTCTTTCTCCTTCGCGTGGCGGAGCTGGTGCCGGCCTTGGTTGTGGCTGAGGTTGAGGTCTCTGCTGTGGCTGTGGCCTTGGTTGCGGTTGAGGGTTGTTTTTTGGTTGCGGTTGCGGGCGTGGCGCCGGTTGTGGAGCCGGAGCAGGCTCTGGTTTTGGTGGTTGTGGTATTGGCCGGTTTACATCCCATTCGTATGGGCGGGAGTCATTTTTCTTTACCGGGGGCTGAGGTGTTGCGGTTTCAGTAATGTGCGTGCCTACAGCGTCATAATGCCCATTGTTTTTAGGGATATCTTCCCTGAAAGGTGGGGTAGATGTTTGGGCGGTATTAACTGATTGTGCCGGTTTGATAGGTTGGGGTGCAGAAACCACATTCGGCGGGGCGGGGCGCTGGCCATTAACACTGGCTGCAGGCCTTATCTCTGCCGGACGGTACATTTTTACTATGTTATTATGCACATGCGTGTTGAGGCTTGTGCCATTAGCCAACTGGTATACCTGCACGGGTTGGTGGGTTACATTTTCTATATCCTTAGTGTGAGGCCCGGATACATAGGTGACACTATTGGCAGCATAAATATTATTAACAATGTTTGTATTGCCGATGATATGGCTGTTGCCACGAGGTCCATTCCAGTAATGGTAATAATTGCCGGTGTAGATATATTGCGGTGGAATGAATACCCACCAATCATTCGGGCAACCATAGCCAACGGAAGAGTTAAGGTCATAACCGGGGCCTAATGGCGCCCAGCCATAAAAACCATCTCCATAACGCCAGCAAACCCATGCCGGGCCCCAGTTAGTGCCGGGTATCCATATCCAGCCATAGTAGTTGTCGTAAGTCCAGCGGCCATAATGGAAACATGCCCATCCCCAGGGATAGTCAGATACCCAGGTATTGCCATATTCTGTCATTACCCAGTGCCCGCTGGTATAATATGGCCTGAAACTACCGTCCTGTGTGGGAGACCATACATATCCGTATTGAGGGTCTTCTATCCATTGCCCATAAGGAGATAGATTCTGGTAAAAGTCATTGTATGATATGTTAGCATCGTCATACTGTGCATGAACTTTTGCGGGGAATAGGCCAAAGGTGAAAAACAAGACTATAGTTAAAAAGCCATATGCCTGTTTATATATCCTTTTCATAATTAATTGTTTGATGCGCATATAGATATCTCTATCAAAAGGGCTGGTTAAAGAAATCAATGTAACCCAAGCTGTAAATATAATAATTAATAGTCGAAAACAGGAGCAAGGGTATGATTTTTAGCATTGTTATAAATAAACCCGGCAATAGAGATCGCCGGGTTTATTTATAATATAACTCGTTTGTAAATCATCGGTTATAACCATGCCAGTGGTGGTGGTGGTGCCATGTTCTGTGCGGGGTTACAACAATACAGGATGCAAAACCCACGGTTAGTATGAGTGCAAGCGTGATTTTTTTCAGGATCTTCATATGGTTTTTCTTGTTTGAGTGGTTATTTGGTAGAAAAGTTTAATCAGCCAATGTTTGTAAAATCATAAAACTTCTCTACGGCCGTATAAATATATGATGTTTTAGGTTTTTTAATGAAAAATAATTTCCGCTTTATTTTATCATAACTGCACACTATCTTTGCACAACATAAAGTAATACTCAATGTCTCAAAAAATAAAACCGGTTGGCAAACAAAAATCAATGCTTGGATTGCATTGTGTTGTATTTTTAATAGTTACCGCGCTTTGCTGGATGATGTATGATCCACATAACGGGCACTGGGCTTATCCATGGCCGGCATGGACAACAGCTGCATGGGCTTTATTGCTGCTAGGTCATTTTTGTGTAGTATTTACCAGTTATGAGGATAAAGGGTATGATATTTACCGCCATCAGCAGGGGAAAGAATAAATAGTATTGGTGATTATATTTAATAGCCCCTATGTATTACATGGGGGCTTTTCTTTTACGCAGTTTGTTGATAGACGCAGTAAATAGCTTAACTTTACACTTGTAAAACAGATGGTTTTCTGTTTCTAAACAATAGTAATACCGATGAAAAAAATACACATTGTTTTTTTGGTATTGGTCGCTGCAGGGATTGCATTTATTGCAAGTTCTTTTGGTGA
>CAIRZD010000281.1 GCA_903882965.1 uncultured Bacteroidota bacterium
ACTGGCAGTGAAATGCGCCAAATATAAATGAGCACTATAAAACTACTGTTATTAGGCAATTACTAAATTTTGTACGTTTGCACTATGCAAGCTACCCTCGAACAAGCCACCAAACTCGGCCTTCGCGAAGAAGAATTTGAAAAGATAAAAGAAGTATTGGGCCGTACCCCCAATTTTAATGAAGTAGCCATGTACTCCGTAATGTGGAGCGAGCATTGCAGCTACAAAAACTCCATAAAATGGCTGAAGACATTGCCGCGCGATGGCGCCAAGCTGCTGGTAAAGGCCGGGGAAGAAAATGCCGGCCTGGTAGACATAGGTGACGGTTGGGGCTGCGTATTCAAGATAGAAAGCCATAACCACCCCTCCGCTATCGAGCCCTTCCAGGGCGCGGCTACGGGCGTGGGTGGTATACACCGCGATATATTTACCATGGGCGCACGGCCTATTGCCTCGCTCAACTCCCTGCGCTTCGGCAAGGTAGATAACCCAAAAACGCGCTGGCTCATAAAAGGTGTGGTAAAGGGTATAGGCCACTACGGCAATTGCTTTGGCGTACCTACCGTAGCCGGAGAGGTATACTATGAGAGCTGCTACCAGACCAATCCGCTGGTAAACGCTATGAGCGTGGGTGTGGTGAAAATAGGACAAACAGTTTCCGCTACTTCCCATCGTGTGCGGCATGACGCTTGGTATTGTCGGTGTTTCTGTATGGTTTGGAGGATTAAGGGAGTGGCAAAAAGATGTTGACAAGGACCGGGCTGAATTTCATGCTCACATCAATAATTCGCAGACCACAAGAAATGAATTACAGGCGGAACATAATAAGAATGTACGCTTTAAAAACTACGAACCATGATCCGTTATATACTCATAGTATTAGGCTACATAATGGCGGTAATAGACCTCGTAATGATGGTATCCGCACCGTGGTGGAATCTACACGTAACTAATTTAAGAATAAAAGAAATAATTAAAAACAGGTAGTATGTTCAATAAACTTCGAAACGAACTGAAAGCCCGCGCCGAAGAAAAGGCGGTAACAATTATTATCAACCATTTTAAAAACGAAAAGATGAAAAACTGGAGAACATTCGCGGCGGGTTGCGCCGGAGCAATTTGGGTGGCATTGTTGCCGCTTATCAATACAGGCAACTTCGATATACACAAGGATTGGAAGAACCTTGTAACGGCGGCAGGTATAGCCTTGTTTGGGTATCTGGCGAAAGATGCACAGGTAACGGGGTTGCCAACCGATACTAAGCCAAATGCCAATAACTGAAACAACACCCCCGGTAGCACTTGCGGGACTGCTCCTGATAACGGCGGTTCTGACATTCTGCGTGGCGGGAATAATACTTTCATTAATCAACCACAAAAAATAAATAACATGAAAATCATTGACATTTTAAAAACGGATGAAGCGAAACTTATCGCTTGGATTAAAAACACAGAACCAAAGGTAGTATCCGATATGGCTATTGCTGCCCAATTTTCAACAAAGGCACTTGCATGGGCAAAGTCTCCGGCGGGTATTACGGTTGAGGCTGTAATCGCATCAGTGTTCCCACAGGTAGCACCATTGGAGCAACCTGCTATCGCCGTTGTTTCCGGCTTGCTTACAGATATGCTTGCCGTTAAGAATGTAGCTGCGCTAGAGGCTATTGCAGAGCGTTTAGGTGCAGAAATATGGAGTGTGCTTGATGGCGGTAAAAAGCCAACCGGCATCAGTGGATATATCGCCGAGTTTCAGAATGCTTTTGTAGGTTAAAAACACACTACCTCATTAGGATTTGCCGTACAAACTGGTAACAACGCTGCCCCAACAAGGCGGCGTTTTGAGGTGAAAATTGATACCATGGCAGATTTCTTACAGGCATTTAATTTAACAATCGGGAATGAAGGCGGATATGTGAACGATTCGAACGACAGTGGTGGTGAAACCTATTGCGGCATATCACGCAAGAACTTTCCTAACTGGCCAGGATGGGCGATTGTGGACGCTCACCAACTGAAACACGGCAATACGCTTCCGGAGTTGTTACCCCACGTCCAGGACTTCTATAAAGAAAACTTTTGGGATAAGATGAATGGTGATGATCTGACCAACCAGGTACTCGCCGCCAACACATTTGACTATGGCGTGAAGGATGGTATAAAGACCTCAATAAAATCTACACAGACGGCCTTAGGAATACCAGCTACCGGCATTATGGATGAGTTAACCATACAAACTATCAACGGATGAAAAAGACACTTTTTTTAGTAGCAATGCTCTTCACGGTAAGAGTTTCCGCGCAGACCTCTCATTGTGATAGCCTGCAGGTCAAATATAAGGCTGCGCATGACAGTGTTATGACCTACAAAGTGCAGATACAGCACGTGAAAGAAGATTGCCGGAAAGCAAGTGGCAAATACAAAAAGAATATGATTTATCTCGCTGGGTGGATAAGCCGGGACTTACGATAAAAACGTTTTCATAATTTAGGGGTGGCGGCCTGTTCTCAGGCTGCCTTTTTTTATTTCTCCCACAACGCCATAGCGCCATCGAGCCGGGCAGATCTGATTTTAAAGTAAATTTCTGTAGAACTACGCTTATTATGCCCCAGCAGCTTCTGCACATCATCTATGCTCATACCCAGCTCCGCGCACCGGCAGGCGAATGTATGCCTGAATGAGTGGCTGCTAATTTCCTTAGCAATTTCCGCAATGCTCCGCAGAGAGGCTACACCTCTGTTAAATTCCTGATTGGTAATTGTGATCGGCTTATCCCTGATATATTCCACCACCTCGCTTATGAATGAGGTAAAAGCGATACTCACTATTTCGCCGTTTTTGGTCGCATAGAGCAGCAGGCGATTCCCTGTGGCCGTCTCTATTACTTTTTTTGAATAATCGAATTTCACAGCATCCCCATAGCGTAAGCCGCTGTATGCCGATAGAAGGGAGTAGTAACCAATGAGCCGCATACCGTCCGTCATTGGTTTGGTCTTAACAGCATTGTGGTAGGCTTGCAGCTCTGGCCACTCCAAGTATGAGGGGATACCCTGCTTATAGTTCCCCCTAGC
>CAIRZD010000282.1 GCA_903882965.1 uncultured Bacteroidota bacterium
ATATTAGCTTTCCCAGCATACCACCAAAGTCGGGAACGAAGGCAATGAGCCGGCATTACATACAGGAATTCAGAGAATTTGTGCAGCAATCGCCGTATGGAACCAGCTATGACTGGCTACAGCACATTGAGGCCGAAAATAAACAAGGTAATATTACAGCAGACGAATGCCGTGAAATAATAGATGTACTTAACCTGAAATCATATGAAGGCGGTAGAAAGGTGCTCCTTATGTGGCGGCCGGAATACCTGGGAAAAGAAGGCAACATATTATTGAAACTAATAGAGGAACCACCAAAGGATACTATAATGATCTTTATAGCAGAGCAAACGGAGGACATATTACAAACCATACGGAGCAGAACACAAGATGTGAAACTAGCCCCTATAGCCGCAGGTGATATAGCACTTGCGCTAACCACAAGATCACTCACTGACCCGGTTAGAGCGTCACAGGTGGCACATATAGCAATGGGTAGCTATACCGAAGCTCTGAAATTAGTGCGGCAGTCTGATAATGATCTTTTCCCTGAGGTAAGGAATCTATTCAATGCCCTTTTTACCAATAATGGTATTGCGATAACTAAGTGGGTAGATGAGTGGAGCAAAGCAGGAAGGGAACAACAAAAGAACATTTTACAATATATAATCCAACTGCTCGAACAGGCAATAAGCATAAGATATCGCCCTCAAAACGGGTCGGCCCTTCCGGAGAGCGAAGCACAATTTGTACAAAAACTCGCGGGTACAAATATCGCTTTTGAAAATTTCGGAAAAATGGTGGATACCATTTCTGAGACCAGTTTCTTCATAGAACGAAATGCTCACGGCAAAACCCAACTTCACACCCTTGCCATAAAACTACAACACATAATACAAAATCGAACTATTACGATGTAGATTATTAAACGTTTTTTTGCCTTCCACCTTCAATCGAATCCAATGAAATATCAAAAATTGTCAGCTCATTATTTTTGCATAGCAGTATAATTTTTATTCAAATTATACTATACGATAATTTGCATTTGTTATTTTATAAATAAATGTGAATTATTTATCTTCATTTCACATTATACACTTTCTGATGTTTATGGCATTTTATCCGGCGCGGGAATCTTTTTTGGCAATCGCTATATTTGAAGTTTTACTTTAGATCGCTATTTGCGTTTTTCCAAATCCATTATCAATTGGAGCAATCATGGATCTAAAAGCCAGCATGACAAAGTGTCAAAAATGATTTTCAAATCACCATATGGCATTTTGGCAGTGCATCAATTATTTAATTTAAAATTAAACTCACAAATAATTCATTTATAAACTATTATAAAATTTATCGGAAGTTATTTATACAATCGATTATTGATAAAAAATAACAGAATAGAGTAGATTTTACGGGTATGGGTATTAAAAGATGAAAGCTCATTATGTGAAAATGGGGATTTTGCAGTTTAAGTAAATTATTTTTACTAATTAATTCATTTACAAACATTTAAGTTTTATTATCGAAAGTATAATTTACTAAAATAATAAAATTAGTGCACTCAGTAAATCTACTAGCATTTTACTTAATATTAATCAACACATCCATACACTACAAGGCCGTTAGCTTGTGCCTCTACCCCATCCGGCATTTTCCTATTTTAAATCGGCAGCATGTTATGTGCAAAATACACATGTAATTTAATTTAAAAAAACGAAATACAACTCATCCTCATTTAAGCATCTTTCAGGCATTATTAATATAATAAACATCTTTATGCATAACTATGAAAATAAATCATCACTAACTATACTCAAACAAATATATTATATAGCAAATATGGAGTTGCGATATGAAGACCTTTCCTATTTAAAATACCATTAAAATAATAATCCGTATATTTGCACTTTAACGCGTGTTTCCAACCTTTTAAAAATAGCTTGTGATACACACCTTTTCCTCTTCGCTGATGCGGGAGACTGGCACAGGCAGTTATAATTATTATTTTTGCATCTTAAATAACACTAATGAATTTTAATGAGTTAAACCTCATAGCGCCGATATTACAGGCACTTGAGACGGAGGGTTATAAAACCCCAACCCCAATACAAGAACAAGCAATACCCATTTTACTGCAAAGGAAAGACCTGCTGGGCTGCGCTCAAACGGGCACCGGAAAAACTGCAGCCTTTGCGATACCTATATTGCAGATACTGCACGAGGAACATGCTGAACGCACACACAAGAACATTAAAGTATTGATTCTCACACCAACACGCGAGCTAGCTATACAAATAGGTGAAAGTTTTGCAGCTTACGGCCGTAACCTGAGGCTGAGACATACCGTGATCTTTGGTGGCGTACCACAGGGTGCGCAAGTACAGGCACTACATAGGGGTGTAGATATCCTTATTGCCACCCCTGGGCGGTTGCTTGACCTTATGAACCAAGGCTATATAAACCTTAAAGACATTAGCATATTTGTGTTGGATGAAGCTGACCGCATGCTGGACATGGGCTTTATTCATGATGTAAAAAGAGTGGTTGCAAAGTTGCCATTGGACAGGCAGACACTCTTCTTCAGTGCTACGATGCCACCCGAAATACAAAAATTATCCAATACTATACTTAGGCATCCAGAAAAAGTAGAAGTTACCCCTGCTGCTACAACTGCTGAAACCGTAACACAATCAGTGTATTTTGTGGATAAGAAAGATAAAAGGCAATTACTTACCTATGTGCTTCGCGATCCGGAAATGAAAATGGTACTTGTATTTACCCGCACAAAACATGGTGCTGATAAAGTGGTGAAAGATCTGCAAAAAGTAGATATTAAAGCCGAGGCAATACATGGTAATAAATCACAGAATGCCAGACAAAGAGCGCTCAGTAACTTTAAAGAAGGTAAGATACGTGTACTCGTAGCTACAGATATTGCCGCCAGGGGTATAGATGTAGACCTGCTAAGCCATGTGATCAATTATGAGATACCTGAGGTGCCCGAAACATATGTGCACCGTATAGGTCGTACAGGACGGGCGGGAGCAAGTGGCACAGCCATGTCTTTTTGCGATGATGAGGAAATGCAGGATTGGAGAAATATCCTGAAACTTACCGCACAGAAAATACCCGTGATTGAAAACCACCCCTACCCAATGGCTACTACCGGACAAGTGCAGATAAACCTGCCAAAGAATAAAGAAGTAGTGCGGAGACCAAATGCAGTTGCCGGATTTAATTCGGGGAACAGCGGAAACAGACGCAAATTCAATGGAGGAGGAAGAGCGAGATAAGTAAATGGATTACAATAGGCTATATCAAAAGGCGGTCTGTTATGACCGCCTTTTGATTTCCATAGTAATACGTAAATTCATTATTGCTTTACCGGAACACTTTTTTGTACTGTTTTTACATGTTTTGTTTTTTTACCGTTATACTCCTTATCCTTACTAAAAGTATTGTGTACTTTCTGTGGTAAAGACGATGTTTTCTTTACTGTCTTAGTATCCTTAACGACAGCTGTTTTTTCCTGAGCATATCCCACTAATGTACTAGCGGAAATTACTGCGAGTAATAATAATTTTTTCACAACTATCCGAAACTTTTTTGCCTGAATAGCGGCCATACCTTTGGTTAAGAACGACCAAAACACAAAAATATGGGGCTATTCAAACGTAGTA
>CAIRZD010000283.1 GCA_903882965.1 uncultured Bacteroidota bacterium
AAACAGTTGTGCCACACTTTTGAAGTGTGGCACAACGCTAATTTTTATAAGCAATACTATTAATTAAACGCATTCAACCCGGTCACATCCATACCAGTTATCAGCAGGTGGATATCATGGGTGCCTTCGTATGTAACTACTGATTCGAGATTCATCATGTGGCGCATGATACTGAACTCGCCAGTGATGCCCATGCCTCCGAGTATCTGGCGGGCTTCGCGGCTTACTTTGAGGGCTATATCACAACTGTTGCGTTTTGCCATAGATATTTGCGCGGGTGTGGCGCGGTCTTCATTACGGAGCACACCCAGGCGCCAGTTAAGGAGCTGGCTCTTGGTGATCTCAGTGATCATTTCGGCAAGCTTCTTTTGTGTAAGCTGAAAACCAGCTATAGGCCGGCCAAACTGCACGCGCTGTTTTGCATAACGGAGAGCAGTATCATAACAATCCATAGCAGCACCAAGAGCACCCCAAGCTATACCATAACGTGCACTGGAAAGGCATGTCAATGGGCCTTTAAGGCCTTTGATCGTTGGGAAAATATTTTCTTTAGGCACTTTTACATTATCAAATACCAGCTCACCGGTAGCAGATGCGCGAAGTGACCATTTGCCATGTGTCTCAGGCGTTGTAAATCCGGCCATACCACGCTCTATTACCATACCACGTATATCGCCTGCTTCGTCCTTGGCCCAAACAACTGCTATATCAGCAAACGGAGCATTGGATATCCACATTTTGGAGCCATTAAGTATATAATGATCGCCGGCATCTTTTATATTACTGAGCATGCCTGCGGGGTTTGAACCATGGTTTGGCTCGGTAAGTCCGAAGCAGCCCATCATTTCACCAGTTGCCAGCTTTGGCAGGTATTTATGCTTTTGTTCTTCCGAACCAAATTTATAGATTGGGAACATTACTAAAGACCCTTGTACAGAAGCTGTAGAGCGGACACCTGAATCACCACGCTCTAATTCCTGCATCATAATGCCGTAAGAGATATAATCGAGTCCTGGGCCGCCATATTTTGCGGGAACAAAAGGGCCAAAACAACCTAAATCGCCGAGGCCTTTGATTATTTGTTTGGGGAACTCTGCCCTTTGTGCGTAATCCTCTATAATAGGTGAGATTTCTTTTTTTACGTAAGCCCTGACTGTATCGCGAATAAGCTTGTGTTCGTCGGTTAATAGTTCATCTACTAAGAAATAATCGGGGTGCTGGTATAAATCCTTTTCCATGTTTTGTTAAAGTTGGTATGAAAATGTGGCGCAAAGGTAGCATTTTTGGCATATTCGTCTAATTTTGCAGCGGATTAAGAATCAGGTTAGTTAAAATTATTATAATTATAGGTGTATAAATAATAATCATAACTCCTGAGTGTGTACCATCGCGGTTTCATAAAACAAATTGCAAATGAGTGACAATTTGTTATTGGAATTAATAAACTGTGGAACGTATTTTGTGTGAATGTATGTACAGGTATTTTAGGGATTTTTATACTTTTTCAATAAAAAATCCGTCTTTATTTAATAGTATTTAAAATTAAAGTATTTCTATGAGGCAGTTAAAGATAGCCACCCAAATTACGAACAGGGATTCACAGGCTGTCGAAAAGTATTTGCAGGAGATCAGCAAAATATCAATGATAACTCCTGAAGAAGAAACCACCCTCGCCCAAAAGATCCATATGGGCGACCAACGTGCGTTGGAAAAGCTGGTGAAATCAAATCTTCGTTTTGTGGTTTCTGTGGCAAAACAGTACCAGCACCAGGGTTTATCGCTCAGTGATCTTATCAATGAGGGCAACCTGGGGCTTATCAAAGCGGCGCAACGCTTTGATGAAACAAAGGGTTTTAAATTTATATCCTATGCTGTGTGGTGGATACGCCAGTCTATTTTACAGGCATTGGCAGAGCAAGGACGCCTTGTGCGCCTGCCACAAAACAAAATAGGCACCTATAATAAGGCTAATAAAGCATTTATAGCCTTTGAACAGGAAAACGAGCGTGAGCCTTCTACAGAAGAACTGGCAGACATACTGGATATGAGCGAAACGGAAGTAACGAACATATTTACCAGTAATACCCGCCACACATCTCTTGATGCGCCTGTGCATGAAGCAGAAGATGTAGCTATGGGGGACTTGTTGCCAGGCAGCAGTGATACGGATGATGATGTGATGAAAGACTCGCTGCGCAATGAGATCAAAAGGATATTAAAATCACTGAGCCAGCGGGAAGCCGAAATATTAGCCGCTTACTTTGGACTGGAAGGTGATTCAGGGCCAAGCATTGAAGAAATAGGCGAAAAATATGACCTTACCAAGGAACGTATACGCCAGATAAAAGAACGGGCTATTAAGCGCCTGCAAAAGGCTCGTTATAGCAATGCGCTTAAGGTATACTTAGGATAAAGGTAATCAGTCAGGTAATAATAAGAAGGGCTATCATAAATGATAGCCCTTCTTATTTTGAATGAAACTAAGTTCCATATTTTTATGGTTGCACTTTCATAATAGCACGCCTGTCTTCATGCCTTCCTTCAGCTGTGTTATTTGGTTCTACAGGATGTTTTGCACCATGACCAACAGTTTTAAGCCGGTGTGGGTTAACGCCCATTTTTGTAAGATCCTTCTTCACTGCATTCGCACGTTTGAGGGATAATACTTTGTTGTATATAGCAGTACCTATGGTATCAGTATATCCGTCAATAACAATGTTTTCATTCTTGTTTTCCTTCATTTCTTTGGCCGCTTCTCTAAGTACCGGATAAGAATCCCTGTGAACAGTTGTTTTATTAAAGTCGAATAAAATAGGTGTAGAGATATTTATGTTATCCTGAAATTGCGGCTGTGGCAAAGGTGCAGGTGGTGGCGGAGGAAGGGGCGCAGTAAGTGTAAAATCAGCGCCATTTACCAGACAATTATTGACAGA
>CAIRZD010000284.1 GCA_903882965.1 uncultured Bacteroidota bacterium
AATAAAAGACCTCACTTAAGTCTCCACATGGGAATACCTAATCAAAAACATAAAGAAAAACCCGTAATCATGAACTATTCTTAACTTTAAAAACTGTCAACCTATTTTAGGACGGCTCAAGATAGAGATCGTGGCGAAATTGCAGTGAAATAGAAATTGCAATGGGATACTTAACGATATCGGATTATAGGAACAGTATACAGCAGAGTATTTTCAGCCAGTTAGTTCAAAATAGTTATGCTAAAGTAGTTCTTGCTGAAAATGCGGCGCTGGACATTGTAATATCTCATCTTACGCAGAAGTATGACGTAACGCAGGAGTTTAGAGATATAGCACCGTGGGATCCCAATGTTACATACAATATACGCGACAGGGTAGTGATAGATTATGCTGCATGGCTGGATGCGAATCCTTATAATGTAAATGATTGTGTTGTTTACAACGGCATTGGTTATGTGTGCATAAATGCAAATAGTGACTCGCCATTCAATCCGAATAACTGGAGCGAGTTAGGTGCACAGTATACTATTTACTATGCGTCTTTCCCAAGGCGGTGCATGTACCAGGGCGCACAGGTAGTGCCAACGCTTGCAGACCCGATCGCCCCAATGTTTGACATCAATAAAAATTATTTTCTCAATGATATGGTGTATTGGAATAATGCACTTTACCAATGTACAATGGCTACAGCAGATGTGCAGCCTTGTGACCTGAAGCAGTATTATGTATATGAGAATGTGCCGCTGCCTAATGTGCTGCCCGATGACCCGGTAAATAATACGGACAATCAATACTGGGGTGTGCCGATACCGATAGCTGTGCCATTAGGTATACCGCCAATAGTAAATGCACGACCGGGCTTTCCCTGGACGGCGGGTGATAACCGCAACCCGCAACTGGTGGAGTGTATGAAACGGATATCGATATGGATGCTCAGTGACCTGGTAGTGACAAATAACAGGCCAATGGTTTGGGAGGATAATTATAAAAGTGCGCTTGATAAGCTGAAGGGATTTTCGGAAGGTAAAACAACACTACGGATACCACTGATACAGCCAAACGTAGGTAAGCGGGTAAGGTATGGCGGCGGTGTGAAGCAACAATGGGCGTATTAAAAAGCCTAAAGTCTAAAGTGGAAAGTCTAAAGTAGAAAATAGAAAGTAGAAAGTAGAAAGGCGGTGAAGATCGCTTTTGACTTATGACTCGAAAGTATAAAATAATATAGGAAGTAGAAAGTAGAGAGTAGAAAGAAAAAGGTAGCAGCTTTAGACTTACGACTTCAGACTTCAAGCTAAATAAAAAAAGATGAGCATTATAGATAAAATAAAATCTGTTAAAAACTTTCTGCCGGGTATTGGTTTTTCTTCAGGAAAGGATAACACGTTTGGGATAACTAATGGCGGCGGGAGTAACAGCAAGAGTAAGAATCTTCAGAACATTGTGTTTCCGGCATCACTGGAACGGAGCCGCAAAGACCTGGAAGACTGGAAGGAAGCAATAACACTTGCAGAGGACGCATGGCTTCCTTACCGCGTAGCGATGCAGAAAATGTATGAGGTGACCGTGCTCAATGAACACCTGGCAGCATGTATGGAGCGCCGTAAAGACCTTACATTATTGCGTGAATTTGAAATTCAAAATGCTAATGGTGAGAAAGATAAAAAGTGGACGGAGTATTTTCAAAAAACATGGTTTACGCAAAATGTGCTGAATTATATACTGGATGCGCAAGCTTACGGATACAACTTGATAAGCATTGGTGATATAGTGGATAGCGTACCGAAGAACCCAACTATCATTCAACGAAGATTTGTGAGCCCGGACCGGCAACTTGTGAGCCCGTTTGAATATAATCCTTCAGGGATCGATTTCAGGGACGAGCCATATGCGAAATGGCATATCTGGGTGCCTACGTTACCTACTAACGGTATCAGCAATTGCGGCTATGGATTGCTGTATAATGTTTCAAAGACGGAGATCTACCTGAGGAATAACCTTGCGTTCAATCAATCGTTCATACAGATGTTTGCACAGCCTTACAGGGTATTGAAAACAGGGAAGACAGAAGGGCCTGAGCGCGACCAAGCGCAGGCAGCGCTGGAAGCAATGGGTGATGCGGGCTATATAATGCTGGATATGATGGATGAGCTGGAGTTCATGAGTGATGGCGCGCATGGTAACGGATATAAGTCTTATAATGATTTTGAACACAGGCTGGAATCGAAGATCAGTAAACTATGGCTGGGTCATTCGGACGCTATAGACAGCGTGCCCGGTAGGCTGGGAAGTAATCAACCAAGTGTGTCTGGCGGCAGGACAGATAGTATTAGCGCGATATCACCGGTGACGAAAGCACTGCGTGACAAGCAGAGTAAGGACGCCGCATTTGTATCGCCGATTGTGAATGAAGGAGTACTGCCGAAGTTGCAGGCGCTGGGTATAGATATTCCGTATGGACATAAATTCAAATTCCTGAATGATGCAGAGGAAAGAGAAGTGCGGGAGCAGGACCTGCGTGAAAAACAGCAGGTAGCCACGCTTGCCCAGACTATGGCAGATGGCGGGCTGAAAATGACTGCAGCATATTTTGAAGAACAAACAGGGATAGCCTGTAGTTGATCGGTTGATAAAACGGTTAGAGAAGTAAGTAAATATTTTAAAAATGACAATGGTAATAACACAATCAGTCAGCCAGCTGGTACAGGCAATAGGGAGCATAATTACCCAGGTAGAGAACGTACCATATACATGGCCGGATGGTATGGATATGCCTGCCCCCCAACAGCTGTTTCAATGGGTTGCGATATGGAATACCCAGGTGAAGCAATGGAGTACAGGCAAGGGGTTTCCGGTACAAAGACCATGCTGCTTTATAGAAACAGGCCTGGGCGCAGCATGCAGCATGGGCAGGGGAGTGACACTATACAGAGATGTGAAAATCAAGTTCCATATCGTTGATTGGCAGGTGGACGCAGGGGATGGCACTTTAGACCAAAACGTAGAAGTCTTTACATGGCGGGATCTGCTGAAAACGAATATGGAACGTTTTTTTCCATTGCATTGCGGCGCAATGACGGCAATCAATGAAGAGCAGGATTATGAGCATACAGGTGTATATCATTACATCATTACGTTCAAAACATCATTCTCAGATCTTAAAGGCAGTTGGCTTGATCCTGCCCAGGAACTGGTAGTGCTGACACCACCACCGGGAGGGCCAGGCGGTGAATGGGGGTTAGAACCAACGCTGAATTTAGACGATGAATCTTCATGGCCACCACCAATGCCTCCGCTATAGGATACGAGAGTTGAAATATTGTAAGTAAATAGAACAAGAAGAAGTATAGGAGCACATATTTAAGGATAAAAAGTAAAAATAATGGCACGTTCAGTAACAACAATATATAACACAGCAGTAGCGCAATATGTGGCAAATGCACAAGCGGCCGGTATCACTACAGTAAACCCGGCCGGATGGAGTATGTATAATTACCAACGGTTGATATTCTGGACGATGGCATTTTGCCAGTCGA
Organism: uncultured Bacteroidota bacterium; assembly: GCA_903882965.1. GTDB lineage: Bacteria > Bacteroidota > Bacteroidia > Chitinophagales > Chitinophagaceae > Nemorincola. The sequence goes on from CAIRZD010000284.1 coordinate 3,534, forward strand.
TATTAGAGCAGATAATGGATGCTTTTACAGCAGATGTGCAAAGCCTTCAAAATGTTTTGCCACCACAGACGCCGGCATGGTTTCAAAATCAATTGCTTAATGTTTTTGAATACGATACCATTACAGTGCCGATCGTACAAATGGACGAAACGACAAATTTTGTACCGTATTATCCGAATGCGAATCCGAATTTTAATATTGTTAAATACTGCTCTGTAACACCGGGTCCGTTTTTAGGAACAACAATAATAAAAGTGGCCGGAGCCGGTCCATCGCAGATATCAGGCCCGGCATTTTCCGCGATAGAATCATTTGTGGATACGATAGGTGTGCCCGGATTGACAAATACTGTAGAAAGCCTTCTTCCGGACCGGTTATTTCTTCAGCTTGATGTTTACTATATAGGGTTGTATTCTGTAGTAATACAAGCAAATGTAATAGCAGCAATACAAGCTTACCTGGGTGGTATACCTTTTAATGGTTACGTGACCTTATCCGATTTAGAACTGGCAATAAAGGGTGTTGCAGGAGTAACCGATATTGTTTTTGTAAAAGTACAGGCAAGGGCACAAACAACAATCGTGGGGAGTGGTACAAATCTGGTTTTGGCTAATGCCGTTGTGCAGCGAAATTGGAGTACAGTAGCCGGTTATATAATACCCGAGGATACTACGGGTGCATATTGGCAATTAACTGATCCAAGAAGTGCAACAGCTGGATCACCACTTAATCTAAACCTTATACCACAATAATGACACCAATCGTAGATATAGACAATACAGTAGTACAGGTGTTGCCATTTACAAAAAGAATAACAAACTGGATATTATTTGTACAATCTGTTTGTTATCCTATAAAATGGTTGTATTCAGTGCTGAAGGGTTTTATTAACGGTACTTATGCAGGCAATTACAACGTTGGCATTACTTACAATTTAGGTAACCAGGTGATCTATAATTACGGCTTATGGGAAAGCCTTACGAGCGGTAATGCAGGACATACACCCAATGCTTCACCAGTGTGGTGGCTCAATGTGAACAACAGCTTTATTGGAGCAATGGAGGTGGCTCATTATGGTGGTAGCCGGCTCACGCTTGAATGGGCGCTGAACAGGTATTTTCAAACTACATTCAGGCAGCCTAATGATCCCATTAGCCCTGCGCATAGTGATATATATATTACGCACCTGACACCTGTTTACACATCGTTTGTATCATACACAACCGAGACGTTAACGAGTGATGTATATACAAACGGAGATTCCGGATATTCATTTATATCCGAAGTATATGCCGGTGAAGCAAGCTATGGATTTGTAGTACATATTCCAGTTGCTGTTTACATTGGAATAAATGCTTCATCGGCAATTGCAAATACGATACTCCGGCAATTTTTAGATAGATATGTAGTATGTGGAGTTCAATATATTATAGTAACTTATTGATAAAAACAAAAATGAAATGGCAAAAAAATTAGACACGTCAGCCTGTAGCGCAACAACCGGATTTCCACCGAAACAAGGAACCTGGGATTTTTTACAACTTGCGCACCAGGAGGCAACATCATCTATAATTCAATCAATGATAGGTCCATCTTACAGCGTTGCTGTACCATATGTATTATATGGGTTTGCTGTAACTGGTGGGGGCATATATCCGGTTACTTATTCTCCCGGAGCATTATTTTTTAATGGTGAGATATTTTTATTCCCCGGACAGACAATTCCGGGGACATACGGATTTCCAGATGTTGGTGTTTTAGATATTAATACAG
>CAIRZD010000285.1 GCA_903882965.1 uncultured Bacteroidota bacterium
CCTAAACCGCCTGACCTGCAAAAAGATATTTTCTGGAAAAACTCAACCTTGTTCCAGTAAAATCAGGCTTTCCCAAAGATATTTTGCCCTTTTTGAAAAAGTTCCGTATGTTTATGTTTTTAAACATAAAAAAGGATTTATATGAACGTATAGCCAAATATACGTAATCCATATAAATAAATGAAAATTTCTCAATCAACTCACGACTCTATACTCACAGTCTGATTCCGCAACAGATCCTCAAACACATCCCTGCTCCTTATCAGCCTTGGCACACCATCCTCCACCAGCACCTCCGCAGGTTTCAGGCGCGAGTTAAAATTGCTGCTCATCTCAAATCCATACGCCCCCGCATTATGAAACACCAGGTAATCTCCCTCCCTCACCTCATTCAGCACCCGGTCCCACGCAAACGTGTCCGTCTCGCAGATATTCCCCACCACCGTATAGATACGCTTCGCTCCATCCGGATTCGATATATTCGTGATCTTATGATACGCCTCATAAAACATCGGCCGTATCAAATGATTAAAACCCGAGTTCACACCCGCAAACACCGTCGCCGTAGTCTGTTTCACCACATTCACTTTCACCACAAACGAGCCCGATTCACTCACCAAATACTTCCCCGGCTCAAACCACAGTTCCAGCTTCCTGTTATATTCCGCTTCAAATTTCTTTGCCGCCTCGGCCACCCGCGCCCCCAGTACTTGCACATCCGTTTCCTGGTCATCATCCTTATAGGCCACCTTAAAACCACTCCCAAGGTCTATAAAATCCAGCCCGGCAAACCGCTCCGCTATCCCAAACATCACATCCAGTCCCTGCAGGAATACGTCTATGTCCTTTATCTCGCTTCCCGTATGCATATGCAGCCCCTGCACATGCAAGCCCGTTGTTTTCACTATCCGCTCTATGTGCCGTAGCTGGTGTATGGATATCCCAAACTTACTGTCTATATGCCCCGTCGATATTTTATAATTACCACCCGCCTCTATATGCGGGTTTATGCGGATGCATACCGGATACCCACCCCCGAATTTATTTCCAAACTGCTCCAGCAGCGATATGTTATCTATGTTTATCCTTACCCCAAGCGCCACACCCGCCAGTATCTCCTCCAGGTCCACACAATTCGGGGTAAACATAATTGCCTCCGGCTCAAAACCCGCCATCAGCCCCAGCTTCACCTCGTTTATGCTCACGCAATCCAGCGATGCACCCAGCCCCTTTATGTACTTAAGTATATTAATATTGCTCAGTGCCTTACATGCGTAGAAGAAGCGGGTAGGGTGTCCCTTAAACGCCTCGGTAAGTTTGTTGTATTGTTCTGCTATCTTCCCTGCATCATACACATACACGGGCGATCCATATTCACCGGCAATGGCCAGCAACTCGTCATTGGTAATTGTTTTATACATACCGGCAAAAATAAGCGCAATACCCTATACGTTTGGTTAAAAAAGATACAAAAGTTATTTTTTTGGGTCTCGGCTTAATTACCCCTATCACTGCCGGTGGCGTTGGCACCCTTCATCAACAGTATTTCTATTTCGTAAGCTAAATTATTAATGACATCCTGAGCCTCGCCGAAGTATGACTGCTTAGCATATTCACTTCGTTAAATCAAGGCGTCATTGCGAGGCACGAAGCAATCTCACAAAATGGCAGAACACTGCCTCCATATGTAGTTTTCAGGAGCGAAATGACTAAGGCTCATATACTTGTATAGTTATCATAAAACCATCTCGAAAATACCAATCACTTTTAAACTGACTGATTCGTCCTTAGTTATCTCAATATCTTCGTATTCTGAATTGTAGGATAGAGGCCTCAATGAAATTGATTGATGCTCCCATTGATCATTTTCGCTTTTCTTTTTGCTGTGATACTCCTTTACAGTGTAACCTGAGCCAAAATCAGGGTCTTGTATGTTCGTATGTTCGACTAATACAATTTTGCCATTCCTGGAGCCACCGGAATATTTTCGAAATAGACAAATTGAACCATTCTGGATAATTTTATTCATCGATTCTCCTTCAACTATACAAGCAAAAAAATCTTTGGCTGGTTTATACCTTGAAGGTAATTCTACCCAATCAAAGTCATTAATATTTTCGCTGACAATTTGCAAGTC
>CAIRZD010000286.1 GCA_903882965.1 uncultured Bacteroidota bacterium
CCTAAACCGCCTGACCTGCAAAAAGATATTTTCTGGAAAAACTCAACCTTGTTCCAGTAAAATCAGGCTTTCCCAAAGATATTTTGCCCTTTTTGAAAAAGTTCCGTATGTTTATGATCTGATTATAATAAAGATGTTAATACTTACGCTACTGTGATCGTGGAGCGTGATGGCAGGAGTAAATCGGCGAGGATAGCGTGGATCACATTTCAGTAAATTAGCTAAATAACTGATTTACTAATATAAAGCATTTTAAAATCAGGTAATTTTCAAATCATTCCATTTTCAAATCAGATAGATTATCTTCGCCCCAAATTTTTGAAAAATGAACTTGCACGAATATCAGGCTAAAGAATTACTAAAGCGATATAATGTACCTACACAGGAAGGCATTGCTGTAGATAAGGTAGATGATGCGGTGAACGCATACAAAAAGATATCGGTAGACAACGGGACAAAATTTGCAGTTATCAAGGCGCAGATACATGCCGGTGGCCGTGGTAAAGGCCGAATGATAGAAGTACCAGAACAAAGTGGGGTACAGGTAGTGAAGAGTGCTGAAGATGTGGAGCGTGTAGCTAAAAATATACTTGGACATACCCTTGTGACGATCCAAACAGGCCCGGCGGGTAAAAAAGTAAATAAGATACTGATAGCACAAGACATGTATTATGATGGACCAAGTGACCGTAAGGAATTTTACCTTTCTGTGTTGCTGGACCGTGCGCGTAAACAAAACGTGATCATGTACAGCACCGAAGGTGGTATGGACATAGAAACCGTGGCACATGATACCCCTGAATTAATATTTAAAGAGTGGATACAGCCGGGTTTTCCGTTACAGGCATTCCAGGCGAGGAAAATAGCTTTTAACCTAGGACTTAGCGGGCTTGCATTTAAGAACATGGTGAAGTTCGTGACCAATATTTATGATGCGTATGTAGGGCTTGACTGCTCAATGCTGGAGATCAACCCATTGTTTAAATCGGCTGATGATAAGGTACTTGCTGTAGACTGCAAGATGAACCTGGACGATAACGCGTTGATGCGTCACCCGGACCTTGCAGATATGCGTGATAAGAGTGAAGAAGATCCAACTGAAGTAGAAGCAGGTGAGTATAACCTGAACTATGTGAAACTGGACGGTAATGTAGGCTGTATGGTAAATGGTGCAGGCCTGGCGATGGCTACGATGGATATGATAAAACTTGCCGGTGGTGAGCCAGCTAACTTCCTGGATGTGGGTGGTAGTGCCAATGCGCAAACTGTGGAAGCGGGTTTCCGTATAATCATGAAAGACCCGAATGTGAAAGCGATACTGGTGAATATATTTGGTGGTATTGTGCGTTGCGACCGTGTGGCTGCAGGAGTGATAGAGGCATACCAGAAAATGGGCAACATCAATATACCTATTATAGTGCGGTTGCAGGGTACGAATGCTGAGGCTGCAAAGGAACTGATCGTGAACTCCGGCCTGAAAGTACAATCGGCGATATTACTGAGTGAAGCTGCGGAATTGGTGCAGAAAGCGGTAAATGCAAACTAAGGGAGGTTGATTTTGGCAAGAAAAGGTCTTGTATGAATAATTTTATTTAAAATATGAAAAAATATATCAAGACATTTTACTTTTCATTAAAAAATTATTAGCTTGTGTATGATTAATCAATGGTTACAAACTAACTTTATAAAAAAATAAACACATGGACACTTCAAAAATGATCAAGGCTTATTGCCTTAAGACAAAGGAAAAAAATGTTCCTATGCAAGATGCTGTTATAACCAAGACCGCTAAAGGTGGTTATATGGCTGGCGGGCATGATGGCAAAGGCAACAAAATGGCCGCAATCATGAGCGAAGCAAAAGCACTGCAAGCTATTAAAGATGGCGTGGCTACGAAAGGCTTCTAGACCACATTTCAATATTCAAATAAAAGAACAGATAGCGGTTGTTATACAGCCAGCTATCTGTTTTTTTATTATGGCATAAAATTTATGCTTCGATGAAGTAATATACCAGGATGAAAAAAACAGCAATTGTAATTGGCGCTACGGGTTTAGTGGGTAGTAAGCTTGTTGGGTTATTATTAGCGGATTCACGTTTTGAAAATGTGAAGGTGTTTGTAAGACGAAGCACAGGGCTGCATAATGATAAGCTGGAAGAGCATGTAGTAAATTTTGATGAGCCGGATACCTGGAAAAAGCTGGTTAAGGGCGATGTGCTGTATTCGGCTATGGGCACTACGCTTAAAGCAGCCGGCGGCAAGGATGCTCAATACAAGGTAGATTATACATACCAATACCAAACAGCAAAGATAGCCGCGGCAAATAATGTGCAAACTTATGTACTTGTATCTGCCGCCGGATCTAATCCAAGCTCTAAAATATTCTATTCCCGGATAAAGGGGGAACTGGAATGTGAAATTAAAAAGCTGCCGTTTGAAAAAATAGATATCATACGGCCGGGTATGCTGGGTAGTGGTAGAAAAGATATAAGAACAGGCGAACAGTTAGGTATTGGTGTTATGAAAGCTATATCACTTATACCCGGTCTTGCCAGCCTAAAGCCAATAGAAGGCAAGGAAGTAGCCCAGGCAATGATCAATGCCACCTTTAAACGAGACCTGGGTATACACAGCTATACAATGGGGGCCGTTTTTAAACTTGCGTATCCTAATTTGAAAAACTAATCGAATACAAACTTCCAGCTACTGTCTTTTTGCTTTTTCCATACGGTATGAAAAATACCGTGGTCAGTAAGCGTGCTGCCGACACGGACACCGGAGAAGTCATACTCGCCATAAGTGTAACCCATATCGGCGGATTCAGCTACTGAAACAAAGGTGGGTTTCCAGGTAAGCTGGTCGTTCTTGTCCTGGCGATCGTAATATTTTTTTATACCATCCTTGCCTTTATAAATTTTTGTAGTGCGGGATATAACGGCATCGTCGGCAGCAAATGCGAGGAAGGCAGCTTCGACACCTTTTTCTTTTGCCATACTACAAAATGCAGTTTCTGCCGCAAGAATTTCTTCTTTTGCTTTTGCCTGTGCGTCTTTATTTTGAGCGAATAACGGAGTTGCGATGCTAATAAATAAATATAAGACAGCTAGTTTTTTCATAAATTTTAATTAAGTGTTTTCAATAGTTACAGGCCCGCTTTTATCTTTATAAAAAAGTAGTAAGCCAGCCCCGATCAATACCAATACTACAGATAATATTTCGGCCTGGGTAGGGTGGATAGCGCCCCAGTTATACTTATAGTTTACCCTTATCAGTTCTACTAGGAAGCGCTCTACACCAACGAAAATGAGGTATGTGCCAAACATCTGTAAACTACGTGTGAAACGCTTGCGCAGCATCCACAAAACAAAAAACAGGAGTATGCAGGTAATGGCTTCATAAACGGGGGTGGGAAATACGCTGACCGGCAATACAGTACAATATTCGCCAATGCAGCCTTGTATCTGCATCCCTTCATGGCCTACATTATGCGGATAGTTCATGCCAAACAACCATTGAGGCAGCCAGGATGGTGCCTGGAACCATGTATGCGGGGCGCTGCCAATCATTTGCATTGCCGCGGGGCTATCCGGTTGTGATGCAAATCGGAGCGAAGCATCGGGGTTGGTAATGTATGCAGTGTTATAAATGCCCCAGTCGCCATCGCCGGAAAACTGGCAGCCGAGGCGTCCTATACCATAAGCGAGCATAATGCCTGGGGCGGCGGCATCGCACATATGTTTGAAAGGGATACCGTGCTTGCGTGTATAGTAATAGAAGAGTAGGGTAGCAACGATAAGGCCGCCTAAAAATGTGAGTCCGCTGGAGGATGTAAGATTATGGATGGGGTCTTTGATGAAATCGTCCCAGGTTTCGAAGGCATTGAACAACTTGGCACCCGCCAGGCCACCAACAGCAGCGATGACCACGATCTCAGTCATTAGCTCATGAGGGTATACCTTTATTTTTTGGATCTTAGGTTCAGGTAATTCCTGTTTTTTCACTTCGGCATACTTGGAGTACCCAATAACGATAGCCCCGATTATGCCGGCGATAAGATTGCCTTTTAAGGAAAGTAAATAGCCCATTGGGTCGGGCGATACTTCCTGGAATCGCCCAAATACACCACCTATCTTGAAGCCAATGAGGAATCCTATAATAGCTGAGATAACCAGATCTGATGTAGTGAGTTTTCTGCCCGTTTCAATAGTTTGAATTTCGGGTTGTAAAAGGCCCTGTTTTTCTTTTCTTTTCAGCTCCTGGCCTGTGGCCCATGCGGCCCCGATGAATGAAAGGGCGACTAAAAAACCAAATGTTTTAAAAAGACTTAGCCACACCGGCATTTCGTGACCGAAAAGGCTTTGAAATAAATACTGGAAATCAGGATACATGGGTGTAAAAGTAAGGGGATTAGCTGATTAGTTGATTAGCTAATTAGCTGATAATGCAAATTAGCTATTGGGAATATTTACTATGATATCGAGCGCATGCTTAATCATATTGTCTATTGCCTGGTCGGGGTTTTTAGAAAAAGTTTTATTTGTACGGTTTGCGAGGGCGGCGCTAATGGATAGACATTTATGCCCCAGCAGCTTACCTAAACCATATATTGCGGATGTTTCCATTTCGAAATTGGCAATGTATGTATCCTTACAATTGAAGGTAGTAAGGGCATCGAGCAGGTTAGGGAGTGATGGCTGAATTCTTAATGACCTCCCCTGTGGGGCATAAAAACCGGGGCATGTGGCGGTAAGGGCATGTATATATTCGGATCCAAAATGCTTGCGGAGGGAAATAGATGCCTCGGTGATATATGGGGAAATACTTTTCAGCCCGATATTGGTATGTTGTTGAAACTCGCTGAGAATGAAGCTTTCTTCCGGGTTGTTAGTATGGTTATAATAGTGAAGTAAATTATCAAGGCCGATGCCATATGAAGATATGATCTGGCTATCTACTGCTATGTTTTTTTGTAAGGCACCACAGGTACCCAGCCTGAAGATGGATAGTATTGTTTTTTTATCTTTTATAGTTCGTGTTTTAAAATCAATATTAACCAGTGCATCCAGTTCATTAAGTACTATATCAATATTTCCGGAGCCTATGCCCGTGCTGATAACGCTTATTTGCTTAGCGCCAATGACCCCCGTATGTGTAATAAATTCCCTGTGCTGGGCTTTATGAGTAATCTTATCAAAGAATTTTGATACTTCTTTTACGCGGTCGGGGCTGCCTACGGTAATGATGGTTGTGGCTATATGCTCGGGGGCGAGGTCGAGGTGGTATATCCTGCCGCGCTCATTTATTATCAGCTCTGAGTCTTGAATGGGATTTATTATACTATTGTTCATTTATACCAGGTTATTTTCCGGTTGTAAAGAAACAATTTTTTACTACATTTGCAACCAAGGTCGGATGGCCGAGTGGCTAGGCTCAGCTCTGCAAAAGCTGCTACAGCGGTTCGAATCCGCTTTCGACCTCTCAAAAATTAGATACCGAATTGTAAATCAATCATTTACGATTCGGTATCTTCTTTTGGGGTACACTCTCGGGGTACACTTTGAATGGGTAAGGTATCTTCCGGGCTTGTAAATGCCATTGCAAATTGCAAGACCCTATATGCGCAATTGCAAAGTGCATGCACCACCACTTTCACCCGCAATGATTACTTCTTAGCGTAACGCATTTTGCGACAAAATAACGGTAACTTTGCGTTAGATTTTATCACATCATTTTATGGGGAATGAAGAAGCTAATATTCAAGGGAAACCCCTCCCAAGTGGCATGATACGGATGCCTGATAATAAAGTGAGGTTTCAAAAAGGCAATAATTTAGGTGGTAGGCGTAAAGGTGTTTTGAATAAAAATACACAACTGAAACAAAGCCTATCATTGCATGGCTGGAAGGAATTAAAGGACTATGTAGAAACGCATGGAATAAGCCGTTTTATTGCCGAAATGGAAAGGTTGGAAGGGAAGGACTACATTATAGCATTTCTTGGCATTTTGCCCTATGTAAAGCCCAAGATTGCAAACATTTCTTATTACCAAGACGAACCCGGTAGCAAGGGTAGGATTGAAGCACAACACACGATAACTATCAAGGATATGCGGGACGGGACAATGTATAGCATTGAAGCTTGACTCCCCCCTGGGAGGAACCTATGTAATTCAAAAATAGTTAGTAGGTCAATTCTCCCTACAAAACTAAATTTTACTACATATTAAAATAATGTTCATTCATTATTTTATTTCATTACACCATGAATTATAGTTTCAGAAATTTTGTTCGCCAAATTTTCTACTTCATAAGCATTTATCCCATTCCTTAATATGGTTTGAGCGGGCTTAACTTCCTTTGGCTTTTCTCCCAATGCAGAAGAAGGTTTGTATACTGTTAATTTACAGTTTTTTTCACTTACTATGTATTTAATTCCATCAACATTAGGAGCGTAATTGAAAACATAATTTCCCGCTAAAGTATTATCTTTTATCATTACCACTTTTATTTCTATTCTATATCCATCGAAACCACAAAAGCTACAATTACCCACTCTTATTTTCTTCCCCTTTGTTGTTGTTAAATCACGAGTACAATATGTGGTCTTTTCTATACCTACAATTTCAATGATAATATCAGTACCCGTTAATTCAGTCATTTTTGAATAGTCCGTATATTGGCTTTGTGTCAATATCGTTTCAAAAAGACCTCTATCTCTTACCGTGAACCCTTTTTCTAAGAAGCTTTTTTCAAGGTTACTATAAAACGATTTGGTAAAGCCGGAATTATTTAAAATATCAGATTCACCACCCAGAGGGGTTCTTAGCATTATTACGGGCTTTGTATTTTTACTAAAGTATGTTTGCAAAGCGGGTGTTTCATATTTTTCATCATCTGGAGCATGAAAAGAAACGGTTACATATTTAGGGGAACATGAGACTAAAAAGCCTACAAATAATATTGTTGCAAAAGGGAGCATTTTTTTCATTGTATTTGTTTTTTTAATTGTTTAGAGTAAATTTTATTTCGCGCAATTCTTCTAAATTTAATTAGTATGTTATTAATAAATCAATCAATTGAATTGATTAAATAGACATTCCAAAGCTTTTTGTAGTAATAACGCATCATCATGTTTAACATTAATGTCAAAGTACCCGGCGGAATGATAGAATCTAATTGCCTGAATTTCCTTGATGATTATATCATCATCTAAATAGTATGGTGGCGGTACTCCATAGCTATTAGTAAACATTTGTTTGTCTTGCGCTTGTTGTGCCTTACTTGTTATATATTTAACCCAAAGGGATTCATACTTTGCTTCGCCAAGAATTTTTAACGATGTTCTTGTTCCATCAATAAAAAGAATTTTCACATCATCTTTTTCTGGCCTGATTTCATAACTTTCTGTAGAATAAAAAACCAGAGTTAACCTTTTATCTCTTGGGTCAGCACTTATGCTAACCTGAATTTTTTGGTTAGAATTTATACTGTCAGTAAGAATAATATCCTTTTTATTTTTATAAAGAGACAGCCCTTCTATTTTGTCAGTTTTTAAGTAAGATAAACTATCGCATGGGAGCGATTGAGCTGATAATGTAAATGGGAGAAATAACAGTGCAATAAATAATATTTTCATTTAGTATATATTTAAGTTCAAACAAAAAAATAGCGTAACTGAAA
>CAIRZD010000287.1 GCA_903882965.1 uncultured Bacteroidota bacterium
ATATAGAATCCGGAACAGAAACATTCCATTTTGTGATAGGGAAATAAAAAAAGCATAATAAAAAAGCGGGTAAATGCCGGATGGCATTTACCCGCTTTTTCTATGTTATCTCTTTCAATCAATTAAGTAATACTTCTGAACACCGAATATCTAAGCAACATTTCCAGTGCCAAGCAGAAGATGGCAATGAGTGCAAAAGGGAAGAATAATTCGGCATAGTGCTTGTAAGATGTTACATCTATACGTGTCTTTTCCATTTTATTGATATCACTATAAATATCTACAAAAGATTGATTACCTGTAGCGCGAAAATATTTTCCACCAGTTTCCATGGCAATTTTTCTAAGTAACGGCTCATCTATTTCCACGGGCATCATTTGTTTCTGTATGCCCATTGGCGTCTGTACCGGAATTATAGCTTGCCCCATGGTGCCTATACCAATCGTATATACCCTTATGTGATAGGCTTTAGCAATTTCGAGACCGGTTTGAGGGTCTATGAGGCCCATGTTGTTTACACCATCCGTCATCAAAATAATGACTTTGCTTTTCCCGGTTGCATTCCGCAGGCGATCTACTGCAGTGGCCAGCCCCATACCAATAGCTGTTCCGTCTACGATCATGCCATTCTTCACCTGAGATATTTGCTCTTTAAGCACATTGTGGTCTATGGTGATGGGACACATCGTAAAACTCTCTCCTGAAAATATAACTAATCCTATTCTATCTGTGGGCCGTTCGTCAACAAACTTCAGAGCTGCAGCTTTAGCAGCTTCTATACGGTTTGGTTTAAAGTCTTCGGCCACCATACTACCTGATACATCTATTGCCAACACAATATCTATACCCTCGCTGTCTATATTTTCCGTTGTATTGCTCGACTGTGGCCGTGCCAGGGCAATCGTCAATGCCACTAGAGTAATAATACGCAAAACAAAAAGCACAGGCCTGAACCTGGCTTTGCCACCAGCCTGCGCAGGATTCAATCCGGATAATGTGGTGAGTCGCAATGCGGGATTATCTTCCTTTTTGCTTCTTTGTTGCCACCAAATAATAAACGGCATCAACAACAGCAGTGCAAAGAAAGCAGGGTGCGCAAATGAAAGGTGTTTCCAGTCAAGGAGTGTACTCATATAGTTTTTTCAGTTGGCGTTTCAATAATTACAGGCCTAGAAGTATTTACAAATTCACAGGCCTTTTCCATAGCATCAGTATGCTCTTGCGGGAGCGGCTGCGCTTTTGCAAATTTTGCAAGATCGGCAGTATGCAGTATTACAGAGAGCAGAGTTTGATAAGGCTGCAGCTCGCGGTGGAGCTGTACTTTATAGAGCAATTCATCTGTTGTCAATTCCATTGCAGGAGTGTGGAATCGTTCTTCGATATAGTTTCTTATAATGTCTGTTAGTTCGACATAATATTCTTTTACCTGGTTCTTCTGCCATAGTTGTCGTGTATCCAGTTCAGAAAGCAAGCGTAACGTCTTGTCTTGCAAGGTTTCCACAGGGCCTTGTGGTTTTGGGGGCGCAATCTTTTTATTCCTGATAAAATACAACACAACAAAGACGGTTAGTATGATCAATATTATACCGCCTATGAAATACCATATATAATCGCGCCAAGTACTTTTTACATAAATGATATTCTTGATGCCTTTAAAACCCTTAGTAGTATCTACGGCCACGGTTTGCACCAACAAACTAAACGAATCTGTTTGTATGGTATAAGGGGTGCCGCTATTAGGAATCACTGAAAAAACAAATGGTGGCAGTTTAAACATCCCAGAGTCGAAACCGGTTATCAGCAGGCGCTGGCGATACGTTACAAACCCTCCCTGTGCTAAAGTATCAATTTTGCCCCGCTCAACAATTTCGAGATCATTTACCGTATCAGGAATCGTAGCCCATTGCAACCGGCCTGTAGATGGGTTGTTCTTTACTTCTATAAATAACCGAGCCTGGTCACCCACCACTATCTGCCGGGCATCCATACGCGCACCAGCACTGGCATCCTGTGCGAAAGACGTAGAGGACAGAAAAACTAAAACCAATAAACCCCAAACCCCTAAAGGGGCTTTACACATGTTAATTAGTAATGCTCTTATTTTGTTTAAACAACTCATTGATAAGATACTTTTTATGCTGTTCTCCTTTTTAACTTCATGATCATTTAACCTACCTTCCTTTGAAATACGTCTGTAATATTTTCACATAATCATCATCCGTGCGCACATGCAGCAACGATGCCCCACTCTTTCTGAACGACTGGATGCAATACTTATTCTTATCCTCAAATGCCTTACCGTATTGCGTCTTCACTTTTTTATCATCGGTATCCAACCAAAACATCTGGCCGCTCTCTGCATCCACTACCTGTACTAATCCGGCAGCAGGCATTTCCTTGTCATATTTATCATAAATATGAATGCCCAGCAAATCATGCTTGCGGGCGGCAATCTGCAATGCCTGGTCGTATGGCTTGCTTACAAAATCACTTAGCAAAAAAGTGATGGATCGCTTTTTAAGTACGCTATTCAGGAACTCAAGGGCAACTCTAACATCCGTACCTTCTTTATCTTTAGGCTCTAAAGCAATCAGCTCGCGAATAATGCGTAATATATGCCCTTTACCTTTCTTGGGTGGTATATATTTCTCTACCTTGTCGCTAAAAAATATTACACCCACTTTATCATTATTGGTAGTGGCGGAAAACGTAAGCACAGCTCCAAGCTCAGTTATCAGATCGCGCTTCAGTTGTTTCTGTGTACCGAAGAGCGAACTGCTGCTGATATCCACGAGCAGCATTACTATTAGTTCTCGTTCTTCTTCAAAAACCTTTACAAAAGGGTGAGAAAAGCGAGCTGTAACGTTCCAGTCTATGAACTTCACATCGTCGCCAGGCATATATTCCCGCACCTCACTGAACGACATCCCGCGGCCTTTGAATGTAGAATGATACTCACCGGCAAAGACATGATTGCTCAGCCCTTTCGTCTTTATTTCTATTCTCCTTACCTTTTTAAGAATCTCAGCAGTTGTCATTTTAATAGTCGTAAGTCGTGAAGCAAAAGTCGTAAGTCAATTTTTGTTGTCTTATTTCTCATTTTCAAATCAGGTATCGCAAAAGTAACCGTTCGCTGCCTTATATATCAAACTAAAAAACTTAAAAATTTCTAAAAAAATACGGCGCCGTTTTATTGTTTACTGCTGATTTACTGTCGATAAATGAATGATAAATATTAAAATGTCTCGAAATGTCTCAAAAATACCCTGCTTTTATCACACTTTCTACGTGCATGGCTTTTACATATTTTAGTGTCTTTAATTCGTTCACAGAAAGTAAAGTTAGGTGGAATGATGAGATCCGGTCCGAAAGTGCATGCACCTAATTTTTACACCACTCGCATAAATTGTTTTCGTGATTTCGAGTTTTAAGAGCTGATGCGGAATAACTGAAAGAACAAGGATTCACTTCAGAGGTACGCGGGCTTAGTAACCTATCCACAGAGCCCAGAGAAAAATGGCACGGTTTATGATTTAGCAATTAAAACAATTTATGAAACTGATTTCTGCTTACTTCGCAATATTGCTTATTTCACTTGCGCTGCCAAATGTGTTGCATGCGCAGTATAACCACAGCTACACTGCACCTGATAACGAAATATATGCAGGTGAAGGGATAGTGACACTGGAAGAGCTAAAAGGCTGGGCAGGCCCGGGTGGGCTATCGGGCTTTGTATCGGCGCCATCGGCAATTACGGGGGCCGCTTTTATCACTTACCGTCGTTTTATAACAAGAAGGCTGGCGCTTGGTTTTACTGCGGGGATTGATAATGAAAGCGGCGACCTGTCTTACGGCAACCCAGAACAAAATGCCACAGGGCTGGAAGGCACAACCGGGCATTACAATGTGCATAGCTACACACTAGCCGCTGAAGCACTGTTTGCGTACGTTAAAAAAGGAAGGTTCATGTTTTATGGTTATGGCGGAGCAGGGGCTACTATTTTTAAAGATGATTATACATTGTACTATGGGAATGGCACGCCTGTGACACTACCATCCAACCCGTATACTTACAACCATACTTATTTTAACTGCCAGATCTCCCCCATCGGAATAAGGTTTGGTGGAAATGTGGCGGGCTATATAGAAATGGGCTTTGGCTATAAGGGTCTTATCTGTGCCGGGCTGTCGGCAAGGTTTTAAAGTTTTGGAGGGTAATGAACTCCAGGCTAACAGCACGATAACCGTTAATATTTGAACCCTAATGATCGGCATTCCGAAAGACTAAATGGCATTGCTGTATTTACAAACAACAATTGCTATAGATGCCTCCTACTCCGTCTAAGATTATTTTCTGCATTATGCGACCTTGTCGGGTTAGGTTGTTTTACTTTGGTATTATGAGCAGTATGCTTTACATGGGCAGTAGTGCTTGCAGCAGTACGAGCAGCCCTACGTGCGGCTCTACGCTCTGCTCTTGTTTGTTTCCCGGTTGTCTTTGTTTCGGTTTTGGTATCCGCAGACACCTCTGTTTTCGACTGTTTAGTATCCTGCGCGTAGGAAAAATTAAGCCCGAAACAAAAAACAAATACTGCTAAGATAATCCTGAGGGTTTTCATAAAAATCGTATTTTATGTGAAGATAGAAATATAATTTATAAAAAATAAACATTTAGAGAACAAGCAGTGCTGTTTACAAAAATAGAAAAAGCAGCATATTAAAACGCCTCGTTTCGTTCATCTGCCCAATGGTTGTGTAGCGCTCATAGTAGGTGCCCCTCTGCGATGAGGGATGCGTAGTTGCCGGACTCAATTATTTTGCAATGACTCATGGATGATCTCCCTGGCCATGCGAATGGTGGAAAGGAGGAGCGAAATGACTATAAATGTGCAGCGGTTTATGATGGCTATTGTCTGCGCTATTTAGAAATTAATTTATTATATTTAGCTTCAGTACAAGTGTCGCTGTATGGAACCCAAAAAAATAAATGCAATAATAGTTGATGATGAAAAAGGTTGTATCACTAACCTGCAATATTATCTATCGCGTTTTTGCCATGATATAACGATCATTGCCACAGGCTCTACTTTGGCGGAAGGATTAAAGCACGCTGGCTCCCAAAGAATTGATCTCGCCTTTTTAGACATTGAAATATTTGACGATAATATTTTCAACTCACTTACAGATACCGGCACGACAAACTTTAAAATTGTTTTCGTTACTGCACACCAGCAATACGCGTTTAAAGCTATAAAAAATGAAGCACTGGACTACATACTTAAACCTTTGTGTGAGGAAGACATTGTGGCCTGCTATACAAAAATAAAAAAGCACTTCTTATTGCCGCACGACGAAGACGACAAGCACAATGCGGACATTGACGAAAAAAAAAATAAGAAAATCATAATAAAAAACCTGGATAAGATCTATATCATAAAATCAGAAGAGGTTTATTATATGTCGGGCAGCGGTGCCTATACAGAAATAACATTCAAGTTTAACGACGAAATAAAATCTATTGTTATTTGCAAAGTTTTAAACAAAATAGAAGAGGAATACGAAAACCATTTATTTTTCAGAGTGCATAAATCTCATATCATCAACCTGAGTAGAATTAAAAATGTTATAACAACAGGTGGCATGTATGTACAAATGCAGAATGAAAAAATGATACCGGTTGCAAAAAGGAGAGCAAATAGTTTTCTATCTTCTCTAAATAACAGGCAATGAACAAATTTCTAATCTCCGGTTCATATATTGCCATCTTTCTGCTATTGCTATGTAATGATGCAAGCGCATATTATTATAAGCAATACACTACGTCTAACAGGCTTATCAGCAATAATGTATATCACTCTATACGGGACAGTAAGGGCTACATGTGGTTCTTTACAGACAAAGGGGTATCAAAATTTGATGGTTCAACATTTAAAAATTTCACTGTATCCAATGGGCTTAGTGACCATGATATTTTTTCGGGTTATGAAGACAAGTCGGGCAGACTTTGGTTATATACATTCAACGGCAACCCTTGTTTTATACAAAACGATACTGTTTATAATGCTAATAATAATGCATTTTTAAAAAAACTTCCAGTCATTTCATACATAGAGTTTGTATATGAAAATGCTGATTCCACTTTTTACGTAGGTTATATAAATGGGCAAGTGATAAAGATGCACAAAAACGGGTTTGAATGGGTGCTGAAAACCAATCAAAATAATACCCTATTGTCTATGAATAAAATAGGAGATACGCTAAAAATAAATAAGCAAATTTCCACAATATCCTTAATAAACGATAAGGTGATACGTACTGATCCAGTGCCTCAGAATTTAAATTTTCACGATTATGATAAACTACTACGAATAAATGTAAAAGGGTTAACAATACATGATAGCAATGGACTTGTATGGCAATACAATGCGACATATTTGTACGGTAAAATATTGCATATCTACTATGATAAAAACGGCAATGTTTTTTGTGGTACTAATAACGGATTAACAATCTTTAATACAAAAAACAATAGGAGTGATTCATTATTTGACAATATAAAAGTAACATCTACGAATCAAGACCTGTATGGAAATTACTGGATAACTACGATGGGCAATGGCGTCTTTTATCTAAATAAGAACCTGGATATGATAAGACCGCTTAATGCGATCGATAATTATAAAATGTATACTAACCATAATGATCAACTATTTTTTATCAGGGGTTCAAAAGTATATTATTTCAATAATGATTCATTGACATTTATTAATATCCCTGTCAATGAAGGTTTTGAACCTTTATACATTGATGAGAGTCATTTCTTTTTTCATGATAACAACAAAACCTACTATTTGGACAGAACCCGCCATAAGATAGAACCAGCGAGAACAAGATTAAAAAGTATATACCCAATAGATAGTAACAGGTTTTTGCTGGTGGGAATAAACGATATAAGCGACGCACGTTTACAACAGGGCAAATTTGCCATTATCAATACAACTTATTACACGCGCATAACTCAAAGCTGTTTTAATAATAATACTCTTTACTTCTCCAGCAATAATGTAATCTACAGTTATAATGCAATTACAAGGTCATTAAACAAAATTGACAGCCTAAATTCATACCAATCTATCAGTAAGTTGTATTTGATAGAAAACAAACTCATCATAACGACCAACGGAGAAAATATTATTTGTTATGACTTAAGGACCGGAGGGCAAAAAAAGAAACAAATACAATATCCATTTGACTGCTATGATATTTTGAAAATGAATGCGAAAGGCCATAAATGCATTTTGAATACCAATAAAGGTTATTATATCGTTGAGGATATAGATAATATGCCTGACAATATACAGCTATTGGAATACCCTTTAGCCGGGCAGGATATTTTATCACTGAATATATTTAATAACAAAGCGGTCTGCAATTTAAATGACCATTATTACGTGTTTGATGATTCTTTAATGAACAAGGAAAAGAAGAAGCCCGAATTTTTTATTGAAAAAATATCGGTAAATGGAAAAAATTATTCTTCCCTCAATGTGCGTATAAAAAACAGCAGGCACACCCATTTATCTATCGCTCTAAACCTTCTGAAATTTGACCAAGTAGCACTTAACTATGAATATCGCATCATACATGACGATACCAGCCAGTGGTATAAAGCATCAAATGATAACCTGGATATCTTCCTTGAAAAATCCGGTGATTACGTAATAGAAATGCGCGCTGTAACTGAGAATAATATCTCCTCGGATTCACAATTCCTGACACTTGCCATATCACCTCCCTTTTATTATTCCTTCAATTTTTATGTACTTGTATTCATTTCTTTATCGCTTACCCTGTTTTTTGCTATCAGGCGCTTTCATCAACACCGTTTAAAGCTATTTCAAAATGAATTGAATTATTTGCAATTGGAACACAGATCGATCAACTCCCTGCTCAACCCTCATTTCATTTTTAACGCGATCAATAACATCCAGAACCTTGTAAATATCAATTCAAAAGACAATGCCAATAATTACCTTGCCATTTTGAGTAAACTGATCAGACAGAATATTGAAAACCTGCAATTCAGCTTCATACCAGTTTCTCGTGAATTAGCGCTTATCAGAAATTACATCCTGTTGCAAAACCTGAGGTTTGACGATAAGATATCCCTGATCATAACGGATAATACCGACAACTCCGATCACATACAGATACCACCGCTGCTGATACATACGTTTGTAGAAAACTCCGTGGTACATGGGTTCAAAAAAGAGATGGATAATTTTACAATCAATGTGGAATTGACCCTGACAATTGATGATTACCTTATTATTAAAGTAACAGATAACGGCATAGGCCTGTCACAAAGTAAAAGCACTTCGATATCGCCAGATAAACTTTCATTAGGTATTGATTTTATACGTAAGCGCTTATCCCGTATATCTGATTTTTACAAGGTTACTTTTTCATTAGAAATCCAGAGTATTAAGAACGAGCATGCTACCGGGGCGGAAGTGACAGTTGTTTTATACTCAAAATTCAAGAATGAAAATAACCTTG
>CAIRZD010000288.1 GCA_903882965.1 uncultured Bacteroidota bacterium
ACCTGCCGTTAATAAATGATTTTCCTTATTTTTGGTGAAAACAAATCACATTGAGTCTCACAGATAAATTATTCCGCATGAAAGCAGATAAAGCAGAAAACAACCTGAAAGCGGGATTAGATTTCCTGGCAGCAAACAAACAGAAACCAGGTATAACCGAGCTACCTAGTGGCCTGCAGTATGAAGTAATGACAGAAGGCTCTGGGGCAAAACCTACGGCATTTAATACTGTGACCTGCCACTACCACGGAACGCTTATAGATGGTACAATTTTCGACAGCTCTGTGCAGAGAGGAAAGCCGGCTTCATTCCCATTGAACCAGGTAATAAAAGGCTGGACAGAGGGCGTGCAACTGATGCCGACAGGCAGCAAATGGCGTTTTTTCATCCCCCCAAATCTGGGTTACGGAGAGCGTGGCGCAGGTGGGGTAATAGGCCCAAACAGCACGTTGATATTTGAGGTTGAGTTGCTCGGGATCAATTAAAATTTGATCATACTATAATTTGAAAATTACCATTCAAATTATCAAAGGTATATACCACAATTCAACCTATCAATGAAAAAACTACTTTTATTTGTATTGTTGGCGATATCGTTTACTGTTAGCGGACAGGGTATAGAGAAATACTTTGAAAGCATCAGAAACAATACCGCAGCACTGACCGCGTTTTTCTCTCAAATGCCTAAGGGTGGCGACCTGCACAATCATTACAGTGGCTCGATATATGCAGAAACCTACATCAATTTTGTAGTACAGCAGGATTATGTGATCAACGAAAACAGCCTTGATGTAAAACCGGGAATACCTAAGGACGGAAAAGGATGGGTGCATTTCTCAAAGCTAAATGATAGCGGGCTCCTGGCTGTTTATAAACAAAAGCTGATTCAGAAATGGTCTGTAAAAGATTATAATGGCGTAAGCTATCCATCAGACAAACAATTTTTTGAAACATTTTCAGGTTTTGGAGTAGCAAATAACGGACCCGGCCAAGTGGATAGCGGGCTGATGGAGCTGAAACGACGGGCTCAAAATGAGAACGTGAGTTATATAGAAACCATGTTTACTACGATTCACTGCGATGCCAAAATAGCAGACACAAGTTTTAACCGGCTTCTGGAAGATGCGCAGCGTAACCATGATGAAGCAACAACTACAGCACTACTGGATAAATTATATAAACTGGCACAAGACAAGAATATGCTTGCATGCGCAACAGCGCATAATGAAATGATAACGAAACTGCATTATGGGCTTAAAATAGATGACGCTTCCTTTACTATGCGCTACCAAAATTATGTGGTGCGCGTAGCACCATCTGCAGATGTTTTTAAAAGCCTGGTACTGGCGTTTGAATCGGCTAATACATGCCCGCTGGTAGTGGGTGTGAATATTGTTGCGCCCGAAAATGACGAGGTATCTATGCGTGATTATTGGCTTCATATGCAGATGTTCAAATATTGCCACCAGAAATATCCTAATGTAAAATACTCAATGCATGCCGGCGAACTTACACTAGGCATGGTGAAACCCGAAGAACTTACCTGGCATATAAATGCCGCCGTAAGAACTGCTGGGGCTAACAGGATAGGCCATGGTGCTGATATGGCCTATGAATATAAATGCTACGACCTGCTTAAGTACATGGCACAAAACAATATCCCAATAGAGATAAATTTATATAGTAATGAATTTATCCTGAAAGTGAAAGACGACCAGCATCCTATTACTTTATACAAAGAATTTAATGTGCCTATTGTTATCAGTTCAGATGATGCCGGGGTACTGAGAAGTAATCTAACAGACCAATACGTGCTTTTGGCAAAACGCTACCAAAACATATCATACAGTGATATAAAGCACTTTGTATACAACAGCATTGATTACAGCTTTATTAAAGACAATGAGGTAAAAGAAAAAATAAAGTCGCAGTTAAAAGAACGTTTTAGCAAATTTGAAAGGGAGGTAATGGAAACACATCCTGAACATTAATTTACTTATAACCACTTTTTATGGGATTTTACGGACTTGAAAAAGAGCAAAGAGATACCCTTGTAGAAAAAATAAACAGGGAAATAGCTGAAGACATACGCTCAGAAAAAAAATATCATATCCTGCAATACTTTGCTGATGAAGATACTTATATCCGTAAATCAGCTTACATAGCTTATGGCAGGGTATACCTGGCAAATACAAAATTGCAAACAAAAATCATCACCCTTTTAGAAAACCTATTAGACCATGACGATCCGAAAGTAAGGCAAACAGCAACTAATGCAGCCGGAGAAATAGGGAAAGGTGCATTTGAAATAGTACAACATATATTTGACAAAGGATTGTTTGATACCCACCATTCTGTGCGCAACGCAGTAATAGGATCTATGAAAAAAATGGGTGAAAAAAATCCGGCACCCGTGATTGAATGGTCGCGCAGTTATCTGCACCATGCCGACAAAGAGATAAGACGGGAAATATGTCATGGTATAGAGTTGCGCGGCCGCACACACCCCGAAGACATACTCCCCCTGCTAAAGGAGTTGCAATTTGACAAAACAAAGCGTGTGCGGTGGACGCTGGTACATGTGATAGGCCAGATAAGTTATAAAAAAGGTTGCCTTGAAAAAGTAATGGAAGACCTTATCAACTGGGAAAACAAAGAATTAATAACTGATGCCATTGCCGAGATCATAGATGTGCATGACCGCTATCGGAATTTCAGTCATTATACACAGGATGAGGTGAGGGGGATCATTGACGGGTTTATTAAGTAATACCCTTAAGTATATGGTCGCCTGATATCCTTATTAGTTAATCATTCCGTTTTTTATTCCAACTGTATTACTTTTGACTCCTAAATTTTAAAATCTCATGCAAGCCTGGAAAGATTATCAAGAACAAAACAAAGACCGTTTTCTTAACGAACTGCTGGACCTGCTACGCATACCATCAGTGAGTGCAGATAGTAAATATAAAGGTGATGTAGCACGCTGTGCTGATGCAGTGAAAGAGCATTTGCTGAAAGCGGGTTGTGATAATGCTGAAATATGCGCAACAGCAGGACACCCCATAGTATATGGCGAAAAAATAATAGACCCTAAACTATCTACAGTACTCGTATACGGCCACTATGATGTGCAACCTGCCGATCCGCTGAACCTATGGACCAGCGGGCCCTTTGAACCGGTAATTAAAGATGGAAAAATATATGCCCGTGGTGCATGCGATGATAAAGGCCAGATGTTCATGCATATAAAGGCACTAGAAATAATGGCAAAGACCAATACCCTACCCTGCAATGTGAAGGTGATGATAGAAGGTGAAGAGGAAGTGGGATCCAGTAACCTGGGCAAATTCCTTGAAGACAATAAAGAAAAGCTGAAAGCAGATGTGGTATTAGTTTCAGATACTTCAATGATCAGTATGGAGCACCCATCTATAGAAAGTGGGCTTCGTGGCTTATCTGCTGTAGAAATAGAAGTTACCGGACCTAACAGGGACCTGCATAGTGGTGTATATGGCGGTGCTGTTGCCAACCCTCTAAATATGCTGTGCAAGCTGGTGGCTTCACTTCATGATGAAAACGGGCATATAACTATACCAGGCTTTTATGATAAGGTAGCCAACCTTACAGAAGAAGAACGCAAAAACCTGAACCTTGCTCCTTTTGACCTGGAAGATTATAAAAAAGACCTTGGCATTAAGGAAGTGTGGGGAGAAAAAGGATATACTACACTTGAGCGTACAGGAGTTCGCCCAACGCTTGACCTCAACGGCATATGGGGTGGCTACCAGGGTGAAGGTTCTAAAACAGTATTACCTTCTAAAGCATTTGCAAAGATCACAATGAGGTTAGTACCAGACCAAACCCCTGCGGAGATAGGAGCTCTTTTCCAAAAACATTTTGAAAGTATAGCACCCGGTTGTATAACTGTAAAGGTAACACGCGGCCATGGTGGCGAACCGGTAGTAACACCTACAGACTCACCTGCTTATAAAGCCGCTGCAAAAGCTATAAAGACTACTTTTGGTAAAGATCCGATACCTACACGTGGTGGCGGAAGCATACCGATAGTGGCTTTATTTGAAAAGACCTTAGGATTAAAAACCGTGTTGCTGGGGTTTGGGCTGGACAATGACAACATCCACTCTCCAAATGAGAAATATGATGTGGTGAATTTCTATAAAGGAATAGAAACCATTCCTTACTTCCATAAGTATTTTGCAGAAAGCAAAAACTCCTGATTGCAATAAGCAGTTCACCGTTATTGAATATTTTTATCCCTCTACCTCAAAATCTCGTGGCCCATTTTATCCCGCTTGGTTTTGAGGTAGAATTCGTTGTGCTTATTGGGTTCTATCTCTATTGGTATATTCTCTACTATTTCCAAACCGAAACCAATGATCCCTGCGCGCTTCTTTGGGTTATTACTCATCAGTTTCAATTTTGATACTCCGAGGTAACGAAGTATCTGCGCACCAACACCATAATCGCGCTGATCATTTTTGAAGCCGAGGGCAAGATTGGCTTCTACGGTGTCTTTACCTTCTTCCTGTAATTTGTATGCTTTTAATTTATTGAGCAGGCCAATGCCACGGCCTTCCTGATTCATATACAATACTACACCCTTACCGGCTTCCTGTACCATTTCCATGGCTTTTTCGAGTTGGTCGCCGCAATCGCAGCGGAGGGAATGTAAAATATCGCCTGTGAAGCAGGAGCTGTGTACTCTTACCAATACAGGCTCATCCTTTGCCCACGTACCTTTTATAAGTGCGAGGTGAAGTTCGCCTGTATTAATCTGCTTGAATACTACGAGTTCAAAATCGCCATGCTTTGTGGGCATTTGTACGCGTACTTCTTCTTTTATCAGGGTCTCCTTTGCTAACCTGTATGCTATGAGATCTTTTATGGAAATAATGCGGAGGTCGTATTTTTTGGCAATTTCCTGTAATTGCGGGATGCGTGCCATTGTGCCATCATCATTCATGATCTCTACGAGCACACCAGCCGGTTCAAAACCTGCCAAACGTGCGAGATCTACGGTAGCCTCAGTATGGCCACTGCGACGGAGAACACCTTCGTTCCTGGCCCTAAGCGGGAAGATGTGACCGGGCCTGCCGAGATCTTCGGGGGTGGTAGCCGGGTTTATGAGGGCTTGCACGGTTGCAGCGCGATCCTGGGCGCTGATGCCGGTGGTGCAGCCATGACCAATGAGGTCGACAGATACGGTGAATGGGGTCTGGTGGAGGACTGTGTTATTTTCGACCATCAGGTTGAGTTTCAGTTCCTCACAGCGTTTTTCGGTGATGGGTGCGCATATGAGGCCGCGGCCGTATTTGGACATAAAGTTGATGATCTCGGGCGTAACGTTTGCGGCTGCAGTAACAAAATCGCCTTCATTTTCACGGTCTTCATCGTCTACTACTATTAGTAACTTTCCTTTTCTAAGGTCTTCTAATGCACTTTCTATGGTATCTAACATAATTCTAATTCAAAAGTAAAAAGTGAAAACCCAAAAGTAAAAACCTTGCTTATGGGGTTAATACCTATGTTCTCTCTTATAAAATGCAAAGGTACAACGGATAATTTAAGTTGGTTTTCAAAAAGCGGAATAGTTGTATAGGCGTGCTTTATGAAAACTAGTGTTGATCTGGTGATGAAAATTGTCTGAACTATGATTTTTTTGATTAATTTGATTTTCATGAGCGGTTCCGTTTTAATTTAAAATGTCTCATTCTTTTTTAAATTCTCTATGTTTATTTAATTTATTGATAATCAATTATTTAATAATGTTATTGTCGCAAAATTCAGCAGAATTAGCCCAGAAATGTCGTAAAATGTCTCGGGGTGTGATATTTGGTTGTGGTGGTATTTGTTTGTGAGATTGGTTGCTGTTTTCATTGGTTGGTGTTTTGGGAATAAAGATAAGTTGCAATGAAGTATTGGGTGAGAAAGTGCATGCACCTTTTTTGCAGTCGTGAGTTGTGAATCCATTAGATGCCGAGGGAGGGACCTCTCCCGGCCTCTCCCCTTCGGCAAGCTCAGTGCGCGCTTGGAGAGGTTAGGCCGAATGAGCGCAGTAAGGAAGAGCGATCTTTCAACTTTAGTAGTATGAATGCCGTCGGAGACGGAGTTTATTATTGCTTCCAGATGCCCTACGGAACATCTGGAAGAAGGGAATATGATAATTGCATACACCATTCCGGGTCGATATGACCTTTAGGGGGCATATGCCGTCTCTTCCTAAAAAGTAAAAAGGAGCTATACTAAGTATAACTCCTCGATCAGGAATGATGAAAGTAAAAAATCAGCGTGTAACAAAGACATTATCCGCATCGACACCACTGGTAGCGCTGCAGGTATTTGTGAGAGCGGATGAGATAACGGGAACATTGATATCAAAGCTATACCTATTGTTTCCGCCCCAAATGCCGGGGACATTGTCGTTTAGTATTATGCCGGGCTCTATAACAGGGGTAGTACCCAAGGTGGTGCCGTGGGCAGGTGGCGTATTGACTGTGATGGTAATAACATCTATTGTTAGTGCGAAATCATCGCCGGCATATGTATATGATATTGTAGCTGTGCCGGCAGCAATGCCAGTAACGTTGCCTTTAGTGGTTACTGTGGCCACTGAATTATCGCTGCTGCTCCACATGCCACCTACATTTTTGTCGGCCAGAACTGTTGATGAGCCGATACATACTGTTGGTGCACCTGTGATAATGCCGGTATTGGGTGTTATAGATGTATCCTGAGCGTTTGCCATGAAAGGCAATGATAAAATTACAGCAGCCAGAACAGATATATAATTTAAAATTTTCATAAACAAATGTTTTTTATAAGTTGCTATATGATTGAGAGACAAAAGTATATGCTTCAAGAATACGAATTACATTTTGCATAATCATTAACAAATCAAAAGGAAATCCGTTAACTAAAATTGATGTGTTGGCGATTGATAAACACTCCATTAATGCACCGCTATAAACAGAATATATAGTGGCTTTAAAGTATGGCCACACCATTTGATACCAGTGCATTAGATAGGAGATAGTATTCCATAAAACAGATCAGGATATGGAAAGAATATGGCTAACATTAGTGTAGAAAAGCGTAACTATTTATGTGTGTTTAAAATAAACAGTGTGAAAAGAAGTTGAAAATACTTTCTTAACTTAAACGTTATCATAGTTTATTTATTATTACAAAATACATATTGATATATAGCATCGTGCTTTAATTATATTGGGGTCTGGTATGCCAGGCGCTGAGGTACTGTATTGGGCATAAAATTGCTATTGCTTAGCTTATTGCGGTGCCTAATGCCATTGGGATTAAGAACATACTCCATGGGTACAATTATTTTCAGGGATAGGGTTCAAAAGCTAAGACTTTCTTAAAATGCAGGTACCATATACTAAACGTGACTGTGTAGGGTTTATTTAATTCATATCTAAAACGCATATGAAAGCAAAGACGAGTATCTTGTTATCCATCTTCATAAACATACGGAACTTTTTCAAAAAGGGCAAAATATCTTTGGGAAAGCCTGATTTTACTGGAACAAGGTTGAGTTTTTCCAGAAAATATCTTTTTGCAGGTCAGGCGGTTTAGG
>CAIRZD010000289.1 GCA_903882965.1 uncultured Bacteroidota bacterium
ACGGCTATGTATTTTATCATCATGTTGAGGTTTATAATTTTCTATTTTATAATCTCCAGGTATTTGACTCTTGGTAAATTTTGAAGGGTCTACTTTATCAAAAACATAATCTGTTATACTGGAAAATGAATATTCATAAATACCATCATGCCTTATGAATGAGAACAAATAAATAGGCATATAGTCACTTTTGTTAAAACACATAGTTAACCTATGATCGGTATATTTCGCATCATCTGGGAATTTAATAAGTAATTGATAACAACTAACTCCATTTATTACAGTATCATATTGTTTATCTATTTGCAAACTTGCGTTTTCGGCTTTGTCTACTAATTTGTCGGGAGTAAAAAATGATGACCACAATAATTCTGTCAGGGGCACTCCATTTGTTGTCATAATATGACTATTGAAGAAAAAGGGAGCTTCAAAAACAATTGCTATTTTCTGCCCCCTATCTACACTATAAACAGATGATAGGTCATAAAAAAAGTAATAGGAATCTATTGGGCTAACCCAAAAATAAGCCATATTGTCTTCTTCATTGGTTATTCTCCTTTGTATATATGCTTTCGCATGAGCTGTATGTTGATACTTATCAACAGATGTAGTAGTTCGATACATCACATTGTACTCAACAGATTTTTTGTCTTTTATCTCAAAGTATGATTTCATTAAAAGCTCTTTAGGTGTTCTAGGCACACCATCCTTTGACTTCTGTCCATAAACAAAACTCGCAATGCAAATAAAAAGCATGAAAATTACGTATCTCATTTGTATGTTTTAGTTATCGTTCCCTAAAGATATTCAAAGCAAAAATAACTTTTACAAAAGCCCAAAATATATTCCCAAGTGAAGCCCCTTTATGGTTTGATGTATATTACAACCTAAGCAACCCAAATTTATAAAGCCCGCTAATAGGCTTATTATCCCAGAACAGCTCAAAGTCTTCTAGGCCGGTGGCTTCATAACTTTCTTTTACTTCCTTTAAAGTATAGATCTTAATGTTGCCTACAGATAGTTTGGGGAGTATTTCTGCCAGCCAAAGCCCTTGCGCACTATCTACTTTAATTGTTGTAGTTTCAAGTTTACTTTGAAAAGTAAGCGCGTTCATTTCCCAGGTATTTCCTTTCTTAGACTTGGTAATAGTTTCTGATTTAGGTTGTTTCCCCAGCCATACCACCTTTGCATTTGGATTCACGGCAGCATATTCTTCTTCACTTAAAATATCAGAAATGTAATCCGGCTTCACAGTTGTCTTCGGCACTTTCATTTCAAACCACTTTTGCAGCGGATGATCAAAACAGGTGCCATGCATATAATTAAGCAAAGATTTTTTTAGCCCTAAAGTAAAAGTATCATGATCAGCGCCGCTGGGATCGATATGAACAATGTCATTATTGGCAAAAGTACCTATGACTTCTGTTTCTTTTTTTACGCCGAAATTTTCAGGGTTCAATCCCACGGGGCTATGCGCGGTCATTGCAAACTGATGCCAGAAAGCCGACTGTAAAATACCTGCCTGAAACATTTGCCGCACCATTTCGAGTGAGTCTATTGTTTCCTGTGCTGTTTGTGTCGGAAAGCCATACATAAGATAAGCATGTACCATTATACCTGCCTCAGTAAAATGTTTATTTACCCTTGCCACCTGCGCTACAGTGATCCCTTTCTGTATCAGCTCCAGCAGCCTGTCTGCAGCAACTTCCAGCCCTCCGGACACCGCTATACATCCCGATGCTTTTAGCAGCAAACACAGATCACGTGTAAAACTCTTTTCAAACCTTATGTTTGTCCACCACGATATTATGATCTTACGGCGAATGATCTCCAGTGCCAATGCCCGCATCAGCGCAGGGGGTGCAGCCTCATCTACAAAATGAAATCCGGTTTGCCCTGTTTGTGCTACTATCTCTTCTATCCTGTCGCATAGCAGTTGTGCTGCTATAGGCTCATATAGCTGGATATAATCGAGTGAGATATCACAGAATGTACACTTTCCCCAATAGCAGCCGTGTGCCATAGTGAGTTTGTTCCACCGCCCATCACTCCACATGCTATGCATAGGATTTACTACCTCTATCGCTGAGATGTATTTATCCAGTAACAGGTTGCTATAATCAGGCGTTCCTACCTGCCCCTGCTTATAATCGGCACAAGATTTGTTATTAATGTATACTACCCTCCCATCTGCCAATACAAATGTTCGCTTCAGCTCATCTACTGTTATTTTCCCGTCAATGTATTGCACTAAGTTCTCCAGTGGCGCTTCTCCATCATCGAGTGTTATAAAATCAAAAAACTCAAACACCCGCGCATCTGATAAGGACCTCAATTCTGTATTTGGGAAACCACCGCCCATCGCCACTTTTACACCCGGGCAATTTTGCTTCACCCACTGTGCTATCCTGAATGCTGCATATAAATTACCGGGGAATGGCACCGATATAGCCACAAGCTTCGGCTGCACTTCAGCCATGCGTTGTGAAAGTATTTTTATAAGCAGGTGGTCTATGTATGTATATGCTTCCTGCAGCGCACCATATAATTCGTCAAAACTATTGGCAGATCTGCCCAACCTTTCCGCATATCGGCTAAACCCAAAATGACTGTCTACACATTCTTTTACAAGATCACTAATATCTTCAAGATACATTGTAGCCAAATGTTTTGCCTTATCCTGTACTCCCATATTGCCAAATGCGAGGTCAAGTCCTTCCATCTGAGAAAAACGAGATGCCTCCGGCAAAAAATTCCTTTTGCAAATCAAATGCGCCATTGTAGGATCTTTACCCTGAAGAAACAAGATCACTGCATCAATAGTATTTATATAATCATCCTGCAAAGCCAATATTCTTGCCTCATTCTCTGATAGCTCCTTTGTGTTTGCATTTATTTGCTCAAACAATTCCAGTAAACCCCGTTTTGAAAACAACTCCACAGTGACCTCTATACCAAGGTCTGCATGGTATGAAGCTATTTGCCGGGTATTCAGAAAGCCTTTCAGGTATGCAGTAGCCGGGTAGGGCGTGTTAAGCTGCGTAAATGGTGGCGTTATTAAAAAAACAGGGATCAAATGAAGTTATTTAATTGCAAAAATATCTCAAATTATTGATGTAATAAGTCTTTGAACAAGCTATGCTTTCCTGGATTTACCAGCTACAATTTTTTTGATCACCATCCCAAAAGTGGGATCATCGGCAAGCTCTGTAAATTTCACCCATTTCAGCCCGGTTGATTCTTCTTCATTATAATCTATCTTTCCGTCTCCGGTATACACAAACAAATACCTGAGATCATGATGGTAATGCCCATCTTCCTGTTTTTTAAGATTGGCGGGAATGTAGTGGGAATCTATATCAAATGGGGTTTCATTATCACTAAAGTGTGAAACATTCAGGAGTTGCATTTTCGGTATACCTGTTTCTTCTTCCGCCTCCCGTAATGCGGATAAAAGCAACGAATCATCTGCTTCCACATGGCCGCCGGGCTGCAACCACCGGCCCAGTGATTTATGCCTCAATAGCAAAATTTCCGTATACCCTACATCGACGATAAAAGCACTTGTTGTGATATGCCCGGAAAAATTTTTCCTGTGAAACAAATTGTTTCCCGCAGTCTGCAATAAAAAATCTGAAAACAATTTTGAGCTCTCGTACTCATCCGGGAATTGCTCTCTGTAAATATCTAATAGCCCTGCGATCTCCTGCTTACTTTTCATTTTGCTTGTTAAATACTTCCCATTGTGCAGGATGCGTAGAGGTATCTTTTACTGTAAAAGAACCTTTGGAAGTCTTGGTTAACAAAAGAGAGATAACATTTGCAGTAGCTGAATCTGTTATGTTAAGGTATGTGTCATTATTCGCTAATTCCCATTTGAATGCACTACCACCGGAAACAGATGAAGAATACCCTGTGCCATCAACATTAAATGCTACAATAATATTATTGTCATCAACGGCGCCAATTGCTGCGGCATAGTTTTCTTCAGTAGTGATCTTTACAATTTTCCATTTCCCCACCAGCAGTTTTTTAGCAGAATCATTACTGCTACTTCCACTTTTGCATGAAAATACCAATATCCCGCTAAACAGGAAGAAAAATAAGTATGTCGCAAAAACCTTCATCAGCAATTTTATAGTATACAGTAAATATAATAAATCAATTGAAAATATCAGTTTTCTCAGCAAATCACAACGGCAAAACACATTGCATGCGATCTGCATGTAACGATAGTTTGGTGACATGCAATATCCATTTCGCGGCTTATGCGCAAATTAAAGACTACCTTGAGGGTTGAACTTTGTAAATGGAAGCGAAATTTGAGGAATTGATCGAGGGGTTTGTTACAAATAAAATAGGTATTTCTGAAGCATTTTTAAGTTTGCCGCTTGCTGCGGCTTTACAGCAAAACCTGTTGAGGTTGCAAAGAGACAGCCGCATGATAAGGGCCGGAATTGGTAATGCTGTAATGAAAGATAAAACCCAAAAAGTAAGGGGCGATAAAACCTGCTGGCTGGAAACCAACACAAAAAATGCAGCAGAGATGGAATTCCTGGATATGATCAGGCAATTTATGGAACACCTGAACAAGAGTTGTTTTACAGGGCTAAACTCCTGTGAATTTCATTATGCCTTATACGAAGAGGGCACTGCTTACACAAGACATAAAGATCAGTTGAAAAACGATTATAACAGGAAATTCTCCATGATCAGCTATCTTAACGAAAACTGGATACAAAGTGATGGTGGGCAGTTGATCATACACCATAATGAAGACACCCAGGAAATACTACCTACCAACCAAAAAGCAATATTCTTCCAGAGCGACATACTGGAGCACGAAGTGGTTGTAGCCACCCGCCCACGAATGAGTATTACCGGTTGGCTGAAAAGAGTTTAACATTCCTAAACCCGGATCATTAAGAATAATACACTTACCTAATCAGGTTTGCCAGTTTCTTTTCGTCTGCAATTATTACTTTACCGCTTTTAATATCAATCAGTTGCTCGCTCTTAAAATCGCTAAGTGTGCGGATCAATGATTCTGAGGCTGTTCCGGCAATTGTGGCAAGATCATCGCGGCTGATATCTATCAGGAAAGGTTCTTTCTTATTGACATGGTATTTTTTTTGAAGGCTCACCAACGCTTCTGCTACTTTTTTGCGAAGTGTGTTATAAGCGATACCAAGTAATTGCTGCTCTTTATCTACAATATTCTTTGCAAGTAATGATATAAACTTCCGTGCAATAACAGGGTTGCAATTAATTAACTCTTCAAAATCTTTTTTTGGTATTATCGCCACTTCAGTATCATCCATGGTCTCTGCATTCTCTTTATATACCCCGCCTTCAAGTAAGGTTATATACCCGAGGAAATCCCCTGTATTATACAGATCCATCACAAGGTCTTTACCATCATCATGGGTTTTGTAAGTCTTTACTTTACCCTTCATAATGTAATAGAGGTAGTGGGGGTTGTTACCCTCTTTGTATATAAGTTGCTTCTTCTTATATACGCTACTATTACTTTCTTCTGTAAGTTGCTCCAGGCTCTTTTTGTTATCAAGAGTTTGCATTAACTCATTTAGCCCTTCAAGATCAGGTGTAAGGTTCTTTTTTATGATGTCTAATTTCCTGAAACGGCTTTCTATTGCATTGAGCAATTCATTGCCTGAAAAGGGCTTCGTAATATAATCATCCGCACCTAATTCCATCGCTGCACGAAAATCACTTCGTTCACTTTTCGAAGTCAGGAAAATGAAAGGGATATTTTGTGTTTCAGGAGTTTTATGCAATACATGAAGTACACCATAGCCATCCACACCCGGCATCATTATATCACAAATGATAAGATCAGGACGATTCTTTTGGGCAGATTCAATGCCTTCTTTACCATTTGAGGCTGTGATAACTTTGTAATCAGAGAGTGATAATATCTCAGCTACATTTTCCCTTATGTCTTCGTTATCTTCAATTATGAGTATGCTTTTCATATTCTATTTATTATTTGTAAAAGTAATAGTAAATTTTGTTCCAGCACCTATCTTGCTTTTACATTCTATTTTCCCGTTCATTAGTTCTGTGTACTTGCTTACTATATGCAATCCAAGCCCGGTACCTTGGATGTTTGTTACATTTGAGGAACGGAAAAATCTCTTAAACAGATTCTGTATATCATCTTCAGGTATCCCTATTCCATTATCTTTTACAGATATCGCGATTTTTTTACTGTCTTTCTTTGTCACCAATTCGATCACCGATTGTTCATTTGAAAACTTTACCGCATTTGATAAAAGGTTGATAACTATATGCTTCAGCATAGAGGGATCTAAATCTACAATTGTATCGCTTCCAATATGATTATACGAAATGGTTTGTTCCTTTTTAAGCAAATGATGTACTTCCTGTATTATTTCCCGCATTAACTCTTTGACATCAAACTCACGATAGCGAGCCTGGATATCACCTTCCTCAATTTTACCTACAGATAGAAAATCATTTAGTATTTCTGTGAGTGATGTTACTGAAGCTACTATTCGTTGTATATGTTTTTCTCTTTGGGGCTGCTCTTCCGTTTTCATGTACCTCGATAACAGGTAAGCTGATGAAAGGACAGCACTCAACGGAGTCCTGAACTCATGAGAAGCCATTGATACAAACCGTGACTTTAATTCATTCAATTCCTTTTCTTTTTCCAGGGCAGCCAGCAGTTCTATCTCTGCATCTTTTTTCTCGGAAATATCTATTGCTATCCCCAGGTAACTGGAAATATTATTTTGCGTATCCTTAAGCGGCGTTACATTAAGTGAAACAAAAAAAGTAC
>CAIRZD010000290.1 GCA_903882965.1 uncultured Bacteroidota bacterium
GTATAGACATCTCCCCTGCCTCGCCGAATGAGAGGGTGAGGTGGAATGAGGGCTGGTAGATAGAATTTGGTTGATTTGCATTTTGTGGTATTTAAGGAATAAAGTTAGTGAGATGAGTGACTATTGGAATGAGAGTGTATATACCTTTTTTTGAAGGCGCATTAAGTATTTTATGGCACACTTATTACTCCCACTTTCCCATTCTTCCGTTGCAGCTCCAGTTGCCAAGCACTCGATGCTACATTTCCATAGCTCCGGATACCCTCTTTCTGGTTTTGCATTTTAAGGTAGCCGTCGTAAAGTTCTGTGCCATACCTGCTCACTTCATTGTTATATTTTTTGCTTAGCTGCTCCAGTGTATCAATATGTGCGGTAGTGAGTTTATTTAATTGCGCTTCGAACTGCTTAGCTGTTACTGAATCGCGCCTGAAAAGCCGGCTATTGGTATAGAGCCATATATTGAGATAAGCAGAGTAGTTGAATGAAATATCATCAGTGGCAGTGCCTACCGCATATGCCATAAGATTTGCATCGCCCTCTGCGGCAATGCCTGCCTGATGTGCCATCTCATGGCACACCACAAAGGGCATCATAAATGCAGGTAACGAGCTTTTCACCTGGCCCTCGCCGGTGAATGGATTGTAATATCCGTCTATAGCCATCCGCTCCATGTAGTAGCCAAACAAAGACCGTTTAATATCCAATCCGTACATACGCACTTTGCTATCTGTACATGCACGGTAATAGGCTTTAGCACGTTTGTTTATTTCAGTGAAAGGAAGCGGGTGATAATTTTGAGCGGAACTATTTAGCTTATCTACCAGGAACTGATCAAAGGCTATTAGTGCCAATGAATCTGTTTTTCTTCTCTCGGCCCGGTCTTCCTGTGCCGGAATGGCGAGGCCCCAATATTCACGCAACGGAGGTTTTTCATAATTTGCGCCCCAGCCAATAATAAAGAGACAGTAAACAAAAAGAACGGTATTGATTGTGTTTAAGACAGATGCCGCCAGCCTGGTTTTATTTGCACTGAATTTTGCAATGAAATATATCCATTTGATTATAGTAACGAGCAACCCTACTCCCCCTGATACATACAATACATCGCCAATACTTATGGGCAACCACCCGAAAACAATAATCCGAAATGACTGAAAAGGATAAAAAATATAATGATCGTAAAAGGGAATGAAGCCCGGCAATACATATATCGATACAACCAGGAGGGCAATAAGGAAGAGTAATAAAATAAGCTTCCTTTTAAATTTCATAGTAGTATTTAAAATTGTTTTTAAAACTCTTTATCAGACCTGAGCCCTTTTATTTTGCCCGTTTTCCATGCCTTCATATCTTCTTTGTATACGGCTTTGTTCCTTTCTGTCATGGAATCGGGATCGAGGTCATCAAGGTTTGGCTTCCCGGCATTAACCCAGGCGGTGTACCAAAAATCGGCCGTCTTTTCTATTGATGACCTTAGTTGTTTTTCCACCATGCCATTGAGCAATTCGTGGTATACATGGGCGTATTCATAAGCATGTACCGGGCTCCCGAATTTATTATTAACCGGTTTACCATCAGGGCCCATTACATACTGTTTATCGTCGGGATTGTCTTTCTTCATTTTACTTTCTATCCGCAACATTGTATTTACCAATTCATGACTACTGTCTATCATATCCCAGGTAATCTTATTAATGTCTGTGATATAATGAACATCATGTACATACAGATGGTAGTTTTTGCCGAATAATTCAGGCAACTGAGATTCCCAGAAAGCGTGAATACCTTCCTGCCCGGTAAGCTGGCCATTATGGTTTATGGTGGTATGCAAGGGCATATGCGCATCTGCTATATAATGACCCAGATCGGCAGCAAGAAAAATAATCTCGGTTTTTCTTTTATTCTTCATGGCATCTGTGAGCTTAGCCATCATGTCTTCAATATTCCAGGGAAGGATGCCATATTTTTCCAGGGTATCCTTGCTATATTTTGCTATAGCATCTTTCATTGTTTCCGGCATATTTGCCGGGCTGCGATAATTAAATCTTTCGAGGTCTATGTAGTGCTTGCTGCCTTCTGTTTTATCATTGAACATGTGTTTGCGGACATCCGGCATTACAGATTCTTCAACAATAAAATCGGTATGGTTATAAAAGAACATGCCCATTTCGGGAGGAAGTGCGAGTATGGCACCCTTGTTGATATGGTTATGTCCCCATACCCCCCATGCAAACAGCATGGAAAAGCTGCTGATGACTAAAGCCGCCGCTATGATCAGTATAACTGCCGATTTGTTCTTCATAAATAAACTATTGGTAAAGGTGACAAAAGTAGAAAGTCTAAAGTAGAAAGTCTAAAGTTTATTATTATCTTTATTAAAATGTCTTGAGGAGTGAGACTATGCGTGAACTATGATTGTTGATTATTTGATTTTATGGTAAATTCTCACTCAGCCAACATTGGACAGTAAGAAAGATATTTTCCAAAGGTCTAACATTATGTGATTTATTTACGTCAATATTGATAGGTAATATTTGTAAGCTTTTAAATGGGCATTTAGACTTCTTGTATTTTATAGAGCACATTTATATTGAAAATAATACATTATGATAAAGAAAATTTACTTATCATTATTTGTGGCAATGTTATTAACGTTAACGGCTGCAAAAAGTGAGGCGCAATATATTATTACTTCGGTAAACTGGGTGCCACAAATTGATTCTGGGGCATGCAATCCTCCAATTGCAAACGTTTTAACGAATACGTACTCAAGTTCATTGAGCATAAAAACATATTTTGGTGATGGCACATCAATTATCTCTCCGATTTCCAATGGCAGCAGTTATGGTTATTGTTATTCTAATAGTAATTATTCCTTCCCTGGCTCCTATACATGCAAATTTATTTTATACAATAGCTCCCTTGCCGTAGATTCAACTATTACCAAAAGTGAGTATTTGTTTTGCAGTACAGCTATCCTAAAATTTGTTATGGATTCGCTTGGCACAGGCATTTATGATAGTCTTTACGATCGTTCTATTAAAATGCCCATTACTGTGGAAGTTGATTATAATGGCATACCATATGATACATTTACAACCACAAGCGGATATTATTATACAATGACCGGAGCTCCTGGGGATATATATGCCTTCAAAATAATAAATATTCCTTCAGGCATTATTCTTTCATTCCCGGCCAGTAACGTACTATATGATACCATAAAGTACCCAAATAATAATTATGCGCCTCAGTATTTTGGGTTTAAATGTACAGGTACAACCAGCTTTGATCTCGCAGTATATGACGCAGGGTCTGTAACTGGCATTCATGATCAAGGCGGGGGAATATTTGTTAGCAATACATATTGCGATCCCGTTGACGCTACTGTCATTATGAATTTTAGTCCAAAGTATGTATACGACGGAGGTGCATACCCAACTCCATCATCAGTTTCAGGAAATACTATTACGTGGAATTTATCAGGAATTAGTTTTTCATCATCTCCAATAATGTTGGTATATTCTTTTGTGGATTCGGCAGGAGGTTTAATAGCGGGGGATACAGTGCATGAATATATACAAGTGACCCCCATAAGCGGGGATATAAATCCGGCAAATAATACTTGTTTAATCATAGATACAGTGAAAGCGGGAGTTGACCCCAATAAAATGTCCGTATCACCAAGTGGGTATATTAATGCTGGTACACAATTACAATATACTATAGGCTTTGAGAATACGGGCAATGATACTGCGTTTAATATTAGTGTGTATGATACACTATCTGACAATGTGGATGTGAAATCCCTGAATATTATCATGGCATCGGCAGTCATGAATATAGCGGTGCTGAATATTGGTGGGCAAAATATTATCAGATTTGATTTTCCGAATATAAATCTCCTGGATAGTTCTCATCACGGGCAGTGTAATGGCGCAGTGATCTTTACGATCAATACACTGAGTGGCTTGCCTGCAGGCACTACAATATTGAACCATGCAGGTATTTTCTTTGATTATAACCCTGTTGTAATGACCAACACTGTGGAAAATATCATTGGTATTCCGACAAGTGCAACTGCTTTAAATAAAGGTTCTAAAATTTCTGTTTATCCTAATCCTGCAAATGATGTGGTGATTATAACAGGTGTACAACAAAACACAAGTTATCGCTTGCTGAATGTTACGGGTATATTGATGCAACAAGGAAGTTTAGAATATGGAAGTAATACACTTTCTGTGAAAAGCGTTACGCCGGGTATTTATATTTTAGAGATGACCGGGGATGATGGGAAACGCGATATTCTGAAAATGGTGAAGGAATAATAAGCCCCTGAAAATAAGTTTCCGGTATTACTTATGAAGCACTAAAAACACAGAGGAGAATACCTGGCAGCATCAATCAGCTGCCACTTCCTTATCAACCATCTTAAACGTAAACATACGCTGGGATATATAGCTGAGTACTGATACAATAATGCAAGTAGCAGCATATCTCACAGATTGGTTTATCATTGGTAAGTATATCGCGAATAACTTAGTAAGTACATAAGACATTATCAGGAATATAACCGTAGTAAGGACGTACCTGAAAAACTGGATGCGGCCATGTAAGTTTGATTCGGGAAATACTATATGCCGGGACAAAATAAACCCGGTAGGTATGCTGATAGATAGTGCTACAATTAAGGCGCATACTTCAGGAATAATAATAAAATTGCCATAAACATGAACCGGGTGTGCCCTGAAAATATAGTTATAGGCAATATTATCAACAAAAATATTAAACACTGTGTTAGAGCCCCCACAAGCAAGGTACCGGAAAGTTTGGATTGGTATGAACCGGGAGAACGGACGGTAAAAAAAATCAATTATCCCGATGATAGTATGTCTGGCCTGTATGAACAAATTATATAATTAGGCGCAAAGGTAAGCTAATTTATTAATGTATCCGATGCTACATAGTGTGCTTTTTGATGGAATAATAATATGATAATACTATTCTAATCAGCCACTACTTCATTATCAACCGCTATCTCTTTGTCTATTGTCTTGAATGTAAACCTGCGCTGGGATATATAGCTCATTACAGCTGTAATAACAGTGATAATGGTATAAGTTATGGAGTGCAGCAATGCGTAAGACCCCTTGGTGTGCGGGATCATGCCCAGCAGTACATCAAAAAGCTTTATAAGCAGGTAAGTGGTAAGTATAAAAGTAGCAGTGGTAAGTGCGTACCTGAAAAACTGTATCCTGCCATGCAGATTTGATTCCGGGAATACAATATGCCGGGAAAGCGTAAACCCTATAGGGAAACTGATGCAGAACGCTACAATATACGCAGCAACGTCGGCAGTAATGTTTAACCCACCAAACAGGTGAACCGTTTCATGTGTAAAGAGAAATTTAAGCGAAAGTGAAAACAGGCCAATATTCAGCACAGTATTTGAGCCCCCGCAAGCAAGATAACGGAAGGTCTGGGTAGGTATGACACGGGCAAATGGCCGATGACAAAAATCTATGATCCCAACTATAATATGCCTGGCTTGTGCTAACAAATCAAAAAATTAGGTGCAAAGGTAAGATAATTTTTTAAAT
The DNA here is from genome assembly GCA_903882965.1 of uncultured Bacteroidota bacterium. Classification (GTDB taxonomy): domain Bacteria; phylum Bacteroidota; class Bacteroidia; order Chitinophagales; family Chitinophagaceae; genus Nemorincola. The sequence goes on from CAIRZD010000290.1 coordinate 5,601, forward strand.
GTATCCATTTTACCAACGCAGTTTCCTGAGTTTTTGAAATAATTCCTTTTCCTGCGTGCCGCATATCATTAATAAGTCGCTAAGCTGGTCGTAAGAAACGAGGTCTGTGGTGCGTGCTTTCATAATACGGGCAGCATGATATGCAAAATTTCGCCAATCATCGCCTATTTTGGTGAGTTGGGCCGAATATTCAGATAGATCATCTCGCTTGAGCAGCAGGCCTGCTTCCTGTAAAAAGGCAGCATATAAATAGCGGAAGCCTGCACCGCCGGTGCCAATTTCTTCCTGCATACGAATGATATTGCCTACATATAATGCAGCCTTGCGGGGTGGTAATTTTTTAGGGTAAGTCCTGATCTTATCAGCGAGTAAGAAAATGGCTTTATTCCCAAACCAAGGCAGCGGAGGTGAAAGCATAAAAAAACAGGTTTGCTTAATTCCCTGCTCTATGGCTTTGGCCATGTTCATATCTTTTGCTGTGCCGGTAACATAATACATGTACCCTTTGGGCTCAGGTGTGCCTTTTGCAAATCTCGACTTGATAAGATCTCCGGGCGCTATGCTTGTTACCTCTTCTATGATAGGATCGCTGATGAGGTATTGGCCGTTTTGCTTACCGTAAGCTACGAAGTTGTGTGCGTTGAAGTGGAAACGAAAAGCTTCGGGCAGGTAGGTGAGGTAAAACACACTGCCGATCATACCCACAGGCCTGCCGGTAGCAAGCACACTATCAAGTGCCTGCATGGCACTGGCGGGATCTTTAAAACGCTCTGCATGTATTTTTACGCCAAGGCGCTCAGCGACCCGTTTGAATATTGCGCCCGGCCATATGCGGTAAGTAGTGGCGGGCACGCCGCTGATCTTAAGGAAAGGCAGATGTCCGAAAAACAAACCGGCACCTATACCAAAAGCCATTGGCTCACTAATGTCAATTCCCTCGTGGCGTAAAAGGTTGGCAGTGACGCCGCTTTCACAATGTGCATGCTGGTAATGAATAAATTGATCTTCGCTCATGAATTTACCTCAATCTCTTTTTCCGAAATTAATCAGTTCGTCTGTTGTGATGTTAAATATAGTTGCGTACTTGGCAAGCAAACCACTATCTAATTTTTTAAATACACCTGTTTTAAAATGGCGTTTTACCTGCCACTGCCACTTACCCATATACCGGGCAAGCAAGGCTAAGTCCATGAGGTTCTTCTGCATAAAATAAGGTATGGGACTAAGCCCCCCTGCGCGTACCTGCTTTTCTGTCTCTGCAAGGGTCTCGTCAATATCATCCCATGCCTGCTTTAAAGCTGTATTTTCGGCATCCCAACCCACAGAGTTTATGCCGGTATACTTGCCGTCCTGCCCTACAGCATATATCTTTTTCCTCACGGTATCGCCCTGCTTAATATTGCGGGGGTCTTGCGGTACTTCATTTACATTCATTTCAAAAGTCAAATAGTTAAAACCAGAAAATGTTTTAGCAACAATGAGTCTCAATTACTATTCAAATCACATGCCAAGGTAAAGAATAACAGGGAAATGATCGCTGTAGCCATTTATCCAATGCGTGCCTACGAATGAACGATGGGGCTGCCCCTCGTGCCCTTTGTAGTGATCTATGATAAAATCGGGTTTGAAAATAGCCGCTTTTTCGAAATGCAGTTTGTGATTTTTATTTTGCAGGAAGCTACCTGATATGATCACCTGGTCGAAGAGATTCCATTCGCCACGGTATTCTTCTGTCCCTTCACCTTTTTTGTAAATGTTTATCCAAGGATCGTAGAGTCCATTTTGTGATACCCCGCCCGGTTCACCATTCGCGCCAAGCATATTTATGATGCTGTTGTCGGTGGGGTTGTCATTGAGGTCGCCCATGATGATGATTTTTGCGTCAGGGTTGTTTTTCAATAAGGCGGTAATTGCATCTTTGTTCACTTTTGCTGCGCGCATCCGTTTTTCTTCGCTTTCCTCTTCCCCTCCCCTGCGCTATGGCCAGTGATTGACGAACACGTGCACCGTATCACCGTTAAGTATACCGTGTACATGAAGCACATCCCGCGTTATCATTTTACCTCCTGTGCCCGAAAGGTCTACGTGCAGGGGCTCTGCTTTGAGTGCCCGGAAATATTTTGGATTGTAAAGCAGAGCAACATTTATACCCCGGGGATCAGGGCCATCGAACCATTCATATTTATAACCCCGCCTTGCAATTTCCGGTTGGCTGATAAGGTTGTTGAGTACTGTGTTATTTTCTACTTCTGCCATGCCTATAAGTGCAGGCCCATCGGCGCCATCCATACTTTGTATAACGGTAGCAATATTGTGTACCTTTTGCACATATATCTTTTGGGTATAATGGTATTTACCTGTGGGTGTGAATTCTTCGTCATCTTTTGCAGGATTATGAATAGTATCGAAGAAGTTTTCGCAATTATAAAATGCAATGGTAACGGCATGATCATTAGCTTTTTGCGCGCAACCGGAAAAACATATAAGAAACATTAAAACAAACAATAAAGAAATTTTGTGCGCAACCATGAATCTTATATTTAGATTAAGTCGTTCAAATTCGTGATTTATTCACTAATTTTCAAAAAAATACAAACTATGTCACACAAAAAAGCACTTATTGCAGAACTTCAAATGGAAGCTGCCGCAACTAAAAAAATGTTGGCCAACGTACCAACTGATAAAAACGACTGGAAACCCCACGCAAAATCAATGAAACTGGGTAACCTTGCTTCGCATGTTGCTGAATTACCAGGCTGGATCACGATGACCATGGTAGCAGATGAACTTGATCTATCAAAAATGGATTATAAGCCGCTTATCGCTACGTCGACCGAAGAGTTGCTTGCAAACCTGGATAACCACGTAAACAAAGCAATTGAAACGCTTGAAAATGCCAATGAAGAAGATTTTGATAAAATGTGGACATTACGTAATGGCGAACACGTGATCTTTACAATGCCTAAAAAAGTGGTGCTCCGCTCTATGGCATATAGCCATCATTACCATCATCGTGGCCAGCTAAGTGTGTACCTGCGTTTGCTGGATGTACCAGTTCCAGGCATGTACGGACCAAGTGCTGATGATGTGGCTGCACGCACACAGGCGGCATCTAACTAATAATCGTTTCATGAAAATAAATTTTAAATTAACGGGGGGCCACAAAAATGGCACCCCGTTAGTTTTTAAAGTAAATGAGTAGAGGCATATTCACCCGAAATGTATAGAATTCATTAGCGATATAAATTATATCTATTTCACCTACTGCCAGAATAAGGCTAGGCTTATAGGAGTTCCGCAATCGCATAAATTTTAAATTAGTTGTATTGTACTTTGATGATCAAATGACGGGGCAGTATATAAGAGAAAAAATGTTAGTGATAAATTATGCCTCATGAACGAAATTGAATAGCATTTGAATTATCTTTGCGCCCATAATAAATTAAGAAAGTGATAAAGAAAATATTTATTGCGGTATTAGTACTTATATTAATAGGTGTAGGTACAGGTTTTTATTTATGGAACAAGCCGCATAAAAAAGTAGAAAATGCCAAAAGCATTGCTATTACCGCCGCGACACTTGCCAAGGATTACAGCACAAATGAAAAAGACGCAGACACAAAATACCTGAATAAAGCTATTGATGTTTCAGGAACTATAAGTGAGGTAGATAAAAACCAGGATGGTGGTGTGATGATCGTTTTACAAACTGATGATCCGGCTGCAGGTGTTCAATGTGCATTGCGCGACAAAGGGGCGAATCCTGTGAAGGGACAAACTATTGAGATCAAAGGTTTTTGTTCGGGTAATGGGATCACCGGGGTATCACTTACTGACTGTGTTATAAAATAAAAATTATATTTTTTTACGAGATCAAAATACAAATTCAAAATGAAAAAAATAATACTGGCTGCGACAGCATTAATGATATTTGCAGGTTGTTATAATGACAAATACGATAAACTGTACCCGCTACCAACAACTACCACAACAACATGTGATACCACTACGATCACTTATTCACATGATATCTTACCGATAATTACAACAAATTGCTATAATACCTCTACCGGCGGTTGCCATGGCGCAGGCACTACCACTGGTTATGACTATACTACCTTTTCAGTATTGCAAAGCAATGCACTTAACGGATGGGTAGTTCAGGATATCAACTTTGCAGCCACAGGCCGCGGACACAACAACATGCCGCTCAATGGCTCTAAACTATCTTCCTGCGATATCAATAAAATAACCCGTTGGGTAAATCAAGGTGCTCTTAACAATTAATCAAACCTGTAAAATTTTAAAAATGAAAAAACTCATCCTTACAAGTTGCATGTTAATGATCGGTACTACCGCATTGTTCGCACAAAAGTACATGACCCGTACCGGCAAAGTTAGTTTTGACGCCACTACAAAGAAATCACCTGAAAAAATTGCGGCTATCAATAATGAAGTTGCTAATATACTGGATGCAAAATCCGGTGATATTATATTCCAGGTGCTCATAAAAAGCTTCAAGTTTGAAAGCGAATTGATGCAAGAGCATTTTAATGAGAATTATATGGAGAGTGATAAATATCCAAAAGCGGAGTTTAAAGGTAATATCACCAATATCAGCGATTTAACATTGTCTAAAGATGGTACTTATAATACTAAAGTAACCGGTAAGCTTACCATTCATGGTGTAACCAATGATGTAGCGGTACCAGGTACGCTTACTGTGAAAGGAAATACGATCACCGTTAAAACTAAGTTTACGGTTGTACTTAAAGATTATAAAGTTGCTATACCAGCTTTGGTTGCAGACAAAGTAAATACAGACGCAACCATCACTTTGGAAAGCGACCTTATTCAAAAATAATTCTCTTACAATTTATCTAATGCTTTTTATGCGCAAGTTTTTTTTACTTACAATTTCGTCTTTCTGCCTTGCTACCGTTTCTTTCGCACAAATGGATAGCCTGATGAATATGCTTGATAAAGGTGCTCCTAAAAAAAAGGATGTCGTTTCTGCCACATTTAAAGCTACCCGTATTATTAATGGCAGCAGTGTGGAAAACTTGGGTGCAGGTGTTTTGGATTTCCGCATCTCCCACCGTTTCGGTGATTTGAATGCCGGTGCACAAAATTTCTTCGGATTAGACAATGCAACTACAAGAATAGGGCTTGACTATGGAATAACAAAATGGCTGATGATAGGGCTTGGGCATAGCGTATTTAATAAAGAAGATGATGGCTTCGTGAAAATAAAATTACTGAAACAGGCAACAACCGGCATGCCTATAACTTTGAGTTATGCCGGTTCTATATCTGACCAGACAACGCCTGCCCCATCGCTGCCGGCGGGTGATACATGGCCTTACAGCAATCGACTGAGTTACACAAACCAAATATTGATCGCTAGAAAATTCAGTGAAGCTGTCTCCTTTCAGATATCGCCAACTATTGTACACTACAATCTTGTAGATAGTACAAAATACTCTAACAATACCATCGCTATAGGTGTTGGCGGCAGGGTAAAGGTTAGTAAGCGTATAGCTATTACCGGTGAATATTATTATAGGATAACAAATGCCAATATGCTTTATAATGGCCAGGCTACTTATAATTCTTTATCTCTCGGCATTGATATTGAAACCGGTGGCCACGTATTCCAATTGATGTTCACTAACTCACAAGGGCTTACCGACCGCACATTCATAGGCCAGACAACTGATAGCTGGTCTAAAGGCGCTATACATTTCGGGTTTAATATCTCCAGGGTATTTACAATTGTAAAACCAAAAGAGTTTAGGAATACCGGGGCAAGCTGGTAATAAAATATTACTTGCTGTCATCGACCGAAGTTCTGAATTGAAATTCTATATAATAATAAAGGTTACCTGGTCGGTAACCTTTATTATTTATATCAATCCGGCTTTTTAATTACTACCTGATTATTGTTATCTTCTCCATCTGCCTGCCATTAGACGTAGTTGCAGAGATAAAATATATTCCGCTTGGCTCATCAAGTTGAATTTCTATCGGCTTATTTGTAACGGCTGTGAATTCCTGCACTTTTTCGCCTGTAATATTTGTGATAACAAAATGAGCAGGCTCATTATTATCCGACAATAATCTTACAGTCATTATTCCCGGAGCTGGGTTAGGAGCTATTACCATTTTATAACCACCGGTATTAACCGTATTTACAGCAGTAGGACATTCTGTGATGGGGCGAACTTTGATAACGATAGATGTTTCTACTGTGCCGCATAAATTGGTGACCGTGTATATAATACTATCCATACCCGGAGTAACTCCGGTAACAATACCTCCTGTGCCTACTGTACAGATAGAAGTAGTTGCAGAACTCCATACACCTCCGGAAATTGAATCGGACAATGCAGTTGTATAACCCGGACAAACACTATCTATGCCTGTTATTGCACCTACTACGGGTGGCGGGATAATAGAAACATAAACTGTAGTTGTATCAGAATAGGTGCCATCAGTAACGCTTACGGAGAAACTGTCATTACCGGTATACCCAAGCGTGGGAGAATAAGTTAATCCTGTAGTATTAAGTACAGACCCTGTAGAAGTGGTGCTATAAACAGCATAAACAGAACCATGCGACGGGCCCGAGATGAGGCTCCATGTTTCTGTTTTTCCGGCATCCGCAGCCATAACAGAAAGAAATGAATCAATGCTTACGATCTCTGTCTGGCACATATCCAGGTATTGGGTGTGGCCTTTTACAAAATACGGCGCATGAAGCAATGTATGTATATACCGGATACGATTGTTATTATTATCGGCGATAAATATCCTGCCCCCGGTATCTATTGCAACACCGGTTGCCTGGTTTATCTGGGCAGTACTAGCAAGTATGCCATCGCCGTTATAACCTGCAGTGCCATCGCCGGTAATGGAGCTCATGATGCCAGCGGTATTAATTTTACGTATACGGTTGTTATTGAGGTCTGCTATATAAATATTACCCACCACATCAACCGCTATGCCTTGGGGATAATATAATTTGGCTGCTGTTGCAGGACCGCCATCGCCACCAAAACCCAATACCGCCGAACCTGCGATGGTGGAAATGATACCGGAAGAATTGATCTTGCGGATACGGTTATTGCCCTCATCGGCAATATAGATATTACCCGCATTGTCAAGGGCAACGCCCATCGGGTACTGTAATTTTGCCGCTATAGCAGGGCCACCATCCCCGCCAAATGTAGCAAAGCCGGTGCCTGCAATTGTAGAAATGATACCTGATGTATTTATTACCCGTATCCTGCAATTCGATTGGTCGGCAAAATATACATTACCGGCTGCATCAACAGCTACCCCCCATGGAAAACCAACATGAGAAGTATCTGCCATACCCCCATCCGAACAATAAGTGGGGAAGCCATCAAAATTCCCTGCAATTGTAGTAATGATCCCCGATGCATCTATTTTGCGGATACGGTTATTGCCATAATCCGAAAAATATATGCTCCCCAAATTATCTACTGCAATCCCTCTTGGATTTTTCAACTCTACCGAATCTGCAGTTGCCGGCCCACCATCTCCATGAAAACCACTTGACCCGTTTCCGGCTATGGTTGTTATAATACCGGAAGGATCTACTTTACGGATCCTGTTATTGCCATAATCGGCTATATACACATTGCCGGCGTTATCTACGGCTACACCATAGGGCGTATTTATCCCGGCCGAAATAGCAGCTGCGCTATCACCACCATAAATTCCGGCACCGGTGCCAGCATATGTACTGATTATTTGCGCGTGCACCTGGGCTGAAAATCCGGAAATAATAAAAAGGGAGAGTGATAATATAAAGTTCTTTTTCAAAAGCATTTTTTTACTAAGTTAGTGTTTTATTTAAAATCGCACCAATATACACCTCCTTGCCCAACTATAGAAGTGTGGCAAAACGATTAAATAAATGCAGTACGATAGCCCCGCAAAAAAGAATGCAGCCATTCATATTAAAATATATTCCCTAAAAAGACAAAATACCTAATATACCTTTTGAGATTAAAATTTTTATTGCAATAATTCGTTTGAATTTCGCAAAACCAATTCTATAATAATTGCTGCCAAAGCAATAAAACATACGAAATAAATTTATTTTGTAGGTTCCACCTCTTGTTACATGTATATATATCGCTTATTTTTTTATTTTTTAATATTATATTGGCTGATTTATTTTGTCTTCGGATACAGTTATAACATTAATTTCTTAATTTAGCGGTGATAATTTTGTTATGTAATTAACAAACTTTCATTGTTTTTTGCTGGTTTTACCAACCTTTTAGGTTTATTTAATGTCTTATACTATACTAAGAATACTTTTATGAAATACTTTTTCTCTTTTCTTGCACTAGTTCTTTCTTATACCTCTTTTAGCCAGGTAACTGTTACGGATGTTGCAAGTTGCACCGCGTATACACTTACGGCCTCAGTAACCGGACTTGTGCCTACATCTTCAGGCATTACTGCTGATGATGGCTGGTCGGGTGTGATACCGATAGGATTTACGTATAATTTCTACGGTGTAGCAAATACCCAGTGTATCATAGGATCAAATGGCGAAATAGGCTTCTCTCTTGCTAATGCGGGTGCTTATAACACATGGCAGATCCCCGGTACGCTTATCTCTACAGCAGCAGGTGGCGGCGGCGGCGGCGCAGATATTTACAACCTTATAGCAGGCCCGTGGTGCGATATATACATACCTGCAGGTGGTACTATTATGTACTCAACAGTAGGTACTGCCCCAAACAGGAAATTTGAGGTTACCTTTTGCGGCGATGCGATGTATTCCTGCACTACACAATTTGTAACTTCTCAAATAATCATTTATGAAACAACCAATATCGCCGAAGTACATATAGGACACCATACTTTCTGTACATCATGGAATGGCGGCTATGCAGAGGTTGGTGTGGTAAACGCCAGCGGCTCTTCTGCTACAGTGGCTCCGGGCAGGGACTATCCGTCAAACTGGAATGCAACAGACGAAGCCTGGCGCTTTACACCGGTAGGCACTACTTCATTTACTGTGGCATCTATACCATATGCGCCTATACCATACGCATCATCGGCAGTTTATTGGTACGACAGTACTACGCATGCATACCTCGGCACAGGCACTCCTATTACTTTTAGTCCTTCGGTAAATACTACTTATGAAGCTGTAGCAGTTGGTTGCGGTGATTCTTCAAAAGGGTATATCAGTGTAGCGGGTCTAGGCGTAGGTGGCGGTATTACACCACATATCTCCGCTTTAACATCTACAAATCCTACTGCATGTGGTATATGCAATGGAACAGTAACCCTTCATGGCCTTACTCCCGGATTGATAGACACCGTATTTTATGCAATTGCAGGCGTACCTCAACCGCACATCGTTACTACTGCCGCTGCTGACAGCACTATTACCATCACCGGTTTATGCGGTGGTGTTTATAATTATTTTTATGTGAAGGTTGGGGTTTGTCCTTCAAACCAAATACCCGTAACACTTGTTACACCGGTGCTTGCCATATCCCACGAAACATTTACTAACCCCACTGTATGTGGTGAATGTAATGGTACTATAACACTTTATGGATTGACCCCCGGCCAGCCGGTGAGTGTAGCCTACGACTACAATGGAGCAGTACATGCACCATTTACAGGTACGGTGGCTGCTGATAGTTCTGTACTTATACCCGGCTTGTGTGCAGGTGTTTATACTGCTATTGCGGCTACTATAGGGTCATGTACTGCACCGGGCACACCTATTACACTTACTAACCCACTGCCATTCCCTGCATCATTCTCTGCTTTGATACACTATGGTTGTAATGGTGATACTATAATACTTACAAATACATCAACACCAGGCGGCTATAACTCCAAGTGGACTTTTGCAGGTGCCGCACCAGCAATCCCTACTACTACAGTTACCAGCCCTACTGTGATTTTCTATGATACAGCTACTCATACAGGATCTGTTATTGTTTCCCTTAGTTACAATGAATACAACAATCCGGCATGTACCACAACGGCCGACACCTCGCTTACTTTCGATCACCCTATAGCAGCTTCCTTTACCCCGAATGCTTATAGAGTATGCCTGGGCACACCAATCACATACAATGCAAGTGCTTCAATCCCATCATCGGCTCCTTATGCCACCTATGCATGGAATTTTGGAGATGGCACTACAAGCACGAGGGAAAACCCAACAAATACTTTCGGTGCCGGCGGTCAATATACTGTCGGTCTTACTGTTACCGATACATTGGGATGTAAGGCTGCGACATCTGCCGATATTGACGTAGTGCATATTGAAATACAAACTGCATTTCACGATACTTCTGTTTGTCTTTCTATACCAATGGTGTTGTTTACAACGCATCAGGCATATGGCAGTTTTGATAGCGTCACTTATTTATGGACTCCTACGAACTACCTGAATTCTTATACAATCTGGGATCCTTCATTCTGGGCTATTATACCAAGTATTACCTACACTGTAGAAGCCACAGCATGGGCATTGCCTTTGAAATGTACAGCCGAGGATACCGTAACTATCCATTCATACCCTCCTATCACGATAACCAACCTCACTACAAGCCCGCAAACAATTGCTTATGGCAGCAGCATACAATTAAATGCTGATGGGGCACTATACTATTACTGGACACCTGATAACGGAACACTTAACAACCCAAATATTAATAACCCTGTGGCTACACCTACAGATACAATGACTGTATATACTGTTTACGGCATGAATGAATATGGGTGTAAAAACTCGCTAACAGTTACTGTTTATGTAGATAATACAATGCCGCAGTTCATACCTTCTGCCTTTACACCAAACGGTGATGGCTTGAATGATGTGTTCCGCCTCACAAGGTTTACCTTCCAGCGGCTTATAGATTTCAGGGTTTATAACAGGTGGGGCAATCTAGTATTCCAGACTGCTGATCTCAATCAGGGATGGGACGGAACCTATCAAGGCGTGAAACAAGATATGGGTGTATATAACTACGTGATCATAGTAGGCCAGGTAGATGGCAGCGAAAAAATATATAAAGGCGATGTAACGCTGATAAGATAATACACAAATTATAAAACTTAGTAAGCCCCGCAAAATGCGGGGCTTTTTTTGTGGACTATGATTTATACCAATTGGATTTTAATAATGACTCGCTATCATTTTAGTCAGAATAGCATTTACTCGATTTTGTTGTGCCGGCAAGAAAGCATCTTCACTCGCGCTTTCACAACTCACAACTATTGACAAACAAAATAGTAGTATTCATGGTGAGCCCGTCGAACCATGATGCCAGATGAATATTCTTAACTAAATCCCTTTATCCACAAGGAAGTATTTTTACCCGCACATATGTGATCCGTTCCTATTCTCTTTCATCTTTGAAATGAATTTGTATAAAATATCATTGCTGCGTTAGCCAAAAATCAGACTCAGGTATTGCTCATCGCTTGGCTTCCGATTTCTAAATAGGTATATACACTTCCCGGAAGCTGTCCTACCATTTCCCGAAATTTATATAACGAAATAGTGTGCCTTTCCTGGCTGACTTTTTGTTGTGGACGAAAAACGTATTGCATGTTCTTTGACATACTGGAAAATCACTTATCTGCGCTCAATTCCCTCAGAGCGCAGGAAGAGCTATATATTTTCACAATTACAAATAATTAAACAAACATTTTTATATCCGCAGTAAATCGGCAGTAAATTCTATCCTGGAAATATGCCTGAATAATATTTCAATTACATAATTGTATCGGCCATCAAAAAGCCGAGCCAAAAAAAGGGCTGCAATAAGCAGCCCAATATTTTCTTAAAATATTTTCAATTTAGTTAGCTGCCTTTACCAGCTTTTCTGTCTTCATAATAACTCCTTTATCATCATAAAGCGAGATCATGTAAATCCCGTCTGCAAGCCTGCTTATATCTATGTCTTTGGCTGCAGGTATATTAAGTATAGACCTGCCGTCAATGCCACTAATTATTGCCCGTACAGTTGCCGCTGATTCTATATGCACCATTGCCTGTGTGGGGTTAGGATAGATCTTTATGTCGTTTTGGTTTATATTTTGAATGGCAGTAGTAGCCCCTCCTGTGTATACATAAACATCTGAGTAAGACTGGCAGCCATTGGTATCAGTTACCGCAACCTTGTAATTGCCCGGGCCTGATGCTGTAGTAAACGAATCTATCGCACCCGGAATAGCTCCCAGGTTCAGGTACCATTGGTAAGAAACATAGAAAGATCCTGTACGCAAATACGTCCCGTCAAATGTAACAAGGGGATTCGGTAAAGGATATTCGATAACGGGAACAGAAACAGTTGATACTGTGCAACTGCCCGGTATAGTGATCTGGCAACTGTAAATACCCGCTATAGTGGCATTATATGTTGCCCCGGTAGCACCCGGTATTATTGCTCCATTAAAGTACCATTGATAAGTTACAGCTCCGGCAACACCTGATAAGCTTGTAGTAAGCAGTGCACTGCCACCCCAGCAAAACGATGCAGGCGTTAATGGCACTACTACAGGGTTATTCACTACAGTCACCGTAGTATCTGCAAGTGTTTTGCCGGTGCAACCTGTAACCGGGTTTGTTATTTGCACCTGGTAGCCGCCACCGGTTGTTACTAAATAAGAGCTGTTTGTAGCCCCGGCAATTGGTGCCCCCCCAACATACCATTGGTAAGTGTATCCGGCTACAGCAGTAGCGCTCAGTGTCACACTGCTACCTATACAGAACAAAGTAGGGCCACTTGCTGTGATGGTTACATCCGGCAGAGGGTTCACTACTGTTGTCATAACTATTGATGTTGCAGTGCAGCCATAGCTATTTGTTACTATCACATAATAAGCGGCTGCCGTTGTTGCTGTGTAAGAAAGACCGTTAGCCCCGGGTATTGCTCCTGCGGCATTGTACCACTGATAAGTATTGCCCGTAGCAAAGCCGGTAGTCATTACCACACTATCACCCTGGCAAAAAGTAAGCGGGCCTGATAACACAATGTTTGCCGTAGGCGAAGGATTTATGCTTACCGCAATTACATTCGATGTTGCAGAGCAACCGGTGGCATTGGTAACGATCACATAATAATCCCCCGCAGCCGATGCTGTGTACGAACTGCCTATAGCGCCGGAAATAGCTACCCCGCCCATCATCCATTGATAACTAAAGCCTATACCTGTGTTCGCGTTAAGTGTAACCGAACTACCGGAACAAATATTAGTACTGCTGCCTGCCGTAATTACTGCTACAGCCGTATCTATCGTCACTAACATAGGGGTAGAGAAAATAGAACAACCGATAGAATTAGTTTCCAATACCTGGTAGCTGCCTGCTGCATTGGCTATGTAACTGGATAAAACTGCGCCTGGTATTGCCCCTGTATTAATGTACCATTGATAGGTGAATCCTGTGCCGGTATTAGCAGTCAGGGCTACAAAACCACCCGGACAGAAAGTTGTATCTCCCACCGGTGTTACTACAGGCGCGGGAGCAGGATTTACAGTTATTGTATAAGCAGTTGTGCAACCCGCTGCACCTGTTGTATAAATAACATTAACGGTACCGGATGCCACGCCGGTTACTATACCTGTTGTGAGGCCAACAGTAGCAATGCCTGTATTACTGCTGCTCCAGGTACCGCCTGCCGTGCCATCGCTAAGTGTGATCGAAGCCAACGGGCATACCTGCGTTGGCCCGCTAATTGCACCCGGCAATGCATCCACCGTCATAGGGATGGTAACATAGCAACCTGTAGGAATTGTATAAGTGATCGTAGTAACGCCTACACTTACTCCTGTAACAATACCACCTGCACTTACAGATGCTATGCCTGTATTTGCGCTACTCCATATGCCACCGCCTGCATCACTTAATGAGATAGCAGAACCAAAGCATACGGCACTCGCTCCTGAAATTACTGTAGGCAATGGATTAACAGTAACAACTGTAGTAATGACACAGCCCGTTCCTGCCGTATAAGTAATGGTGGCAGTGGTGGCCACAACTACAACCCCACCTGTTACCACCCCGGAAATTAATCCTATTGTTGCAACAGCTGTATTACTGCTGCTCCAGGTGCCACCACCGGTACCATCAAACAAGGCCGTGGTCGATCCGGAACAAACCGTTTTAGTTCCGGTAATATTGGCAGGCAAAGCATTAACAGTTACTATTGCCGTGGCTGCGCAACTACCTATTGTATATGATATGGTTGATGTGCCTGTAGCAGCACCAGTCACTACCCCACCACCGGTTATTGTGGCTACAGTAGTTGTAACACTGCTCCAAACGCCGCCACCTGTAGCATCACTCAATGTGATAGTAAAACCAAGGCATGCAGATAAGTTTCCTGATATTACAGCAGGCTGTGTATTCACCGTTACAACGGTAGTCACTGCGCAACCGCCTATTGTGTATGATATGGTTGATGTACCAACCCCGGCACCGGTTACAACACCCCCTCCGGTTATGGTAGCTATCGTTGTTGTTATACTGCTCCAGGTGCCGCCGCCTGTAGCATCTGATAAAGTGATTGAAGATGTTTCACATAATGGCACATTACCGGTTATTGGTACCGGCTGTGTATTTACCGTTACTGTTTGTGTAGCAACACAACTGCCTATGGTATATGATATTACAGATGTGCCAACGGCATTGCCTGTAATAACACCGCCCCCCGTTATGGTGGCTACCGCTGTTGTTACACTACTCCATGCGCCGCCACCTGTGGCATCCGTAAGCGTTGTTGTAAAGCCAACACAAACCGAAGGTGTACCTGTGATTGCCGCAGGCTGTGTATTTACTGTAACTATAGTGGTGACGTAGCAACTACCTACGGTATAAGTTATTGTTGATGTGCCTACACCCACACCCGTTACTACCCCGCCTGCCGTTACTGTTGCTACAGAGGTTGTGCTACTGCTCCATGTGCCACCTATAGTAGCATCTGTTAATGCTATAGTAAACGTCTGGCATACCGGCACACTACCCGTTATTGCTACCGGCTGTGTATTTACCGTTACTATTTGTGTAGCAGCACAACTGCCAATAGTATATGATACTATTGATGTACCAACGGCAACACCTGTTACAACACCGCTTCCGGTTATTGTAGCTATACCTGTTGTTACGCTACTCCAAACGCCGCCGCTTGTGGCATCTGTAAGTGTGGTAGCAGATCCCTGACACACACTAGCTGTACCCGTGATCGCTGCGGGCTGTGTGTTTACAGTAACAATAGTAGTAACATAACAACCGCCTACGGTATAAGTGATAGTTGATGTGCCTACGCCAACACCGGTCACTACTCCACCGGATGTTATGGTAGCTACCGTTGTTGTTGAGCTACCCCAGGTGCCACCCGCAGTAGCATCTGATAATGTTATCGTGAATGTCTGACATACAGGTGTGTTACCGGTTATTACTAACGGTTGTGTATTAACCGTTACTACCTGCGTAGCGGCACAGCTGCCCAAAGTATATGATATTACAGTTGTGCCTAAAGCCACACCTGTTAGAATACCCGTACCTGTTATAGTGGCTATAGTAGGTGTAACACTGCTCCACACACCACCGGTTGTGGCATCTGTAAGCGCTGTTGTCGATCCCTGGCAAACGCTTACCGCGCCTGTAATAACAGCGGGCTGCTCATTAACTGTTACGATCGCAGTTACATAACAACTGCCTACGGCATAAGTTATTGTTGATGTGCCTACACCTACACCCGTCACTACTCCACCTCCTGTTATAGTTGCAACCGTTGTTGTGCTGCTGCTCCAGGTGCCACCTGCAGTAGCGTCCGATAATGTTTTTGTGAACGTTTGGCATATAGGTGCATTGCCAGCAATTGCTGCAGGCTGTGTATTTACCGTTACTACTTCAGTCGCTGCACAACTGCCTATAGTATATGATATTGTTGTTGTTCCTGCATTTGCACCGGTTACTATACCACCGGTTGTTATTGTAGCAACAGTAGTATTTGTACTGGTCCATGCACCACTTCCTGTGGCATCCGTAAGCGCTGTTGTAGCGCCCTGGCATACACTCGCAGTACCGGTAATAGCCACAGGTTGCGTATTCACTGTTACTACCGTGGTCACATAACAACTACCGATGGCATAAGTGATAGTTGATGTGCCTACGCCTCCCCCTGTTACTACTCCACCAGCAGTAACAGTAGCTACAGATGTTGTGCTGCTGCTCCATGCTCCGCCAGCAGTCGCATCTGACAATGTTTTTGTAAAAGTCTGACATATCGGTGCATTCCCGCTTATTGCTAACGGTTGTGCATTTACCATTACTACTTGCGTAGCGGCGCAAGCGCCTATTGTATATGATATAGTAGTTGTTCCGGTAGCTACGCCGGTAACAATACCGCCTGTTGTGATCGTTGCAATTGTAGTGGTAGTGCTACTCCACGTGCCACCGCTTGTAGCATCCGAAAGTGTGGTCGTGCCACCCTGGCATGCATAAGCCGTGCCGCTGATAGCGGCTGGCTGTGCAGTGACTGTTACTATAGTAGTGACGAAACAACTGCCTACAGCATAAGTAATAGTTGATGTTCCTACCCCCACACCCGTCACAACACCGCCTGCTGTGATGGTAGCAACAGATGTTGTGCCACTACTCCAGGTACCGCCCGTTGTAACATCTGACAGTGTTTTTGTCAACGTTTGGCATATTGGCGCATTCCCGGTAATTGCTACCGGCACCGAATTAACTGATATTACTTCTGAAGCAACACAATTACCCAAAGTATATGATATAGTAGTCGTTCCGGTCGCCACTCCTGTAACTATACCTCCCGTATTTATTGTGGCAACAGTAGTGGTTGTGCTGCTCCAGGTACCACTGGCTGTAGCATCAGTAAGTGTTGTTGTCGTTCCCTGGCAGACATTGGTTGCGCCTGATATTTCGGCTGGCTGTGTATTTACCGTCACTACAGTTGTTACATAACAACTCCCGAGTGAATAAGTAATTGTTGATGTACCTGCCGCAACACCTGTTACAACGCCCCCCGTTGTTATGGTAGCTACAGACGTTGTTCCGCTGCTCCAGGTACCACCGGCTGTAGCATCCGTTAATGTTGTCGTAGCACCCTGGCAAACATGTGTTGTACCGGTGATCGCCACAGGAGTTGGGTTAACAGTTACAACACAAACCGTATAACAACCTGCTGATGCTGTATAACTGATAGTTGACGTACCACCTGCTACACCAGTTACAACACCTGTGGAAGACCCAACTGTTGCTATAGTTGTTGTGCTGCTGCTCCATGTACCCGTTGTAGTAATATCCGTCAGTGTAGTTGTAGATCCGGCACACACTTGTTTGGTGCCGGTTATAGTGCCGGTATTACAACCCTCCCATCTATAAACCTGCCCATTAGCACCGGTAGTGGTAAGATCTACTGTAAATGTGGTACTGGATGGAACCGGGGTAGTACCGCTATTAGGCAGTGTTTGCCAGTCTGTTGGGCTATTAGCAATACCTATCGTACCGCTTGTGCCGCTGCCTGATGAATAGCTTGATGGCCCATAACAAAAGTCAATATAATTAGTCCCTTCATGAAGCTTTACTTGTATATTGGAGTGTACAGTATTATTAACAAACAATGAAAAATTATTCCATTCAAATGTAAATATCCTGCTGCCAACAGGTCCGGTAGTACTGTAGTAAGCAATATCGCCTGTACCATCCAGATCATCCCAAAAAGGCATCAACATGCCTACGCCGCCTGATATAGAACTCAAAGAAGTGGATGCATTTGTAAAAGAAGGTGCTCCGCTCCCGCAATTATTAGCCAACGATAAATATCCATTTGAATTAGCGGCAAGCATAGTATAGGTAGTGCCGCAATAGACAAATGAAAAACCGATTGGCACGCTGCATAGGCCGGCATCATCTACCGAAATAGCTGTAGTTGATGTACCTGTAGTTGAGATGCTGGTATAAGGACTCGTAAATGCGGTGAATCCGTAAGATGCTGCAGTTAATTGCGCGTACCCTCTGTTGCTTATTATAGTTAAGAAAATAAATAGGGCTGGTAAAAAGATCTTTTTCATATTCAAAAATTGCGCAAATATACTAAATGCACTTAAACGACCTTAGTATAAATTTTAATGTGTTGCGTTTTATGTGTCTAAAATGTTATTTGATAAAGATACCGCATTTTTTAAAAAAAAATGATTTTCAGGTGCCGTCAGGCAAAAACATAATATCATGATAATATTTATTACCATGCAGTTAAAAAAAATGCCGGCGCTATACAATGATAGCGTCGGCATTTCATATTTATATGTTCGCTAAAACTAATTGGTAACCTTTACTAATTTTTCTGTTTTTACCGCATTGCCGCTATCATCATACAGCATGATCATATAAACGCCATCCGGAAGACTGCTGATGTCTATGTTTTTAGCTCCCGGTATATTGAGAATAGACCTGCCATCTATACCGCTTATCGCTGCTCTCACTTGCTTTGCCGATTCCACATGTACCATTGTCTGTGCAGGGTTAGGATATATCTTTATCTCGTTTTTGTTTATGTTCTGTATGGCAGTTGTAGCACCACCGGTGTATACATAAACATCTGAGTAAGACTGGCAACCGTTGGTATCAGTCACTGCTACCTTATAATCACCGCTGCCTATTGCCACAGTAAAAGAGTCTGTAGCTCCTGTAATGGCCACCAGGTTCATGTACCACTGGTAAGTAACATAGAAAGAACCTGTACGGAAATAGGTTCCGTCAAACGTAATAAGCGGGTTTGGTAATGGATATTCAGTAACAGGTGCAGCCAATGTTGTAACAGTGCAACTACCCGGTATCGTGATTTGGCAACTGTAATTGCCAGGTATTGTTGCATTGTATGTTGGGCCGATTGCTCCTGGTATTAAAACGCCATTTAAGTACCATTGGTATA
>CAIRZD010000291.1 GCA_903882965.1 uncultured Bacteroidota bacterium
AAAATAAAACAAAACGAAGTATCTGAGGTAGTTTTCTTTTGTGGCGATAAACGACTGGATGCATTGCCGGATTTTTTGTATCGTCATGATATTATGGTGCAGGAGATCGTGGTTTATAAAACAAAAGAAATACCTGAATTGGTTAAGAAGCATTACCAGGGAGTGATGTTTTTCAGTCCGAATGGTGTGAACAGTTTTTTTAGGGTGAATATTATAGGTCCTCATACAGTTTTGTTTGCAATAGGTAATACTACTGCCGCTGCGGTAAGATCAAAAACAAATAATAATATTGTGGTGAGCGAAACGCCGTCGAGGGAGCACATGGTAGATAAAGTAATTGAATATTTTCATAAATAAACTCTCGCAATATCGAGGAGTAAATAAAAACTGATCAATGAGTGATTTGAAAAATGATCTGATACTAAAGGCATTAAGGGGCGAGCAGGTATCTCGACCACCAGTGTGGATGATGCGCCAGGCAGGGAGATATTTACCTGATTACATTAAGTTAAGGGAGAAATATGATTTTTTTACAAGGGTTGAAACGCCAGAGCTGGCTTGCGAAATTACACTTCAGCCGGTAGACCAGGTAGGTGTGGATGCGGCTATTTTGTTTTCGGATATATTGGTGATCCCACAGGCGATGGGTTTGACAGTTTTGCTGGAAGAAGGTAAAGGCCCTTTGTTGCCAAAAGTTGTAAAGAACAAAGCTGATATAGATGCGCTTATAACTACAAATGTGGAGGAAAGATTAAGCTATGTGATGAAGGCCTTAAGACTTATAAAGCAGGAGTTGAATGGGCGTGTGCCTCTTATAGGATTTGCCGGCGCACCATGGACCATTCTGTGCTATATGATCGAGGGGAAGGGTAGTAAGTCATTTGATAAGGCAAAACAATTCTGCTTTACGGAACCGGAGCTTGCACACACCCTGCTTCAAAAAATAACCGATATTACTATAGCATACCTTAAGGCGCAGGTAAATGCAGGTGCTGATCTTGTACAGGTATTTGATAGCTGGAGTGGTATGCTGAGCCCCGCTGATTTTAAAATATTTGCACAGCCTTATTTAATACAAATAGCAGATGCTGTAAGTGGTATGGCACCTGTAATTTTATTTCCCAAAGGTAGCTGGTATGCATTGCCTGAATTAAGCAAAAGCAGTGCATCCGGTTTAGGTATTGACTGGAGCGTAACTCCCGAACTGGCAAGACAGATGACTAATAACAGCATCACATTGCAAGGCAATTTTGACCCGTCAAAATTACTAGCGCCCATAAAGCAGATAAAGAAAGAAGTTACGGAAATGATAGATGCTTTTGGTACGCAACGATATATTGCAAACCTCGGGCATGGTATATTACCTAATATTCCTGTAGATCATGCAAGAGCATTTGTGGATGCAGTAAAAGAATATTGCCCCAACCCATCACATGCATAAGAACGTAATGCACTAATGTAAAATAGATCATCTTAATGAGTGTAAAAGAGCAATTTGTAAAATATATTCATAATCTGCAGGATACCATCTGCGCGGGGCTGGAAGGCGTGGACGGTAAAGCTAAATTTACCGAAGAGATATGGGAGCGGCCTGAAGGCGGCGGCGGCAAGACAAGGGTTATCGCCAATGGAAATGTTTTTGAAAAAGGTGGTGTAAATACATCTATTGTTTATGGTCCTCTGCCGGCTGCCATGCAGCTTGCATTTAATGTACCGGACAGTGATTTTTTCGCAGCCGGTTTATCGTTAGTCATCCATCCGCTCAACCCTTATGTGCCCACGGTACATGCTAACTGGCGGTATTTTGAATTGTATGACAAAGAAGGCAAAAGACTGGATAGCTGGTTTGGTGGCGGGTCTGATCTTACACCTTATTATATCTTTGAAGAAGATGCCCGGCATTTTCATACTACCTTAAAGAATGCCATGCAACCATTTGGTGAGCATATATATGCAGAGTGTAAAAAGCACTGCGATGAATATTTTGTGAATAAACACAGGGATAATGAGATGCGCGGCATAGGCGGCGTTTTTTATGATTATCTGCGCCCTACTGATGATATGGATGAACAAAGGCATTTTGAGTTCCAACAGGCAAACGGGAATGCATTTCTTGATGCATATTTACCAATAGCGGAAAAGAGAAAAAATACACAGTACGGAGAAAAAGAAGTTGAATGGCAGGAAATAAGAAGGGGCAGGTATGTAGAGTTTAACCTTATTCATGACAGGGGAACGTTGTTTGGATTAAAAACAAACGGCCGAACGGAAAGTATATTAATGAGCCTGCCACCAAGAGCCAGGTGGGGATATAACTATCACCCGGCTGCAGGTAGCAGAGAAGAAGAAATGATGAAGTATTACAGGCCGATGGATTGGGTGTGATTTAATAGGTCAGTTGTTTTGACCTGATGAACTATTATTTTAGTATTGTAAACAAATTTTGTATGTACCAGATAAGAAGAAACCGTATCCTGCGCCAATCGCCAGCCATCAGGGCTATGGTTGCGGAGACTATTTTAAGGCCGGCAGATTTTATTGCGCCGCTTTTTGTAACTGAAGGTTATGGGGTGAAAGAAGAAATATCATCCATGCCGGGATATTACCGTAGAAGTATAGATTTTACAGTGCAGGAAGTAAGGGAATTATGGAAATTGGGGATCAAAAGTGTACTGTTGTTTGTGAAGTGCAATGATGAACTAAAGGATAATAAGGGTACAGAAGCCCTGAACGCCAATGGGCTTATGCAGCGTAGTATAAAGGCTATTAAAGATGCACTTCCGGATGTAGTGGTAATGACAGATGTGGCATTAGATCCATTCTCTACTTATGGGCATGATGGAATTGTTGATGGTAATGAAATAGTGAATGACCCAACGGTTGAAGTACTTGCTAAAATGAGTGTTAGCCATGCACAGGCTGGTGCAGATATTGTAGCACCCAGCGATATGATGGACGGACGTATTATTGCCATCAGGCAGGCATTGGAAGAAAACGGTTTTACAAAAACAGGTATAATGGCATATAGTGCCAAATATGCTTCATGTTTCTATGGGCCATTCAGGGATGCGCTTGACAGCGCGCCTGGTTTTGGTGATAAGAAGACTTATCAAATGGATTATGCCAACCGCCGTGAAGCGATCAAGGAAACACTTATGGATGTGGAAGAAGGGGCAGATATCGTAATGGTAAAACCCGCAATGGCTTACCTGGACATAATAAGGGAAGTAAGGGATAGTGTGGACGTGCCGGTGAGCGCATACCATGTAAGTGGTGAATACTCCATGATCAAGGCTGCTGCAAAGATGGGCTGGCTTGATGAGAATAAAGCTATTATAGAATCTCTTACAAGTATTAAACGGGCCGGTGCTGATCTTATTGCAACTTATTATGCGAAGGATGCTGCAATATTATTAGCTCAGTAACATGTTAATGGCTGGATTGCTCGGTGAAATTTAATTTTTAAAAGTATTTACATAGATAATCTCTACTACTTATTTTAAATCATGATGACAAAAAGTGAAGAACTATTTGAGCGCGCAAAGAAAACTATCCCAGGTGGTGTAAACTCACCTGTGCGTGCATTTAAAAGTGTAGGTGGCACACCTGTATTTATGGAACGTGCAAAGGGCGCGTACATGTATGATGCAGATGGGAAAAAGTATATTGATTATATCAACTCTTGGGGGCCAATGATACTGGGGCATGCTTATGAGCCTGTTGTGAAAGCAATTCAGGATAAAGCAGCCGGATCTACCTCATTCGGAGCACCTACAGAACTTGAAATAGAAATGGCGGAGCTCATAGTAAGTATGGCCCCGAATGTGGATATGGTGCGTATGGTGAGCAGTGGTACTGAAGCATGCATGAGTGCCCTGAGATTAGCAAGAGGCTATACCGGACGTAATAAATTTATCAAGTTTGAAGGGTGTTATCACGGGCATGCCGATGCGTTTTTGGTGAAGGCGGGGAGTGGGGTAGCTACCTTTAACATTCAGACCATACCCGGTGTTACAGCAGGGGTATCAATGGATACACTCACAGCCCCTTATAATGATCTTGCAGCCGTGCAGCAACTTGTGGAGGAGCATAAGGGCGAAATTGCGGCTATTATTATAGAGCCGGTGGCGGGTAATATGGGCTGTATTATTCCTGAAGCAGGTTTCCTGCAAGGATTGAGGACTATTTGTGATAAAGAAGGTATTGTATTTATTTTTGATGAGGTAATGACGGGTTTCAGGCTTGCCGCGGGTGGTGCCCAGGACAGGCTGGGTGTAAATGCAGACCTTGTTACTTATGGTAAAGTAATAGGAGGAGGCATGCCTGTTGGCGCTTTTGGTGGCAAAAAAGAGATCATGCAGCATATAGCACCGCTAGGCAATGTATACCAGGCAGGAACGCTGAGCGGGAACCCTATAGCCATGATAGCTGGGTATACTATG
The DNA here is from genome assembly GCA_903882965.1 of uncultured Bacteroidota bacterium. Classification (GTDB taxonomy): domain Bacteria; phylum Bacteroidota; class Bacteroidia; order Chitinophagales; family Chitinophagaceae; genus Nemorincola. Next base: position 4,443 of record CAIRZD010000291.1, read on the forward strand.
CTCAAAACACTGAAGGATAATCCTTCTATCTATAAAGATCTGGAAGAAAAAACAGCGTACCTACATAAGGGGCTGGATAGTGTATTGAGCGCATTGAATACTCCCTATGTGATCAATCGTTTTGGATCAATGATCAGTGTGCATTTTAGCGATAAGCCTGTTAATAATTTTGCAGCAGCAGCAGCAGCCAATAACACTTTATTCAATAAGTTTTTCCATGTTATGCTGGATAACGGCATCTATTTACCACCATCTGCTTTTGAGACGTGGTTTATAAGCAATGCATTATCTATGAAAGATATTGATGAGACTGTGGATATTGCAAAGGAGTCCTTTAATCTTTAAGTGCCTGCCCGGGGAATTCGGGTTTGCTTGTTTTTTCAGTTTTGTTCAGTAAATAAAGCTACTGCCACAAGTGAAATAGTGGTGACTCAATTTATCCGCTATTTTTCGAGATCATACAGCGCTCGTTTTTCAACAGGTCAGTGTAATGTATTTCATCAAATGTTTTTTTGATGGATTCCAATTTAGCCTTATGTTCTTTTATTAGCGCTTGTCGTTGCATAGCTTCAACAAAGCGACTTACCTCGTCTTTTGACTCAAGTATCAGGCCGGGGACTTGCGTTGGTTTGTGGTTTTCATCCATAGCTACCATAGTGAAGTAACTGGTATTGGTATGTGTGGATACTTGAGTCTTTACATTTTCCGCTACTATACGGATGCCAATAATTAGCGAGGCGTGGCCAACATAATTTACAGAAGCTTTCAGCGAAACAAGATCGCCAACCTCTACTGGTGCCAGGAAGTCGACATTGTGGATGGATGCAGTGACGCAATAATTGCCGGCATGCTTTGCGGCGCATACGTATGCGAGTTTATCCATTAGCCCCAGCAAAATACCTCCATGTACTTTGCCGCCAAAATTGGTGTATGACGGTATCATTAATTCGGTGAGTGTGGTTTTGGAATAGCGTACTGTTTTATAATGTGAGGTATCCATGATGCTGTTTTTATGGTACAAATATAAGTAGTAACGCCACCCTGCAAAATGCAGGATGGCGTTGCTTACTAAATAACTGGAGCTAATAATTGATATTAAGCAACCACTTGCAGTGCTTCACGGATCTTTGTTTCCATTTCTTCCATCATTTCGGGGTTGTCATGCAGGAATTGTTTCACTGCATCACGGCCCTGGCCTACTTTACTTTCGCCATAGCTGAACCATGAGCCGCTTTTCTGGAGAATGCCCAGTTCCACACCCATATCAATGATCTCGCCAACTTTGCTGATACCTTCGCCGAAGATGATATCAAATTCTACCTGGCGGAAGGGTGGTGCAACCTTGTTTTTTACCACCTTAACGCGTGTGCGGTTACCACTTGCCACATCGCCGTCTTTGATCTGGCTGATACGCCTGATATCCAAACGTACAGATGCGTAAAATTTAAGAGCATTACCGCCTGTGGTTGTTTCCGGGTTACCGAACATCACCCCGATCTTCTCACGAAGCTGGTTGATGAATATGCAGCAACAGCCTGTGCGGGAAATGGTTGCGGTCAGTTTGCGTAGTGCCTGGCTCATGAGGCGTGCCTGCAGGCCCATTTTACTGTCGCCCATTTCGCCATCAAGCTCACCTTTTGGCACAAGTGCTGCTACCGAATCTATCACCACCACATCAACTGCGCCGGATGATATAAGACGGTCTGCGATCTCAAGGCCCTGCTCGCCATAGTCTGGCTGGGATATAATGAGGTTATCTACATCTACGCCCAGTTTGCGGGCATAGCTGGCATCAAAGGCGTGCTCTGCATCGATAATGGCGCAGATCCCACCTTTTTTCTGGGCTTGAGCTATGGTGTGTATTGCTATAGTTGTTTTACCCGAAGATTCCGGGCCATATATTTCCACAATACGTCCACATGGCAGGCCACCCACTCCGAGAGCCACGTCGAGGCCAATGGAACCGGTGCTGATGACATCCATTTTTTCTTTTTGTTTGTCGCCAAGCATCATTACGGATCCCTTTCCATAATCTTTCTCGATCTTGTCGAGTGCGAGTTTTAAAACTTTTAATTTATCGTCTGCCATGTTACTTACTGTTTTAGCCATGAAATCTTTTGTCAAAAATAGTTTAAAAAGAACACACCAAATTCAACTTTAAAAAGAAGATATCCACAATTTACGAAATAGGATATATCCTTTATGGGCATGTGTTGTAGCGTATTTAAAGGGCTGTTTTGTGAGTAAGTAGGTGTGTTTTAAATGAGTGAATATTCTGAAAATTCCGGACTATTATGGCAAAGTACTCCAAAAGTGCGCAAATCTCCGTGATAGCCAATGTTGTTTTTTGAGCAATTTGGCATGGGATTATCTAAAATAGCGCCGGCCCGAAGCTTAGAAAAGCTTCGGGCCGGACTTTACTTATCATCATCCCTAATGATTATTTTTAATGACTACTGTTCGTAAGCCAATTTTATATCTGTTGTATTACCATCTACGCTTTTGAATCTGCCGATATATATACCAGAGGCAAGCCCCCCTGGTATATTAATAACAGCCTGGTTGTCAGTTACTACATATTCACCTACGGATTTCCCTTCCATAGAAAACAAATAGAATGTACCTGCGCCTGAAGTTTTGATGTTGAATGTGCCTCTTGATGGGTTAGGGAATACTTCGAGGCTGATATTATTAGCCTCAGTATTATTAATGCCAGTTGTATTTGACATACGTGCACCGGATTCGCTTACTGTAACATATACAGTAGTTGTAGCAGTAGCCTTACCGTCTGATACCTGGATTGTGAATGAATCAAGGCCGATATAACCAGGAGCAGGTGTATATGTTAACCCTGATGGAACAAGTGTTGTGCCTGTAGAAGAAGTAGAATAAGAAATATTCAAAGTTCCGTTGGAAGCATTTGTTTTGATCGACCAGGTTTCTCTTTGAGTGGTATCAAAATCAGTAACAGATAGTAACGAAATAAGCGAGGTAGCAGGACCTGATTGATATGCATTTAAAGTTTGTGTAGCACCACCTACAAAGAATGGAGCCCTGTTATATACACCCAATATCCTTACCGCGTAATTAGCGTTATCAGCAATATACAGGTTGCCGGCACAATTGATTGCTATACCCATTGGTTGGTCTAGTTGTGCATTTATTGCTGAGTTGCCGTCACCGGTGTAACCTTGCCACATACCATAGTTACCTGCTATAGTGCTGATGATGCCGTTAGTGTCTACTTTGCGTATAATGCTATTGTGTAATTCAGAGAAATAGATATCTCCATAACCATCAACTGCTATGCCCCATGGGTTATTTAATTGTGCCAGTGCAGCGTCTCCGCCATCTCCGCTATATCCTGCTATACCTACACCTGCAATAGTGGTTATGATACCTGAAGCATTTACTTTACGGATAGCGTTGTTGCCATAATCAGCGATATAAATATTTCCTGAAGCATCAACAGCTACACCTCTTGGGTTATTTAATTGTGCATTAATTGCTTCGCTTCCATCGCCTGAATAACCTGCAGTGCCTTTACCGGCAACAGTGTATATAGTGCCAGACGCACTTACCATGCGGATAGCTGAATTTAAATAATCAGCAATGTATACGTTGTTTGCATTATCTACAGCAAGACCAACAGGGTAATTTAATTCAGCAGAAGTAGCAGTACCGCCATCTCCACTGTATCCATGTCCGCCATTACCTGCAAAAGTGCTTATATTTCCGGCAGTATCAACTTTACGGATAACCATGTTGCTATAATCAGCAATATATACGTTACCAATAGCATCAATAGCAACACCTGTAGGATTAGATAATTTAGCTGCAGTAGCCGGGCCGCCGTCACCTGAATAACCAATTGAACCATTACCTGCAAAGGTAGTTATCACGCCTCTTGCATCTACTTTGCGTACTACGCCGTTATCATAATCAGCGATGTAAGTATTGCCGTTACAATCTGCTGCAACGCTTGATGGGTGTGATATCTTAGCGGCAGTAGATGCAGCTGCATCACCTGTGTAGCCATTAGTGCCGGTGCCTGCAAAAGTATATATATTAAGAGAGTCGTTAACGATAGCCCTGATTGTTGCGCCAATGCTTGAACAACCGGTTGATGTAACAGACACAGTACCGGTATACATTGTTGCTAACGCTGTAGAAGGGATTGCTATGTGTAATATAGTATCCTGCGCAAGCGTATCAATTAATCCGCCAACAACATCAGAAAAGCCAGCTGTATGCGCAGCACCACACCATGTAATATTATAATTGGTTGGTGTGCCTGTAGTATAAAAATGTAAAGTAGTGCTTGTATTCCCTTTTATCACTGGATTAATTACCCCGGTTGTAACAGTAGGAGGGTAATTAACAGTAACAGTAGTAGTGCTGTTGCAACCTGCGCCCAAAGTATAGGTAATTGTAGATGTACCTGCCTGAACACCAGTTACTGAACCTGTATTTGCATCAATTGCTGCGATCGAAGTATTGCTGCTATTCCAAACACCGCCTGGCGTAGTATTGCTAAGATTTCCGGTGCTGCCTGGGCAAATATTTATAGTATTAGTGATCGGGGGTAATGAATTTACAGTTACAGTAGCACTTCCTTGATTGCTCCAGCATCCTGATGCAGACATAGCCCTGAAATAATAAGTACCTGCTGAGCTGATAACTTGTGAAGATGCAGGAGTTGATGTAGATGTGCCACCTGAAGTTGAACCCTGATAGTATATAGTACCGGTTCCGCCATTAGATGCAAGAAGTGTTGTGCTGTTGCAGATTGCACCGCCGCCACTTACGGTTACTGTAGCCGGGGTACTGTTTACTATTGCAGCGCTGGTTACAAAACAAGTATTTGGCAATGTATAAGATATTGTTGATACACCACCGGATACTCCGGTAATTACGCCGGTAGCAGCTCCGATTGTAGCTATTGAAGTATTGCTGCTTGTCCAGGTTCCGCCGGATGTGTTGTTATAAAAATTAATAGTTTGGCCTGCACAAACGTCGTTGAATCCGTAAGTCGCTGCAGGAGCCTGGTTAACTGTTATAGCATGTGTAGCATTTACACCGCAACCTGTACTGAATGTTATTGTAACATTACCACCATTTACACCATTTATTACCCCTGTAGCCGAGCCAATTGTTGCAATAGATGCATTGCTGCTTGTCCATGTGCTTGTCCACATATTGCTGCTTGCAGAATCGGTTACGGTAAGTGATCCGTTTGAACACATAACACCTGCCGCAGATATAACTGATGGATTAGGAGTAACAGTTACAGTTGTAGTAGTATAACAACCTGTACTGATTTTATAAGTAATAGTACTTGTGCCGCCTTTTACACCGGTTATTGCACCTGAGTTCACAGCTGTTGCAACCAGTGTATTACTGCTTGTCCATGATAAGGCTCCTGATGTAGCATCTGTAAGATTAGTTACTAACCCCTGGCACACTGTTTTAGTTCCGGTAATATTTGCTGGTAAAGGATTTACAGTTTCATTATAGGTAACGATACAGCCGGTAGGTACAGTATAAGTGATGGTTGATGTACCTGCTGCCACACCAGTTAATATACCTGTTGTTGACCCTATAGTTGCTATAGCCGTATTACCTGAGCTCCATGTGCCTCCTGTCGTAGCGTCAGATAAAGCAGTAGTAGCATTTACACATGCAGTAATAGAACCGGTAATACCGGATGGTGTTGGGTTTATAGAAACTATCGAGGAGCTTTTACAGCCGTTAGCTAATGTATATGCTATTGTAGTGTTTCCACTGGCGCCTACACCGGTTACAATGCCGGTTGCCTGGCCTATTGTAGCTATAGCTGGATTGCTGCTGCTCCATTTTCCGGTAGCGGTAGCGTCAGTTAATGTAATTGTTAAAGCCTGGCAAACTGCAGAAGCGCCGTTAATAGACGTTGGCGTTTGATTTACTGTAACATTCATTGTTTTTAAACATCCTGTTGCAAGTGTATAAGTTATAGTAGATGTGCCGGGAGTTATACCTGTAACAATATGAGCGGTGCCAATTGTTGCTACCGCAGTATTGTTGCTGCTCCAAGTACCACCCGCAGTACCATCGGCTAATAAAGTTGTTAACCCTTGGCATGCAGTAGCTGTACCGGTGATAGCGGCAGGCAATGCATTTACTGTAATTGTTTTTGTAGACTTGCATCCTGTAGCAGTTAATGTATATGCTATTACGGGATTGCCTGCAGCTAAATAAGTAACAATACCGGTTGTAGACCCTACTGTTGCCTGAGCTGTATTTGAACTACTCCATTTTCCTGCGGCAGTAGCATCACTTAAAGTTGTCGTAGAACCGATACAAGCTACAGCAGTACCTGTTATTGCTGCCGGATTTGGATTGATGGTCAGTGTTGTTGTTTTGTAGCAGCCAGTCGCAAGTGAATAACTTATTGTAGCAGTTCCTGCACTAACCCCTGTTGCAATATGAGTAGCGCCTATAGTTGCTACCGCAGTATTGCTGCTGCTCCAGGTACCACCACCAGGGGCATCAGCCAGGGTAGTTGTTAATCCATTACATATTGTTGTAGTTCCTGTTATGGCAGCAGGTAAAACATTTACAGTAATAGTAGTTGTAGTTAAACAACCTGTAGGAAGAGTATAAGTTATTACAGGGTGAGCTATGCCACCAACTCCCGTAGCAATACCTGTTGTTGACCCGATAGTAGCCTGTGCAGTATTTGATGAACTCCATGTTCCTCCTGCTGTTACATCAGTTAATGTTAATGTAGCTCCGGGGCAAATTGCTGCAGCACCGTATATTGCAGTTGGCAATGCATTTATTGTTATTGCCTGTGTGGCTGTAATAAATGGTGAAGTACAAGTACCACCAATAACCCATGTCACTACGCAGAAATAATAATATGTACCTGCTGTAGTTGTGGCAGGTATTACAGATGGCAAAAAACCGTTTGCACCGGCAGCTGATGTGAATGCTGTGGGGCCTGATACAAGTACGGTACTGCCACTAATCGTGGTGGTGTTGGTAGTATTATAATACCATGTGGCTGTGCAAGCCGTACCAACTGCTCCGCCTGATCCTGTTGAGCATTCTGCATAATTGTAATCAAGTGCAGTTGCCGCGGCACCTACACAATATGTTGTTGTTCCGGAAAAACCAGAACCAATGCTGCCCGGAGTGCACTTGCCACTAAGAGGGCTGCTAGCAAAACCGGAGAAAGAAATTAATGTAAGTAGAAGAATTTGCGATGAATTTTTCATAAAATTTTTTTTTATAGGATAAC
>CAIRZD010000292.1 GCA_903882965.1 uncultured Bacteroidota bacterium
AATTTACTAACATTTAATTGAGAACATTCGTCTAATAATATAGCCACAGTTAAATAAAAACCTCTTTGAACATTAAGGGCGGCTTTATTTTGTTATTTTTAGACCTGAGACGAATAACATACCATGAGAAAAATAATATATTCTTTGCTATTTACAATAATTGCTACAACAGCAAATGCACAATACAGATCAGTATTAGTTCAGGATTTTAATATTTCATGCTTATCGCCCAGCGTGTTTCCTTCAGATTCAGATTGGATAGCTTATAACCCTATTGCTTCAACTGCAACAAGTGGTGAATGGCAATGCACTCCGTCAAATGGCCGTTGGGGCACACCGGGGGTTGAATGCACCGGCGTGTGGGGCACACCTCCTTCTTACAACCTTGACACCTCTTACCTTATTAGCCCGGCATTAGACCTTAGTGGCTATACCGGAAGAATATATCTGGAATTTGATACCAGGACCTCTGATATCGTACTTGGTGGCAGATTAGATCTTTTTGTCGGTACGCAGGATACTCTTTTTGGGCGGTCATATCTGGATACGCTTGCCCCGCCATTATCACCCCTTATTACAAATGATGATTCCTCCGGCTGGGTCACTCATGAGGTAGATCTTACTCAATATGCGGCAAACGTCCCTATATATGTAGCATTCAGATATACGTCAACCACTACAGCCGGAGGTGTTTGGTACATTGATAATGTTCACACTACCGTATTTCCATTGAAAGTAAACAATCTTACAAAAAATACATTACCGCTAACCGTCATCGGAAACAGTACCTCCTCACAAATTATAGTATCATACAAAACTGAGAACCCCGGAATGTATGATTTAGCTGTTTATGACCTTATAGGGCATAAAGTACATGAAGAAACCCTAAGTGCTCAAAAGGGAAATGCCAATTATACAATCACAGGTCTTAACCTGCATAGTGGCATATATCTTGTAAAAATGGGAAATGGCCTTACTTACGGTACTGCAAAAACCATTGTACAGTAAAAGTCATTCTTACAAATACAATCCACCGCAACTTACGGTATGATCAATGGCATTTAAAATGTTCAAATGGTTCTTTACACGTAAGGCATTTATAGAGTGCCTTGCAAGAGGTAGGACCAAACTGGCTTATCAGCTCCGTCTCTTCTGATCCACATCTCGGGCAACTCACTTTATCTTCCTCAAATAACCCTAATGGCTGAAAAGCTTTTCTATGAGGTGGGGCTATTCCATACGCTTTTAGTTTTTCTTTGCCTGATTCCGTCATCCAGTCTGTGGTCCATGCCGGGCTTAATTGTAGCTCTATGCTCACTTTACCAATACCACGGCTCATTAATGCCATACGTATGCCAATAGATATGACATCCATTGCAGGGCATCCGCTATAAGTAGGTGTAATAAATACCTTTATTTCAATATCATCATCCGATCCGCTTATTGCTACATTCCGCACTATACCTAAGTCAAGTATATTCAATACAGGAACCTCGGGATCTGTAACCGCCGAAAGCCATTCATAAACCTGTTCTTTGCTGACACCTTCCATAATCAATGCTTTACCGACTTTAATAAATGATTATTGACCATAACACTGCCATCTGCTACCTTAGAAATAACTAAAGCATCGGCGGGTCGCAATAGCATTTCATCCATAGCTACATAGCTAAAGTTATGCGAATCATGCAGCATGCACCTTATATACCTGCACCCCGCAGGCATATTAAAATATCTCGAGTCCCTGAACCACAGATCATGGCTATCCACGCTCTCAATGGTGGATACAACTATAGGCCTGATTATTTTTCCGGCACTATCACAACACTGTAATATAATTTCAGGCGACTTGTAATCTGCTCTACTTAATAGAAACCAACATGAAAACTCATATGGCACACTATCTCTCATTTCATGTAGAGGAATAGTAGCAATAAGGCTTTCTTCATGCTTTATATATGAGGCTGCACCTTTACCAAATAAATGCGCTTCTGCAGTACCATCATCAAAATGATTGAGGTACCTGTTTTCATTACTGGTAATAAATGTATCCGGGCCACTCATATACGGTAATATCCGGGTCACACTATCTGAATATTTTTTGTCATTTGCTGCCAATCTCTCCGGATAACATGCATACACCTTTCCTCCGGAGAAATCGCCTATAAAATCAGAAGACTCAAGTAGATAATTCTGGTCAAAAGCTAATGAATCCTTACTAATACTGAAAAGCAGAAAGGGTTTGTTACTCTTTATATCCCGGAGTATCGCTTTATCAGCATATGGCCCTCCTACTATTTTTACTTGTTTCTGAGCTATTGACCACGATGACCTCGACAGCATAACATCTACTATTGGCAACCGCAATTGCAATCCAGCCCTTGTACCAAGCATGATCAGCCAGCCAGGCTCACCAACCCATATTTTTTCAGTACCCACATGAAAAAACGGAAGCAGTATTATTGCCTGGAAATTATTCCGCTCAAAATGTTTTTCTTTCAAAAATGACTCCCAGTTTTGTTCATATCGCGAAGTCATCACATCGTAATGATATGCCGCATCCTTCGATAATGTTCTTGAAAACCTGATGTAGCCTCTTGCCTCATAAACCCATAAACACAGAAATAATACTAATACCGAATATCCATAAAATACCTTCCGCCTGTTTACCAATTCTGTAAACCATGCATAAATAGTTACCGCACTGTAAATAGTAATAACATAATAGAATATCCAGCTAAACCTCCCTAATGTTCTGAATTGTTTAAACACAGAAAAATAATCCATAAGCCACTCCATGTTCCATATAAATGGTATACCCATACTCAATAACAAAACTATGAAAGCTACAAATAGCCATATACGGGAGAATATTTCTGGTTCGCTGGCTACATGGTCATTTTTCTTAATCTTCTTTACAATAAAGATCACTATAGATACAAATACAGTAATTGCTGCTGCAAATCCTATGTAGGTAAATCCTTCTCCACCAACACTCACCCGCTTCACTATACCCATATCAATAGCTCGCCTCCAAGCGGGTGAATAATAAGAAGTGAAGATTTTATGTATCGTTGTATACATTGCGTTGTCTGCAAACGGGCTTTCCGGCCGGTCTTTAATGAGGTCCGTAAATTTCATTACCGTTGTTACTAACAAAAACACACTGGCTGAACTTAGCAGTATTGGCAATACATTTTTTATCTTTCCTTGTATATCCTGTTTTGTAAAAATGAAGTAGCCCAGGCTATAACTCATCACCCACACCAGGATCACAGCCATGTAATACGGATGTAAAAAGGCCGTAACAATCCCCGTAAAAAATATATAAATACAATACCGCCAGCTAACCTTTTGATGATACAGAATTGTCCAATAAAACAACATGGGAATTACGCAGGTATAACTGAGCGCATAATGCCCTTGCAAACAAAGCATTTGCGGACAAATTATTACAATAGCCCCTGCAAAAATAATTGAAGGTAAAGGCGCTACCCTGAAATGTGTCAATATCTTATAAACAAAGATTATCGCCAGTACATAACTAAGTCCTATCAGCCGCCATAATACAGTTAACGCCTCACCGGTTGTAACATTCTTAAAAAGGGTAAATGGTACTGACAATAAAGGCTGCCCGTCTGTATATACAATATGCTCCCCATACGGATAATTCATTCCTTCAAACCAGTAACCATGGCCATACAACGCATGATACAGATAAGTGAAATTATTCTTGGCACCATCGCCACCAATATCAGGAAGTATGCGCGAAGGCTCAATCACTATATATGACAACGTATAAATGGTAGCGCACGTAGCAAATACAATAGCTACAAGAAACCATACGTTGCGTTGTAATTTATCCATTATTTAAAAGCAACTTAACAAAGTTGAACATTTCAGGTAATAAGATACGAAAATTCATCCGTCGGAAGTGAACATTTTCATTTAATCCAACCGGAATGGCCTGAATACGGTACTTTTTACTTTTATAACAATTCCTCACAAACTCCAGGTCAAACAAGTATCGGTCAATTGTAGTTTTTAAAAACAATGGTGCTACAGTCTTTTTGAATCCTTTGAGCCCACACTGTGTATCGGTGATCGGCATAGACAGGAACAATCTTATAAAAAAACGAAGAACGCGTGATATGACCCGTCTAATATATGGCACATGTATATAATAGTCCTCATTTTTTACACCAATAGCCACATCATACTTGTCCTGTTTTAACCCCTCATAAACACTACTCATACTGTCCAATGTATACGGAAAATCAATGTCCGTATAAATAATAATATCGCCTTTAGCCATTGCTACCCCTTGCCTCAAAGCATATCCTTTACCTCTGTTATCAGGGTATTCAACGACAGTTAATTGTGGTATTTGTTGTTTAAGAAATAATAAAGACTCATTTGATATATTGGCACTTTTCCCGTCCAGCACTATTATTAACTCTATAGCCTCTTGCACGTCTTTGCAAAAAGAATGATAATTCGAATAAACAATTTGTTCCCATCCCGATACAGGATTATAACAGGGAAGAACAAGGGATAGTATCATCCGGGAGTATTAGTTATATAATGATGATTTACGGAATTTTTTTACCATTCCATGCCCGGATATGCCCGTTGCATAAATTGCAACTCTGCTAGTATATATCCCAAATTTTCTGAATGGCGCCCTTCTTTGCCGCCCTGTTGCATCCAGGTTCCGGCAGGAATAGTAATAGTAGCATCTTCAAATACTACTTTAATATGTTCCGTCCACATCTGTTTTATTCCTTCAAGGTTCACCCCTACACCTTCCTGCTGCATAGCTTTATCTGTTCCATTAATGGTAAACATTTCGCCCGTGTATGACCATAATTCATTTACCGCATGCTGCATTCGTTTATGGCTCTCATCAGTACCATCCCCAAGGCGCACCACCCATTCACTGCTCCAGCGAAGATGATAGGTAACTTCCTTCAAAGATTTTTCTGCCACCGCCGAAAGGCTCGCATCATTACTGGCCTTTAATTGATCAAAGAAAAAATAATTGAAGACATCATAAAAAAATGAACGGGCTATCGTAAAGGCCCAGTCAATATTAGGCTGTTCTAAAAGCAACAAATTTTTAAAATCCCAGCCATCTCTTAAGTACGCCAGGTCATCCTCATCAAGGCTTGCACCTGCTTGCACCATATTTTGTATGGCAACCGAAGTGAAAATACTTTTTTTCTCTTCAACAGGCAATTGGTTAAACTGTTCCGCAGCATATTGATACAAGCTACGCGCCCTGCCCAGGTGATCCAGAGCAGTATTTGTAAGTGCTATATCCTGTTCCAAAATGGGCCCATGCCCGCACCATTCGCTTATGCGGTGCCCAATGATCAATGCATCATCTGCAAGTCGCAAGGTATAATCTAAAAGAAGTTTCTGGTTATTCATTAAAAGAACTTTTGCACTACATGTATTTTACCTCGTCAGGCAAGTTATAAAAAGTAGGATGGCGATAAATTTTATCATTCGCAGGATCATATAATGACTCAGACTCACCCGGGTCTGAAGCATGTATATTTTTACTTTCCACTACCCATATGCTCACACCCTCCATCCTGCGGGTATATACGTCCCGTGCATTTTCTATTGCCATTTGTGCATCGGCAGCGTGCAGGCTGCCTGCATGTTTATGATCCAGTCCGGCCTTACTCCGGATAAAAACCTCCCATAAAGGCCACTCATTCTTGTTTGTATTATTCATTGTCTTTCTTATTTCCAGGTAGAATATTAATTAAGCTGCCTTTGCTGCTTCTTTTTTTGCTTTCCTTTTCTCCGCATTTGCCATTGCAGCATCACGCACCCATTTACCTTCTTCCCATGCTTTCTTACGTGTCTCAAGACGTTGTTTATTGCAAGGTCCATTACCTTTTACCACATTCCAGAATTCATCCCAGTTTATAGCACCTGAATCATAGTGCCCGCGCGCTTCATTCCATACCAGGTCTTTATCAGGCATTTCAAGCCCTAATACCTTTGCCTGCTCTACCGTAACGTCTATAAATTTCTGGCGAAGCTCATCATTGGTAAGCCTTTTTATGCGCCACCTTACACTCTGTTCCGTATGTGGGCTCTCTGCATCAGGTGGTCCAAACATCATCAGGGATGGCCACCACCAACGGTTAAAAGAATCCTGGGCCATTTTTTTCTGTACTTCCGTTCCTTTAGACAATGTAAGCATTATCTCAAACCCCTGGCGTTGGTGAAAACTCTCTTCTTTGCATACCCTTACCATAGCCCTTGCATACGGCCCATATGAAGTACGGCATAAAGGCACCTGGTTCATGATAGCGGCGCCATCCACCAGCCAGCCTATAGCCCCCATATCAGCCCATGTAAGAGTAGGATAATTAAAAATAGAAGAATATTTAGCCTTCCCGCTATGCAATTGGTCATACAACTCGTCACGGGTAACACCCAGCGTCTCAGCAGCACTATATAGATACAAGCCATGCCCTGCCTCGTCCTGTATTTTCGCAAGTAATACTGCTTTCCTGCGAAGGCTGGGTGCGCGTGTTATCCAGTTACCTTCAGGCAGCATGCCCACTATCTCGCTATGCGCATGTTGTGATATCTGCCTGATCAATGTTTTCCGGTAGTCATCCGGCATCCAGTCTCGCGGCTCTATCGTCAGTTCCCTGTCTATCAGGCTATCAAAATGTTCCTGGAACGAATGCACTGTCATGTATACAAAATTTTCAATTACAAATATACGATTTTTGGCTAACTGCCACTCGTTTTCATGGCTGTTTGTTTAATGCATATAATATTGTACGCCCCGTAGAAGAGCTGTATATTATATGATACTGTTCATTAATTTCAGTATATAATGCCCTGAAATGTTCATTTTGCAGAAAGGATTTGTTGTAACACCACATCACTATATAATCTATCGTTACCCCTGTTTCTTGTTTATACTTCCATATAGTAGCATAAGGCGGTATCCCCTCTATCCCCTCTTCCTTACTCAGGTGATCGTAAGGGTTTATTCCTGCATTCCACCTCAATGGGAAATACCCCATATTCGCTTCATAATTATCTAAAATAATTAATGGCTTTTTTAGCCCCATGTATTCCGAAGCATGGCTATACACAAAATTACCATCAGCAATAATATTCCCATGCTCATCATTGCCGCTCGGAGAAAAATCAAGTGGCAATACCACTGAATAAGGATTAATATATTTTTCGGCTGATAAGTAATCCACAGCCCCTGCTGATACCCGCAACATACATTGCACCCTGATAACTGTGAGACAAATAAAACAGGAATATATCACAATCGCACAAACATTGATTATTCGTACATTCTGTGATCTATAAGTAATGCAGCAACTCAACAGTATAGCCACAAAAAGCTCTGCCCTCATATTTATCAATATCAGCCTGCCCAAAAAGCTTTCGGGGAAAAACAAATAAATAAACACTGCGAATAGGAGGCTGATCAAAAAACCATCATACTTACTTACCCCCCACCTGCCTTTCATCTTCAACAAAGTGATAAAAAACACTGAAAGGAGCGTAATACCGGCACACAATACAAACATATTTTCCCGCTGGCTTACGTTCATCAGGTACTTAAGTTGCACCAGTTCCACGAGCCTGTAAAAATGGTGGTGCAGTGTTATTTGTAAGCCGCCTTCTTTTTCGGTAAACCATCCCATCAATATTATAAATGGTGCAAGAAACAATGCTAATATCCCAAGATGCTTCACACAATAGCCTGCTGCAAATTTCTTATCCCCTTGCGAGCCTGCTATTCCATAAGACAACACCAACGCGGCGCATGTAAATGCAGCAAACCCAAATGACAATAAATGTGTAAAAAAAACTAACGCAATAAACAGGAAAAATATAATGCCGTTAGTGACGCTCTTTTTCTCAAGAAAACGCAACCAGCTCCATACCACCCAAAAGAAAAAAGCAATGCTGAATGAAAAATTATAAAACCCCTTTGCCAGCACGTGTGGGAAAACAAAAATAAACAACACAAGCACCCAGTTCGAGTTGCCATTATTGATACGCCTCAGCAATAAATAAAACCCGCTTACAAACAGCATAACATAAAGCGTCAGGAATATTTTTTCAGCTATAATACCATTCACAACAAATAACAACAAGGCTAGTATTATGGTTGATAACCAATTAGGGTTGGGCTGGTAAAGCAGTTTATAGAAATGTAAATAAAAATCTGTATCCTTATTGTAGCTCCACAGATCATGCAATATCTGTGCATTATATACATGGCATGGCCCATCGCCGGTTATATAATACTCAGGCCACCATACCTGTAAAAGGCACATTGCAAATCCAATAAACAATAAATAGTTCGTTGTTTTTTGCATGGAGTAAATTCAAAAAAATAAAAACCAGAATTAAAACAACAGGCATACGCCACACAACTTACGATATCCTAATTCGCAAAAATAAACCGCAAAGTCAAGCCTGCTCGCGTATTTGTTGTTGGGAATGAGTTGGATACATAAGGTATCGTTTGCTGACGGTCAAAGAAGAAATGTAACGTTAACTTCTGGGTAACCGAATAATCTACCGTCGGCGATATCCTTATTACTTCCTGCCCCTTTGATACCACACTGATATTGTCCGCAAAGAAAGTATTGGTCGATTTAGTATTACTCAACCCTACATCCACCTTTAAGATCAATTCATTTTTCAATTTCCTCACCCCTGCTATAGGGAATGGTAATTTTATCCCTTTCTTACGATACCCAAACCCAAATACATATTCTGTACTCGCATTCTCACTTATCTGGTAATCTATAAGACTCAGGCTTTCCATTTTCGACTCCCGTATCTCAAATTTTAAAGTGAGGTGATTTTTTAAAGCGGCATCAAATCCTATCAGAGGATTAAATGCTTGCGATATGGTCACATTTGGTACGTCAAAAAATGGTACATAATTATGCGAGTTTGAATCTATAAAAGAAGGGAAGCCCAGGCCATAAAGATCATTAAACAATAAATTGGAGCTAAACCCATTCATAGACATCGTCCCGGTATAAGCATGGTTAATTACAAAATTCGAGAAGATATTAGATAAGAATGGCAATTTGCTGAGCCCGTTATAAGTCAATTTCCAGTTTGGCATTGGAAAATAAAATTTAAACGGATTATTCTCAATACTGGATTGGTTGTAATCGATCATAGGTATGCTGCTCGCACTTTTACCACTGTATGCAGCTATAAAAGACGGGATAACCACATCTTGAGAGAAAGGTCCGTAACCTTTGGCATATCCCGGATTACTTGGATCAGGCAATCCATTTGTATACGGATTACTCAGCCCAAGCCGCTGGGACACTATCGGCCGGTCATTAAGAAATTGGTTATAGATAGTTGATGTTGCACTTGTATTGTTGAACAAGCTGTGTAACGCGATGTAGGAAATATTAAATGATCCGGTCTGGGTTGGGTTAAATTGATTATAAATATTCGCGCTATTCGGGCCTAAAGTATCTGCATACAATACACTTCGCGACATACTGAATGATGACGTCATAGACAGGTCTATCTTAAAATCACGCTGGGGCTGTATCGTAGCTGCAAGGCTCAGGTTCCGCGAATAAGTCTGCTGGAACTGTGCATTGAAAAGCGAATCCTTAGTGAGCCTCCCGGCAGCGGCTTGTTTGGCAAGCCATGTAAAATTAGGTTGGTAACCGTATACATAATTAAGCCCGGGCGCCATCGAATAGTTATTTATCCCCATAAACCTTGTACTATCCATGTAACCCGGCAATATAGTTCCGCCTGTCTGAGTATAATTTATGGTCATCCTGTTCACCATCGTAAGGATATGACCCAAAATTTGCTCGGTAGGCGACAATACAGGTAGTTTACTTCGCCTTAATTTCCTGGCAGCCTTTTTCGCAGCCTTTTTCTTTGCCTTTTCCGCAGCTGCCTTAGCTCTGTCCTGCTCATTTTGTACCTGCACTAAAGAATCAAGCTGCTCATCCGACATATTCGCCGTATTGATACCGGACAATGTTGAATTTCCATTATTACCACCGGTATTATTGCCATTATTCGTATTGCCTCCTGTATTCCCTGCCCCTCCCCCGGTGTTCCCTGTATTATTACCTCCGCCACCTCCATTGTTATTTCCATTACCACCGGCATTGCCGCCACCCTTATTGATTCCGCTATTGCCACCGCCCGTATTACCACCATTACCATTGTTATTAGCTGCATTACCACCCGCACCGTTACCCGTATTACCACCGGAAGTATTACCACCGTTGTTACCACCACTGTTGCCACCACCTGTACTTCCGGTACCACCACTGGAATTGCCACCATTATTACCACCGGCATTGCCACCATTACCTCCGGAGCTATTACCACCGGTACCGCTACCAGCTACACCACTGTTGCCGCCACCCGAATTACCACCACTGCTATTCCCTGAGCTGCCACCCGAATTGCCATTGTTACCGCCGCCATTATTATTGCCACCACTCCCTCCGGAATTATTGCCACCTCCACCCGCACTGCCACCGGCATTACCATTGTTACCGCCACCATTATTATTGCCACCACTCCCTCCGGAGCTATTACCATTATTATCTGTCCCCCCAGGCTGACCACCGTCCTTTGTTTGACGGAGATCTTTAAGGTTCTTTTTATTATTGTCAGGAGCCGGACTCGTGCTCCCGGGTTTGCCAACACCTCCGCCTGCACCCGGTTTAGCTGCCGGTTTCGTATTTAATGCTCTCATCCACCTCCATTTATCATAGAGTTTGGTGAAATTAAGCTCACCCGTAAGTGTTTTAGTTTGTGTATTCCCGATCGTATTGCCAAGGTCATATGCCACCGGTGCCGCACCTATCCATGAGTAGTTGGCTGTATATCCTAGCCGGCAAGTCATCCAGTCAGTCGCTGGCGTTTTTGATAGCGGCACGTTGTAGGAGCTATTAAAGGTCTGCAAATAAGAAGTCGTATGCCCAAAGGTTTTTATTCTGTCCCATAATGAATCCTTCTTTGCCTTTGTATCAATGAGCCCGTAAGGCTGGTCTATGCGCGCTATATTAGTTGCCGTATAATCAAATGATATAGACTTGGCAAGCTCCCAACGTAATGTATAGACTCGGTTCCAGTTAAACACTTTATAAAAAGTAGGTGGTATTACATAGCCACTTCCATCATTTACATTACGGATTTGCGTTTCTTCATTTACTCGATTCAGGTCATTGCGCATCGAGAAACTCGATGGCAACGGGTTAAAATTAAAATCCTTCACTAACGAAAACCATTTTGATTTCGACTTTATCAACCTTTTAAAAGGTTCTATAGACTTAGACTTAATTGCGTAAGTATACCCCAACCCAAATTTTTGGGTCGTTGTATTATCCATCGACACTGTCGGGTTATGCTTCAGTTGGTCATTATATGAATAACTGAGATCAAAATTTTTGATGCTCCATGGCATCCGGGTCTTCTTTTTAGTGCTGTTCGGATTACCCAATATTTTTACATTACTAAAATTGAAACTCTTGATCGAAGTAAAATCCTGCGTTGCATTCTTAATAGAATCCCGTGCGGCCTTTGATTGGGCCTTACTCAATTCATAGCTTACTAATACATCCTCATTATTAGGATCGTACTTGGGATTGCTTAAATTCTGTGTATACCCCGCAAAGAACGGCAACTGCACACCCCACTCTCTTGGCAGCAGCTTACCAAGCGCTAGGTTAGTCGAAGTATTATACTGTGTATAATTATCCTGTGAGCGGGCAGCTATTTGCTGGTCAATATTCCCATAACCCGCCGTATGCATACTCCCCGAAAGATTCACATTACCAAGATCGGCAAGCTGCATGCTCACCTTACCTGCAGCTGCATATCCTGCATGGTCATTGATCCCCGCCAACCTTAGCTCATCAAACCATACTGATACACATTTCGGCAACCCATCATCACCTTGTGTTTTATTAGTTTTTTTAGGGTTAAGTATCCCCAGCATTATATCTTTTGCACCACCGATATTCGGATTGCCTACAATTACAATAGTATTCCCCTTTGAGTCTTTTGCATAAAAAGGCACATACGTGGCCACGCCGCTTGCATCACGCAGCAGTTTTGCATTTACAAGGTCCTGCAATACAATATCCATTTCATTTGATGCCGGCCATATTGAATTGGGATCTGATGTGCCCGGTTGTGTTACCGTAAGCGGCACATCATACTCATAATAGTTATTCGTAAAATCACTGCCAATACGGATAAAAGCATCCACATCAGCATTGTTTACCGGTGGCGAGCCTACTACTGATTCCGCATGCATAAACATGCGCAGATAAGTAAACTGGCGCATGTCTACATTCACTTCCTTATATACTGCCCTTGCATCCCCATCCTGTAGTGCACATGCCTCTAGTGATAACGATTGCTCATTCAACTGTAACGGAGTTCCGGTATTAGTAGTGGTCAACTGCCGGCTTACACCGGGAGGAATAACATAAGGTATCGGATATTGCGTACCATTTTGTTCAATGCTTACAGATGTTACCGTAAAATCAGTCAGCCCCTGGTTTTGTTGTGGCAGGTTTTCACCGGGAGTCAACAAAGAATAAGTATAATTACGCCATTGGTTACGCCCCAATTCTAATGTTGCAAAACGCAATATCACACTGTCCTGCCAGTTACTCAGGAACATACGCATGAACCGTATAGACCGGAAGTCACCTATCCCGCCCACCACATGATCATAGTTCTCTATCGGTATCTTGAATTGATACCACCTTTCAGAATCATTAACACCATTGGGCAGTTTCACCTGGCTGGTTTGTATACTTACAATATTGTTAGTACCTACCTGCATGCCTGGCTTCAGGTCTACACGGTACTGGAAGTAACTTTCATTTTCGTTAAGCGTATTATCGCGGTTAATATCTTCTGTTTCAGGTATTGTTGTTTCTGCCGATGAGTATTGGGCGGTAGCAGATGTAATTGGTGAGTTCCCTTGCGGGTTATTATATCTTTTATATCGCGTTAATACACCCAGCCCATTATTATTATTAGCGGAATCATAATCCGACCCCATGTAAAAATGATAATCATCATTTGATGGATCGGCAAGGGCCTCCTGGTAGGCAACACTCGCAGCTCCTACGCGCTGGCTCAACTGTTTTAAGAATGCCGAAAATTTCACCTGCTCTGTCAGTTGTCCCGGAGTAGATGAAGTATCAGGCAATCCATCATAACCCACATCCTGCAATCCACGCGCAGTTGGGTCTTCTGAAAATGCGTACGTGATCTGTTGCTCAAATTTTGGCACATAACCCCATATAGTAGTATCAAGCTGCGTCCTGTCAAATGGCGCAGGTATACCGTTTTCAAAAAACATCCGCGAATCTTTCAGAATATCCTCTGATACATCTCCCAGGTTAAAATAAAGGGAGCCACCCGGCGATAACGGATTATTTATAAAAGGGTCCATTACCCAAAACTGGATGTACTCAATATTTGCCGCTTCAAAGTCCGTATTAGTTATTGGCTTGCTTATACCGCCCCACCTCGTTTGGGGGTTGATCAGCGTTCCGTCTGCCGGGTTCACACCTGCCGAATAGGTCGTTGGGTTAACATCATAGTTATATGGCCCCCTCGCTCTCGGATAATACCCTATATCAAAAGTGCTTAACGCATTTTGCAGTGCTGCCGTTTGCAGGTTTGGAAATACATCTTGCTGCGCCACCATCCTTATATAATGCTGGTCAGGGTCTTTAGACACATACGATGGCACACTCGATCCGGGATCCACAAGTGTCGGCTCTATCGTATACCATGCTATCCGTGCCCTGTTCAATCCGTTTTGGATCTCATCATCCAGTTGCGATTCAGGAAATAATGTTTGGTTATTCTTGTTTATTGCACCAAATGGTGTAGAAGATAACGACCATGACTGTGCCGGGAATTTCAGGTCATAAGCACTGCTCGCTCCTTCAAAATTATCTATATACACAGATCCTTCCGGGTCCAGCGCATCTATTTGTTTTGGATGCCCGGGCAGCAACGCAGCTACTTCAAGATTACTGTTCAGAAAGGAAGGTGTTGTTGTAGCATAGATAGGTAGCTTATCAAGTGCGCGGGTCACCGCTGGTTCTTCAGACTGGTAGTTCCCGTCCAGCCCTATTACTGTATTTTTGATCGGGTCATCTCCATAAGTTACCTGCTGCGTAAATGGCCGCTCATTCAGCCGCATTATGGTACCGCCAAGCGTTAGTTTCTTATTCACATAATAGTCCAGGCGCATCGCCATAAAATTCTGTTGCTGGAAACCGAACGTTGCATTATCCTCATACTGGATATTGATCGGCACCCCAGAATTTAAGATACCAGTATTTATTATTTTCAGTCTGCCAAGCCCGTAATCAACCGTATAGTCCTGGTTCTCTATCAGTTTGGTTCCTCCCGCAGTTACAGAAACCGATCCCGGTGGTATATTGAACCCGCCTAAAAATATTTCAGACGAAGACGAGGATTTATAAGTACCCCGCATGATATAACGGTCCACCGATTGCGACTCCTGTGCTACCGTCTTAGTAGAATCATACAATACCTGGAAAATGTATTTCCGCTCCAATGTAGGATCTGGCGTTATACTTGCCAATGGTGTTATAGCAGGCAGCAGGTCTTTACCAAATGGTTCCAGTAATGGAAATATAATTTTACCCTGCTGCGTATTGATCGTTATCCCTTCTACAAAGTCAAATATCCCATCTGGTTGTGCTTCCCCCTGCGAGTTTAATCGGTCCAGGTTTAGCAATGTCAGGAATGGGGTACTTTCCTTCGGCCCTTCCGGCATATATCTCACCTCTCCACCTCCCGGATTCTGGTACAATACATTCAATGTGAAATTATCCTTCGATACCCCAAATCCACCCAGCGCGTATATGTTTTTCATCATCAGGTTCCATACCGGCAGCGAAGGCCGCGCAGCTGTACCTTTCAGCAACTTAAGAAACAATCCGTTCGATCCTGTTGTATCAGATGGCGGCAGGTCTTCAGCAAATTCTCCCACCTGGTATACCTTTCCTCTGTAGGTATACCTGAACGCCACACCCAGCACATCATCCGAATTAAGCTGCGTATTAAGCATAATATAGCCCAGCTGCGGATTGAATGAAAATTCTGATGGCGACAACTCCCTCGCTGTTACTGCTACAAAGTCCTGTCCCTGTGTCAGCCCCAGCGACACTGCCGCATTCGTCGCATAGCTTTGCAGGCGGCTATTAGGGGTCTGCACCAGTTCTGTATACAGTCTGTTTGCATTGTTGTCCGGTAGCCCGCCGCGTATGCCGCTGTTGGGGTTGTATAAAGTTTGCACATAAGGGCTTGCTTCACCAAGGTCCATAAAGCACAGTACATTACGCACACCATTTACAGCACCTGTTCTGTTGGTTACCCATACTTCTATTTTGCTTATCGTGATCAGCGAATTGATAACAGGAAAATTCGCCAGTGCATTGTCATAATTGTTATGAAAATACTGCGCCAGCAAAAAGTCTTTATTCTCTTCGTAATTATCTGCTTTTATAGCTATCTGCTGCGCCTGCGAGCCCCCCTGTATCGTAAGGCTCTTACGTTGCGATTTCTGTTGCGCCAAAACAGCCGTCACCCACAACTTCCCAAACTGTAATTGTGTCTTTATACCAAATAGTGATTGCACCCCGCTTATAAGATTACTCTTCAGCGGAAAACTTATATTCCCCGCCTCTATCTTTTTGAGCATCTCATCTTCCTTCCCGCTATAATCCAGTTTTTGCACATTCTGGTAGTCAAACGTTGCCTTCGTATTGTTACTGATGTTTAATTTCAGTTTATCACCCACCTGTGCCAGCAGGTTGATGTTCATTTGCATGTCAAAGTCAAATACACCATACTTCTGCGCCCTCTGTGTCAACGTAGGGTTTTTAATATTCTGCCAGTTACCGCCAAATGTTACATCTACATTTCCCTGCGGTTTTACCGATATCGTATTATTCCCGAAGATCCGGTCAAAAAGACCCTCTTTATACATTTGGGGCAGCTCCGGTGTCTTATTAAAAAGCATCAACCCATCCAGCCTGCGTTGCCAGTAACCATCTTCATCTTCTTTCCCCTTGTACTTCGCATATTCATCAAGCGTCATATATGTCGGGTTACGCAAAAAATCGTCCCCTAATTTCGCATTGAAATTATACCTATTTGAATCGCTGTCGTATTCAAAACTTTTCTTTTCATTCTTCGGATCTGCAAGATCTATACTCTTCGGCCTGTTATAATCCGTAAGCGGATCACCCGTTTGGTCATAGATAGGAAATCTTAAATTATGCAATGTATCTTCCTGCGCCAGGCTATCTTTGTTAACAGTAGTATCAGGTATGGGATCAAAGAAAACATAATACGGACGGTAGCCCCTCGCCCCGGCATTGGCTATAGCAGCCGCCAGCGCAATAAAAAATAAAAATTTATATCCAAAATTACTTCTACCCTTCAACTGCTGTTTTTTATTGATTTTACAACGCGCGAAGCGCTTGCTTGATGAGCTCCTCAACGGTTAATGAAGATGCATTATCTATTTTCTTAATAGCACTCTCCGCCATACCCCTGCCAATACCCAAATTCACTAATGCTATTAACGCATCTTCCTGCGTTGTATTGTGTATTACAGCCGATAATGACGATGAATTTTTTTGCTTCAGCAACTTACCTTTTAATTCTAATATGATCCGCTGCGCCGTCTTCGCACCTATACCCTTCACCCGCTCCAGTGTTCGGTTATCCTCACCCGCCACCGCACGCTCCAGTTCACCCGTATTCAGCGACGATAAAATGATCCGCGCAGTCACTGCCCCCACCCCGCTTATATTCAGCAATTGCCTGAAAGTCCCGCGCTCCTCCTCATCCGCAAAACCATATAGCACCCACGCATCCTCACGCACCTGTAGATGCGTATACAGCCTGCATTTCTCCAGGTTTTGGATCACAGCATACGTCTGCAATGTTATATTCAACTCATACCCCACACCATGCACATCCATATACAGCATCGAGGGCGACTTATACACCAGGTTCCCTTCTAAATAAGCAAACATCTATCCTTAATTTTTGTTTCAAACACAAACGCACACTAAAAAAAATGGTATGATCGCTCATACCGCCCGAAAGATACAAAAAATCTTCCGAGTTACGTTTTACACCCTATTATTAAGATTTTTTTGGCACTTAGCTACCTACCGCTACCCAGCATAGTTGCGATAGCACCGTTCATCAACAAAGCCATTTTCAGCCTGCCCTGAGCGATAGTCGAAGGGCTCGCTTGTACGTTCAGATTACTATTCATCTACTCCTTCAGCAACCTAACATTCCTCTTCCCACCACCACCATCCACAACCTGTATAATATACACCCCATCCGAAAGGCGTGAAATATCCAGTGGTATATCTAAATTCAGGTTTGTAAAAGACCCTGATAGTTATAACGGCAAAATTGCGGTTGCCAAAACAGATGTTGACAAAGCAAAGCGGGTTTTGGCTGAATACCAAAAGAAGAACCCGGACACCAAAACTATGTGGGAATAACCACTTGTCATTTTTAACGAACGGCACTGATTTTTTCGGTGCCGTTCTGCATTCACGGCTAGAGTATAGTTACAAAATCCATGTGGAGTTAAACAAACCTTTTTTATTAAAAGTAATAAATCAATCTTGGCAAATTATTTTTTTGTTGAACCATGGATATAAGCAATCATCCATTTGTTATCTACCTTTTTCCAGAGGAAAGTTACAATATTTGGAGAACTCGAATTCAGATTTACGGAGTCAGATACAACAGTACTTACTCCCCATATTGTTTCTAAAACACATTCCTTGTCAATAATCATAAAGTCTCTTTTATCGACTTGATAGTTATAGGCCTTAATCCCATTTGCTTTTCTCGTTTTAAATACGCTATCCATTTTAGAATACGACCTGGCGTCACCATTGAAGATATTTTTATACTCGGCGTTATTGATATGCATAGCAAGGACGTCGTTTATCTTGCCTTCATGCAGGAATGAAAATAAAAGGCTTTCAGATTTTGCAACTTCATCTTCTAAGGCAGTTTTGTCAATATCGTTTTTAGACTGTTTACATGAATACATCATAAACGAGAAAGCAATGGTGACATATAATAGCAGTTTTTTCATTTGATTTTTTTTAGCTGTTTAAATGATCAATTATTTTAAAAACCATTTCCTGCAAGATACTAAAGTAAAAATACTCTAATTTCGGGAAAGCAATCATAAAGAATATCGTTTGCTTTGCCTTGAATAAAATGGAATACGGGTTTCAGATTAAATCTTTTGAAGAATACAAAGAGGCTTATCGCCAGAGCTTAGAACAGCCGGAAGAATTCTGGGCTGGAATAGCCGATGAGTTCCTGTGGAGGAGGAAATGGGATAAAGTGATGGAATGCGATTTTAAGAAGGCCGATTTTAAATGGTTCATAAACGGAAAACTCAACATAACGGAGAATTGCATCGATAGACATTTGCTCCACGATGGCGACACACCGGCCATCATTTGGGAGTCCAATAGCAAAGAAGAGGCCAGCAGGGTAATTACTTATAAGGATTTGTACTTTAGGGTCAACCAGTTCGCAAATGTGCTGAAGAACAGTGGCGTAAAGAAAGGCGATAGGGTTTGTATCTACATGGGTATGGTGCCCGAACTGCCTATTGCCATGCTCGCATGCGCCCGTATTGGGGCTATTCATTCTGTGATATTCGGAGGGTTTAGTGCGCAAAGCATAGCAGACCGGCTGAAGGATGCCAACGTGGAGTTCATTATCACATGCGACGGGGCTTTCAGGGGAGGGAAGGATATTCCTCTTAAGAACATCGTTGATGACGCCCTAACAACGTGCCAATTTGTAAAAAAAGTGATTGTCCTATTGCGAACACATACGCCTGTGTCCATGATAAAGGGACGAGATAAATGGTGGCATGAAGAGATTAAGAAAGTAGAAGCCCAGGGCAACTCGCCAGTCACAGCAGAAGAAATGGATTCTGAAGACCCGCTGTTCATCTTATATACTTCCGGCTCTACGGGCAAACCAAAAGGCGTTGTACATTCATCTGCGGGATACATGGTTTATACCACCTATACTTTTGTTAACGTATTTCAATACAAACCCGGCGATGTACATTTCTGCACCGCCGACATTGGCTGGGTTACTGGCCATACTTACATACTATACAGTGTACTCTGTGCAGGCGGCACATCGCTGATGTTTGAGGGTATGCTCACATGGCCTGACCCGGGTCGGCTTTGGGACATTGTGGACAAGCACAAAGTGAATGTTTTATTGACCGTTCCTACCGCTATTCGAAGTCTTATGGCCTTTGGTCTGACGCCGTTTAAAGGGAAAAACCTAAGTAGTTTAAAGGTGCTTGGTACGTGTGGCGAACCCATTAATGAAGAGGCCTGGCGTTGGTATAATGAAAATGTAGGTAAGAGTCGTTGCCCAATCGTAGACACATGGTGGCAAACAGAAAATGGTGGCATCATGATAGCTAATCTCGCAGGCGTTACCCCATCTAAACCCGGCTACTCTACTTTGCCATTGCCGGGTGTGTTGCCGGTTCTTGTTGATGAGCATGGCAATGAGATAATGGGTAACAGTGTAAGCGGCTATCTCTGCATTAAATCACCATGGCCTGCCATAATCCGAACAACCTATAACGATCACGAGCGTTGCAGGCTTAATTATTTCGCCACTTATGAGAACATGTATTTCACCGGAGACGGCGCCTACCGCGACGAGAATGGCTTCTATCGCATCACCGGACGAGTTGATGACGTATTGAATGTAAGTGCCCACCGCATTGGGACTGCCGAGCTGGAGAACGCTATAAACATGCATACTGGCGTTATCGAAAGTGCGGTTGTCGGCTATCCCCATGAATTAAAAGGACAAGGCATTTATGCTTATGTGATTATGGAGAAGAAGCCAGTCGGTCCAGAATTAATAGCCGAGGACATTAGGGCGACTGTGGCGAGGATAATTGGACCAATCGCCAAGCCCGACAAAATACAATTTGTAAATGGCTTACCCAAAACCCCAAGCGGTAAAATAATGCGCCGGATCTTGCGCAAAATAGCTGAAGGCGAAATGAAACAATTTGGAGATACAACCATCCTGCTTGACCCTTCGGTTGTAGATGAAATAAAGAAAGGAAGGATTTAGTTATTCATTACTGCGATAAATATTTTCTTTATTTAGATTCATAAACAAAAGCAACAGTAGAAAATTCTTTGGTGTCAAATGTCACCATATATTCGCCCAACCGCCTATAACCAAGCCGCTCAACTGTTTTATCCCTGGGAGGTATAACTGTAACAAAAAGAAATGGCATTCCATTATTTTTTACATATTCCAAAACAGCTTGGTCAATGAGATGAACTAATCCTCTCCCTCCGTATTCTGGATCAACCGCTACTCTTTCAAGCTCACCATATGGGCGATCTAAAGACAAATCAAAATCTTTAAATGAAGACAATAACGAAAAGTCGTTTTTCATTTTGATCCTTCCGACTCCAACAATTCTACCATTATCTTCTATGATAATATGCGTATCCTCGTCTTCATCGTTATTAAGACGAGGAATAAAACTTGGGTCTTTTAGCAAGTCTGCTTTCATAGAATTTTGCCACGCTCTCTTGCGAACTTCACATATTTCCGGTAGCCTTGAATTGCCTTTAAATACTTTCACTTCAAAAAATTCTTCACTCATGCTTATTTAAGTTTGCCGCAATATAGTAAATTCATTAATTATTTTGAATGTTTTTAAGTGATAATGCCATCCACGAATAGTCTTATGAAAATATAAAAATGTAATGAATTTGCTGTTGTTGGTATGAATACGTTATTTTGCCAGTCTATGTAAGTGTCGTAACAGACCCTAAACAATTGACTGAATAAATCTTATGATGAATAGTATTCAATATAGCATTAAAATGCTATCGCATTCTATGGATATTAGAATCCTAAATAAACTCAACGCTTGGTGTGACTTTCTGCAATTGCATGTAGGGCAATTATTAGACAACACCCCAAATGTTATTGACACAAATAACGACCGAAAAATTATAGAATCGGATTATCTTCATGAAATTCCAAAACTACATGAAAGTCCAGTTTCAGGAGCAGACATTAATATCATTCATCGTTTCGATGAAAGCACCATGAAAATGTTTGGAGATGTACTGATTGATCTTGCATTAAAAAAAATTAGGCAATCCGATAAGTTAATACAATTTCAAGGGGAGGAGGTGATGTCTTCATGGCATTCTGATATTGGCATCAGACTTCCTAACTCAATTTCAGAGTTTGGTGAATTCGCTCAGGGTGGATACATTATGTATATGGGCCCCTACGCAAAACAAAATGCTCATCAGCATGGAATCAGATTAGGTGAAAATGAATATTTTCCTGATAGTGGATCAAGGTTTCTAATTGGGTTAATAGGTGCAGAAAAAACAAGCATACGACATGTAAATGGCGTATTTGAACCTTTAAGAGGATCATTAATAACTATACATTTTAAGCAGGAGGATCCGGAACCAGGAGCCGCCCACCAATTTTGGAATGATGGGGGACAGACCGGGAATCTGTTTTTATCAATCCATATCAAAGACACAATAGATAGCAATAAGATTAATCTTAGAAATTCAGCCAACCTAATGACCTTACGAACGTATGAGTTTGAAAATAAAATACTTTTAACCCCGCATTTTAATAATTTTAAAATAGTGGAATAAATGGCTGATGGAGTATGTCTGGAAGGAATAAGAATAACCTTTGCAGTAGGGGATGTATGATTGATAATGGTAAATGACTCCGAATTACAATAAGAGGCATACCTTAAATTTTCTACAAGGGCAAAATGGGATTTATTTGCTATAATTACTTTCTTGTACATAATATTGCCCAAAAGGCTGCTAACGATGCTGCTAAAAATCAAACAGTTTCAAAACCCGCCTAATAGGGTAACTATATCTCCTGTTTTTAAAGTATAGTTGTTTATTTTGAGATTAAGCCGCTTCTGCCTTGTTGATTAATCGCCTTACTTGTTCCGGCGCAAATTGATTGCCCCTTGCAGTTTTAAATCCTGCTTCGTTTAGTTCGGTAGCAATTTCTCTTAAAGATTTTCCGTTTTTGTTTAACAGGTTGATTACTTTTTTTGCTTTCTGATTGTTGGCGTTTGAATTTGCTGTCTTTTTAAGTTGTAGCGGGCCCAGTTTTCTTGCTTCGTCTGTAAAGTTTTCAGGAGTGCCCAGAGTTTTACCCCTTGCTTTAAGTGCGCCTAATGCGGATTTCGTCCGCTCGCTTATTCTTTTCCGTTCCCACTGGGCTAATGCTGCGAATATGTGTATGGTCAATTCGTTTGCGTCCGGCATATCAGCGCAAATGAATTTTACCTTGGTATCCATCAAAGTTGATACAAATGTTAGATTTCTTGATAACCTATCTAATTTGGCAATTAATAAAGTTGAATTTGTTTGCTTTGCCAGTTCTATGGCTTTAAGCAGTTGCGGACGGTTGTCATTTTTTCCGGTTTCAACATCTGTAAATTCTGCTAATATGGTTCTGTTATTCAGAAATGATAACACTGAATTCTTTTGTGCCTCTAAACCTAATCCTGATGCGCCCTGCCGCAGGGTGCTTACTCTGTAATATGCTATAAATGCTTCCATGTGGCTAACCTACGGAAGACCTGCCACAAATTGGAATCGCTCGTTCACAATTTGTGGCGGTAGTTGTTTACCTAACAAGTTATTAATATTTTTAAAGGCAATTACTTACTTGCGGCAACATTGTTGAAATATGTTAAATATAATCCCATCTTAATTGTTGCCGTTTGTGCCGTTTGTATATGGAAAATAATTGTTAGCACTTGCTTCTTTTCATCATAAGATAATCTTTGCTCTTTAATTACTCCACCATCGCCCCCAGGCTTTTTACAATCTTTGTCATATACACCATTAGTTTTGCTGCACTCATTAAGCCATGCATTGATAATTGTCACCTTTGATGCATCAATGCCGGGCAGGGTAACTACATACTCAAAATTACGTCCTCCGGCTTGTTCAACCGTTGCAAAAGGACTCCATATTTTAATAATCTGATTTCCGCTTGAATTTGATTTATTATCAGATTTTAATTCTATTTCAGAAAAATCTTTAACTAAGGGTTTCACCACATGAACACCTTGCCCTATCGCATTTGTATATAAAGCAACTAAACAAATACTTAAATAAAATATTTTTTTCATTTTTAAAAGATTGAAAATTTTTGAAGTTATGATTTAAAACAAAACTAGTGAAACTTTCTATTTTACCAAATAATCAACACATTTGGCTTTTATTATTCCTGCTCAAAGAATTGATTAATCCATTGAACTAATGATTTTAAGGCAATACTAGATTTCAATCACAAATAAATCTTCGGTCTCAATAGGAGAAGACCAGCCGTAAGACTTATGGGCGGTAATAGATTTTCGATTAGATTTGGAAACAGTTGAAACTATAAATTCATATTGGCTTTTCAGTTCCGGCAAAATGTTATCAAGAACGTACTTGAAATTTGCTTTACCCCAGTTGGGCGTAGTGTTCCCAAAATAAAAAATAATAGTTCGGCGGAGACTCTGTCTACCGCAGCGGATGCAAATCTCCGATTTGCGAATGTAATATGAGTTTCTGTTCTGGCCGTGTCCTAATTGCTCGGGTGTATTTTCACTTGTGTCTAAATCATTGCAAGTCTTTTTGACTTGTGAATAGCATCTCACCTCACTATCTGATTTGCAGATCTGGCATCAAACTGTTTGCATATACCCATCCAAAAAAT
This sequence comes from uncultured Bacteroidota bacterium, assembly GCA_903882965.1. Taxonomy (GTDB): domain Bacteria; phylum Bacteroidota; class Bacteroidia; order Chitinophagales; family Chitinophagaceae; genus Nemorincola. The sequence goes on from CAIRZD010000292.1 coordinate 23,932, forward strand.
AAAAGCAGAAAATATACCCCAGCACAAAGCTCCTTAGCCCCATCACGGCCGATACCACGCGGCGCTACATTGTACCTGCCTGCCGGCAGGCAGGTTCGCTACATTTCAGCGTTTAGCTAGCCCTTCGGCATGCGGAGCATTTTGCCGGAGGGGGCCCTTTTTTTGTTACTTTTTGTAGCCAGTCCTGAGCTTGCCGAAGGAGGCAAGCAAAAAAAGTAAAGAGCAGCAGGTCTATGTAAAATGAATTGAAGAAATAACAATCCGCTAAAACACCGGCAAAAAAAAATCAACACCACATCAACACTATATTTTGCCCTAAAAAAAGGTGCATGCACCATTTAATGCTTGTCTTATAGCTCCGCTAATTTTACACATAACCCCAATAAAAAAGGCTTGCTTATTATGACAGATAAAGACCTCCA
>CAIRZD010000293.1 GCA_903882965.1 uncultured Bacteroidota bacterium
GTTGCGTTTTTTGGGATGAAAAAAAAATTAGTCGTGCGAGACAGCTAAAAAATTGAAAAAGTAGGGCATAGTTTAAAAAATAAAGTCTTAGAAATATTAGGTAATATGAAAATAATTACTTATCTTTGCACGACTTTAATGTGATGTTAGAATATGTGGAGAGAGATACAAGGTTATGAAGGCTATTATGAGATAAGCGATAGCTGCGAAGTAAGAGGAATTGACAGATATATTGACTTACCCAACGGAAAGAAAAGGTTCGTGCCGGGCAAAAAAATCTCCTCTAGAATTAATAATTGTGGTTACGTCTATGTGCGACTTAGCAAGAATGGCAAAACAAAGTCTTGTGTATTACATCGTTTAATTGCCATTGCATTTATTCCAAATCCTTTGGATTTACCCCAGGTCAATCATCTGAAAACTAAGCTGGATAATTACCCTGCTGATTTGGAGTGGTCATCAGTTTCGGATAATACTTTGCACAGTTACAGAACGGGCTTAAATCCTAATCAGGCCGGGGATCATTTTTTTGCAGTCGGGGTTATAGACAATGAAATAGGTATGGAATTCTCGAATATCAGGGACTGGTGTTTAGTCAGAGGCATACCCTATTCAACGGGTAGGAATATTTTATCAGGTTGTAATACTTCAAAAAAGATAGATAAGACTAAAATCGTAAAATTTAAACCGAAAATAGATGGACAAATTGAGAGTGCCAGTTGAACTGGAGATGAAGGAATTAACGGATTTATACCCCACAGATGGTGTTAAGGGGTTTGATAAGGACAAGGTGTACTTTATTTGTGATAGTATATACCGGGGTATGGGAGAATTTAATGCGGAACATATCCATCCTGACAAAAAAGAACCGTTTTATGTCCCTTTAAATACTGAAATCTTGAAAAAGATATTAGGCGGGAATTGCTATAAGGCTATATTAAAATGGATGCAAAAAGCAGGAATTATTTTTCCCGATGTCAGTTGGAAAGGTGGTAATGTATCTCAGGGATACAAGTTTACCGAATACTTTTATTTTAATGAAATTGATTGGAAAACAGTTACCTGCCGGACTTTAATCAAAAAAGAAGTCACAGATTATATTGATAAGAAATTTTACTTTTTACCAGATACTGCCAAAAGACTTAAAAAGTGGTTTGATCCAAAAAGATTGAAAATAGACGAACAAAAAGCCTATGAAGTTATTGATCTAATAGAAAACAGCGATATTATTAATGCTAATGATAATATGAAAAAAATAAGTCGGGCAAAAATAACAAGCATGGCAAATCAAGCAAAGGTGAAAAATTTAATTAAAGGCAAATATACCTTTACCCAAGACCCATTTGGTTATCGGTTGCATACTTCTATTAGTCAATTACCGAAAGAGTTTAGGAGTTTAATGACTTATGATGGAAAATGTAAATCGTCAGCATAAAGTGGACTAAAAACAGCATAACTTTAGATAGTGTTTCCATTGTTAACCAACAAAAAATGTAAACATGGAATCAAACAAAAAGCAGTCCACAGAAAAC
>CAIRZD010000294.1 GCA_903882965.1 uncultured Bacteroidota bacterium
CTTTGGACAAAATGTCTGTAGGTTGCCATATCATTAGTTTTGACTGGACCCATTTGTATATAAATAATGCCGCTGCAGAGCAGATATTCAGAAAAGCGGAGGATGTTACCGGTGAAAAAGTCACTGATTTTAACCCTCGTTTTAGCATGACCAATGTTTACCGTATGTGGAAGCGTTGTATGGAAGACCGGATATATCATGAATATGAAGAATCGTATACTTTTAGTAATGGTGTAACAAAATGGTTTGATTTTAAAATAGAGCCTATTGAAGAAGGGATATTTGTGATGACTACAGACATCACCGATAAAAAAGAAGCCGCAGAAAGTATACGCAAAAGCCAGAAACTACTTGCCGAGTCACAGCGTATTGCGAAACTGGGCAGTTGGGAACTGGATATTGTTAATGATGTCTTTTACTGGTCTGAAGAGGTATACCGGATGTTTGAAATTGACCAACATAGATTTGATGCATCTTATGGGATATTCCTTGATAAGGTTCATCCGGAAGATAGGGATCAGGTAAGAAAAGCATATGAGGACTCTGTAACAAACAAAACACCTTTTGACATCGTTCACCGTGTAAAGTTTCCTGATAACCGGATAAAATACATGCATGAACAGGGAGAAACATTTTACAATTCAGATGGCAAACCAGTTCGTTCTATTGGCACGGTGCTTGATATAACGCAACAGAAGGAGGCAGAAATATTGCTTCAAAAAAATGAGTATAAGTATCAACAATTGGTTGAAAATATCAGTGACGGGTTATTGATAGCAGACACAGAAGGCAGGGTTTTATATGCTAACCAGCGTCTTCTTGACCTATACCGGCTGACTAATAATGACATCGAAAACTTGTATGTTAGGGGATTTTTTAACAAGCGGGTTCCGGCCAAAATTAGAAGAGCAGCACAGGCGTAGAATTGCCGGTGAAGATATGCCCAAGATATTTGAGTATGAGGGACTACGGAAAGATGGTACTACTTCATGGTTTGAGGCGAGGGTATCTGTGATCATAACAAGTGGTGAAATAAAAGGTACTCAATATGCGGTACGTGATATAAATGATGAAAAACAAAACATTGAAAAACTAAAAAGATCTGAAGCGGAAAAAACACAATTGCTGGATGAGCTTACTAAAAAATACAATGAGTTGATGCAGTTTAATTATATCGTATCACATAATCTGAGGGCTCCGATCGCGAATATTATGGGGTTAAGCGAAATAATTAATTACCCTGATAATACGGATGCGGAAAGATCAGAAATACTTGAAAATATCCGTACTGTATCCTGTCACATGGATGAACTTATAAAAGACCTCAATACTATTTTATCCTTAAACTCGCAGCTGAATGAAAAGATGGGGCAATGTTCTCTTCCTGCTGTTATTGAGCGGATCTCAGATACGCTTGAGATGCAAATACGGCAATCAGGAGCAATCATTACAAAAGATATACCTGAGGAAACACAGCATATTGTGTCTATAAAAAGCTATATAGAGAGTATCCTGTTTAACCTGATCAGTAATGCTATAAAATACAAATCACCGAAACGGGTACCTGAAATCAAAATCTCTGTCAGGAAATCGAATAATGAATTCACTATTTTAGTAACAGATAATGGCATGGGGATAGATATTGCTAAACACGGAGCAAATCTGTTTGGCCTATTTTATCGCGTGGATACAAATATGGAAGGCAAAGGACTTGGGTTGCATATGGTAAAAGTGCAGGCAGAAGCCCTGGGGGGGCGAATTGATATAGTGAGTGAATTAAATATAGGGTCTACATTTACAATCACGCTTCCCGGCAGGTAATGACTTGCTTCCGATCAATAGGTGCATAAAACAATTCAGTTTTTTCCTTTTGCTAAATTCTTGAGCCGTAATTTATAGACGACAAGCAATGCCAGCAAGGCAAGCAATGTCATGCATAGCATATTGAGGTACGGGTTAATATCCTGTAGCAGGAAGGCAAGGATAATAATGAGTATGTTGGTAATAACAATTGCCAGCATAGATTGCGTATGTGTGAAGCCTGCATCGAGGAGATAGTAGTGAAGGTGTGTCCGGTCGGCTTTGAGGGGAGATATGCCTCTTGAAGCCCGAAGGATGAATACTCTTAATGCATCAAATACCGGGAGGAAGAGCATCGCCAAAACCAGGATGAATGCATTTTGCGGGCTGTGTATGTAATGTGATATTGAGTTTAATTCAGGGCCGCTGCACCAATTAATGAACAGTAACGAAAATATGAAAATGGTAAAGCCAAGAAACATGGATCCGGTATCACCCATGTATATTTTTGCGGGTGAAATATTGTAATAGAGGAGGCCGATCGTAGCACCCGCAAGTGCAAATGAGATACCTGCAATGGCCTGGTGGCCTATCCAGGCAAACATTATGCCTAAAAGGCACATGTATAGGGTAGCAAGTATCCCGGCGAGGCCATCAATGCCATCGATAAAGTTAAATACATTGATAAAAAAAGTGCAGCAAATAGTAGTAAGGATAATGCCAGGCCAATAGGGTATTACATTTATGCCAAAGATGCCGTATAGCGTTTCGAAACGGATATCAGCAAAGTAAACTGTGATGAACGTAGCAATCAGTTGTGCAATGAGTTTTTTTGACGGGCGCATGTTCATGATATCGTCATAGATACCGGTAAAGAACAGGATAACGGATGAGGCAATAATAAAAGGCATATAGAAATGCCTGTGCGGCCAGAAAAATGCCGCTACGATAATATAGCCTATAAAGATGCCAATGCCACCAAGAGTGGGAATTCCGACTCCGTGTATCTTGCGGATATCATCGGGCAGATCATATATTTTACGCTTACGGGTAATGAACAGTATCTTGCGGATGGAATATATACTGATAGCTGCGGAAAGTGCTACAGCAACAATGTAGTATATATATACAGGTAAAGCGTTTATCATTATTATTAAAACGTGCTTATTATTATTTTATTTCACTCACATCGTCATTTTGCTGACCGGTTGAGGAAATCGTTTGTAAATGCGTATAAATTAAAATCTTCTTTTTTTATCGCTAATGCAAGTTCGTGTTTTAGTTTGTTATGGTTTATGTCTTTCATGCGTTGAGCCTGGATGAGTTGCCAGCATTTTTCTGTAATCAGGTGCAGGCGTTTTTCGGGCAGATCTTTTTGATCGGCCAGGAATTTTTTTATTTCGCAGGCTAATGTATCTATTCCGTTATCTTCAGTTGCTATAGTTTTTATTACGGGGATTTCGTCGGTTCCATTTGCTTTTTCGTGTGCAAGTATCCGCAGGTTACGGTATAGCCCTTCGGCATCAACCCGATCTGCTTTATTGACAACAAATATATTGGCGATCTCCATTATGCCGGCTTTCAGTGTTTGTACTTCATCCCCGGCTTCGGGTACCAGCGTTACTATTGTGCAGTCGGCTAACCCGGCTATTTCTATTTCACTTTGGCCTACACCAACTGTTTCCACGAGAATGAGGTCGAAGGGGGCTTCTTTTACAAGGTCAGTTATCTCAATAATTTTTGCGCTTAGGCCACCCAATGCACCCCTTGTGGCCAGGGACCGTATGTATATATTAGGGTTGGTATAGTATTCGCTCATTCGTATGCGGTCGCCGAGGAGGGCACCATAATTAAACGGGGATGATGGATCTACGGCAATGACTGCTATTTTTTTATTTTCTTTGAGCCAATGGTGCAGCAATGCGTTCACAAGTGTACTTTTACCGGCACCGGGAGGCCCGGTAATACCTATTACCCGTGCATGACGATTTTCGTGCAATTGCAACAACAATGAAGCGTAACCATCGAGCTCGTTCTCAACAATGGTTATGCATCTTGCCAGGGCAAGAAAATCTCCTGCTTTCAGTTGCTCATGAAGTTGTTTTATATTGCTTTGCACTAAATTTTCTTTTTGTCCGTTAATTGTAACAGTAACATACCTGTGAGCAAAAGTAGTTTTCTAAATAATAAGATGTTAGACAAATCCAATATTGCGATATTTTGCATATTGGGGATCATGGTGGGGTTTTTATTTCCACCGGCGCTGTTATCTATTTTTACCTTTCTTTTTGGTGTCAATGCGATACGGGATGTGTCTCCACGCCGCTGGCTGGACGATAAGTGGTGGCTTGTGGGCGTAGCACTTGTAGCTATTTATGCTATTACTTATTTCTGGAGTGATAATAAGGCAGATTGGGAAACCCGCCTGCAAACGAAATTGGCTTTTTTATTGTTGCCACTTGCTTTTTATTTTTTGCCTCGTTTTTCGACAAAGCAGCTGCAGCTGATTACGGTAATATTTGCTTTGGCTTTTTTAGGGTGCGCATTGTATAGCCTTTCCTTTCTTGTGCGGGATCCTGCTTATTATATTCACCAATACAAGGTATCTGATATATTGCCCACATTGCCCAAGCATGATCATATACGTGCCAGCCTGGCCATTGCCCTGTTTATTATATGGGGGGTATACGTTTGGCCCTTTCTTGAAAGCAGGCCGTTAAAATGGTTTATAGCGCTGAGTATAGCTATACTGGTAGTATATCTGCATATCCTGGCTGCAAAAAGCGGGCTGGTATCATTATATCTTTTTTTTATAGGCTGGAGTTTTTATATGTTGTTTTTTGGACGAAAGATCATTGGCCTTATTATTCTGCTCTCGATCCCCGTAATATTTTTCCTTGCAAATGGGCTGATGCCCACATTTCATGAGCGAATAAACTATATAAAATATAGTATTTTTATGCAGGAGCATGGTGATCATTCGGGCCGTTTTGGTGATAATAACCGGCTTTACTCCTATAAAATAGCTGTTGATCTTATAAAAAAGCACCCGTTAACAGGGGTTGGTACGGGCGATATAAAAAGCAGTATGGATACCGGTTATGCTGCAAGGTATCCGGAAGTGCCGGCTATGGCACGTTTAATCCCACACAACGAGTTTTTAGTAGTAGGCCTTGGATGTGGTATACCCGCCATGATACTGTTCTCAATATGGGTATTCATGCCTTTGGCTTCATTAAAAAAAAACAGGCAAAGCTTCTTTTTCTTCATGGCATGGCTTATTCTATTACTGCAATTAATGATAGAGCCGGTTTTGGAGGTGCAGATGGGAGTATTTGTATACCTGTTCTTTCTGTTACTTCAAAAGCATGAATTGAAAGAAAGTTAGCATATCAATGCTTCAGATTTTTGTCATCTTTCCTTATTTTTGCATTATGAACAGTGAAAAGGAAAACCTTCCGGGGATACAATGGCAAACCAAGGAAAGGTATGATACAGATGTGCTGGATGTAGAATTGCACAATCTTATAGTATGGAATGATGATGTGAATACCTTTGATTGGGTAATAGAGTCATTAGTAACAATATGTGAGCATGAGCCTACGCAGGCCGAACAGTGTGCCCTGATCATACATCATAAAGGGAAATGCGGTGTTAAGAAAGGCAGCTTTGATGAACTGCGCCCGAGGGCTGAAGCACTCATAGACAGAGGGATACAGGCTACAATTGACTATTGAATTATTGGTTGACCTGGGTGAGCATTGTAAAATCCACCAAAATACGGTTGCGAAAAAATAACCTCATTACAACATTCTCGTATGCATAATGGAGTTCTTGCTTGGTGTTGTTTATCTTCATATCCTCAGGAGTACCTAAGAGTTTTATTACCTGCACGATATTTGTGGTGCCGGATTGCAGTTTTTTACATAGCTGGCCATCACACACAGTTTTTATACCTGGCTGGGATTTGAAGGAGAAATTTTCAAACAGGTCGGATTTTTTATTCCAGCAAATCACCATGCTTGTATTTTCATTTTCATAGTGCCACCATATTCTCTTGCTATTTTGCTCTATGCTTACAGGCGTGCCAAGGATTGCAGTTATTTTCTCCTGCGTAACCGATTCGCCCGATAATTTGAGTAACGACAGTATATTGTCGGAATGATCTTTTGCCAGGCAGGTGCTGCAAACAGAAATGGATAGGCAAAACAGAAAAAACAATATCTTCCTCATACGCTTTAATAGACAAATTTTATACCACTATCATTTATTCGTAACGGTTTATATCTAAATTTAGTATTTTCCCCGCATATAACGAATTAATTTTTTGGTAAATAATGAAAAAATCGCAGAATATTATACTCACAACCGTACTTTTTGCTACCATATCATCCTGCAGTAACCACAATGATGAATGGACATATGGCAAAGACGCAACCGGCCGTATACGGGATACCGCTGTATATCAACATGGAGGATATCATTACTATCGTTATTATGGCGGCGGATGGTTTTTGCTGCACCGGAATAATATGATCAATACGGGTGGGTTTGCACCGGCTTCGGCGTCTGAGATAAGCAGCCCTTCATTTTCGCCACGTGCAGCATCAGGCGGCATAAGATCAGGTGGCTTTGGGGAGTCGGGGCACGGAGGAGGTGCCGGAGAATAAAATCATCATCATGCAAAGACATATTATAACACCAAGAAAAGACTGGGAAGAAAAAGTAAAGGAGCAGGGGTTTCTTTTTTATAAAAAGGAATCGTACTACAACGAAACGGCCGCATATGAGTTTACCGCGGCAGAAGTAGATAAGATAGAGGCCGCTACGGCAGATATTTTTGATAAATGTATGACGGTCGTAGACCATGTGATAAAGAATGATCTGTGGGATAAGTTTTTCATTCCGCGTGAATATGCTGATCTTATAAAATGGTCGTGGCAGGAAGATATGCCCAGTTTCTATGGCCGTATGGATCTCGCCTATAACAATGGTGATATAAAGCTGCTGGAGTTTAATGCAGATACGCCTACATCATTACTGGAAGCCAGTGTGATACAATGGTACTGGCTACAGGACTATGACAGCAAGCTGGACCAGTTCAACTCGATACACGAAAAACTGATAGCGCATATGAAAGTATGTGCGCCTTATCTCTATGACCCAAAGGTGCTCACGTTTGCCTGCGCCGGTGATAATATAGAAGACCTGATGACCACCAGGTACTTACAGGACATTGCAGACCAGGCAGGCTTGCGTACCGACTTTATGTATATGGATGAAATAGGCATGGATGATAAGAACGAGTTTTATAAAACAGACGGCACACCCATAAGCAACATCTTTAAGCTATATCCATACGAGTGGCTGTTTCATGAAGAGTTTGGCAAGTTTCTTCCTGCTACGCGCGAAAGCACCATGTGGATAGAGCCTGTTTACAAAGCCTTGTGGAGTAATAAAATGCTATTGGTATACCTGCATGAGTTGTTCCCCGATTGCCCGTATATACTGCCTGCCACTTACCGTGCTACCGAAGTTGTATACCAGCCGGGCCAGTATGTGCAAAAACCAGTTTTCTCCCGCGAAGGTGCTAATGTGAAAATTGTAAAGAACAGCGAGCTCATAGAACAAACCGGCGGCGAATATGGCTCAGAAGGTTATGTGATACAGGACTATGCCGAGCTGCCCAACTTTGATGGCAACCACCCGGTGATAGGTAGCTGGCTGATAGGTGGGGTGCCGGCGGGTATGGGGATACGGGAAAGCAGCGGATTGATAACGAATAATACGAGTAGATTTGTGCCGCATTTTTTTAGGAATACGTAGGTAATGATTTATTTAATTATTGAATTTGCTTTACTCCCTACCTTTGCCATCTAAAATAACCTCCATGAAAAACGCAGATAATAAAACATTCACACTTGGTGGTGATCTTACCATCAACCGTATGGGATATGGCGCGATGCGTATTACGGGCAAGGGCATTTGGGGCCAGCCTGAAAATAGGGACGAAGCCATCAGGGTGCTGCAAGCATTGCTTGCGATGGGTGTTAATTTCATAGATACCGCAGATAGTTATGGCCCCTATGTTTCGGAAGAGCTGATTGCAGAGGCGCTTTACCCATATCCTGCGGGTATGGTCATTGCTACTAAGGGTGGTTTTGAGCGTACCGGGCCTAACGAATGGCATATAAACAGCCATCCTGATCCTCTGAAACAAGCGCTTGAAGGCAGCCTGAAACGCTTAAAACTCAGTTGCATTGATCTGTATCAATTGCATAGGATAGACCCCAAAGTGCCTTTTGAAAAAACACTGGCTTTTTTACAACAGGCACAAAAAGAAGGGCTAGTAAAGCACATAGGCCTCTCTGAAGTGAGTATAGCTGATATTAAAAAGGCAAAAGAGTTTGTGGATATTGTATCTGTGCAAAACAAGTATAGCATTGTGTACCGCAACTGGGAGCCGGAACTGGAATACTGCAATGAGCATGGCATCGCCTTCATACCCTGGAACCCAATCAATGCAGGCAATATATTGTTTGTAGAGAAGCTTAAAGAAATAGGGGCGCGTTATAATGCGACCTCACAGCAGGTGGCCCTGAGTTGGTTGTATCATCATGCATCCAATATCCTGCTCATACCCGGCACATCAAAAGTGAGTCATCTTGAAGAAAATATAAATGCGGTAAACATCATGCTCAGCGAGCAGGATATGAAGGAGCTGGGGGAGATAAAGGTGTAATTGACATATTGTTTTTAAACCACTGTATCGGGAATTCAGACTAGTTTATCTTTTCCGCACTATTTTTACACTTCCTAATACATAGTTATGCGCATATATATATGGCTATTCATAGCCTTGTTTTCTACACAGATCGTTTTTGCACAGGGCGGCAAACAAATTACTATTGACGACTTATGGAAAAACGGCACATTCAGGGTAAAGGATGTACCCGGTTTTAATGCTATGAAAGACGGCCTGCATTATACCCAAATAGATAGGGATGGCAAGCGCCAGTATATACGCGTGTATAACCTGGAGACAGGCAAGCAGGAGAAAACCCTTTTCGATAATGGTACACAAAAAGCGGATACCGGCATGCTGGCAATAGACGAATATGTTTTCAGCAAGGATGAACAAAAAATGTTGTTGCTCACAGAGAGCGAGAATATTTACCGGCGCTCTGTACTACATGTGGTTTATGTATATGATATTGTATTGGGCAGTATAAAGCTGCTGGACAATGATAAGGTGCTGCACGCCACTTTCTCACCTGATGGCCGCAAAGTAGCTTATGTAAAAAATAACAACCTGTATTACAAAGACCTGGTGAATGATAAAGTGGTGCAGGTGACTACTGATGGTGAAAAGAACAAGATAATAAATGGTAATTGTGATTGGGTTTATGAAGAAGAGTTCTCGTTCACAAAGGCATTTGATTGGTCGAAAGACGGTGGCAATATCGCTTATTACCGTTTTGATGAAAGCCTTGTGCCCGAGTATACCATAGCTAAATATAAAGGGCTGTATCCGGAGCAATACACTTATAAGTACCCTAAGGCAGGAGAACGGAACTCTGTAGTGCAGGTGAAAATATTCAATATCAATAATGGTAATACCATAATCGCGGATATAGGGAAAGAAACCGACCAGTACATTCCCCGTATCAAGTGGACAAACGACCCCGAAAAATTGTGTGTCTACCGGCTGAACAGGCTACAGAATAACCTGGAGTTATTGCTTGTAAGTGCCATGGACGGATCTTCCGGCACCATTTATACTGATAAAAATAAATGGTACATAAACATCGATGATGAGATCACATTTATGCCGGACGGGCATTCTATGATCATAAGAAGTGAGCGCAATGGCTATAGCCACTTATATAATTGTGACTGGAAGGAAAATAAACTAACTGATATAACCGAAGGTAATTTTGATGTGGACGCACTAATAGGTATAGACATTGAGCGGAAACAGGTATACTATACCGCAGCGGAGACATCGCCACTGGAAAGGAATTTATATGTAGTAGAATGGAACGGTAAGAAAAAGAAATGCCTTACCCCAGAGAAAGGCACGCATAGTATTACTCCATGCGAAGGGTATAATTTCTTTATTGATAAATATTCGCAACTGAATAAAGTGCCTGTTTACTACCTGCGGAATGCAAAAGGAGAGATAAAACGTACCCTGGAGGATAATAAAGTGCTTGAAGATAAAATGAACGAATACGCGCTGGGTGATATACATATGATGAAGGTAAAAGGTGTGGATGAAATGCTCAATGCATGGATCATTACCCCGCCGGGATTTGACAGCAATAAAAAATATCCGGTGTTGATGTACCAGTATAGCGGCCCCGGCTCGCAGGAAGTTGCAGACCGCTTTCCTGTGGGTAATTATTTTTGGCACCAGATGCTGGCGGAGCAGGGCTATATAATAGTATGTGCCGATGGTACAGGCACAGGGTTAAGGGGAGAGGAATTCAGAAAAAAAACTTATCTCGACCTGGGCAAGTATGAGAGCGATGACCAGATAGCGGTGGCAAAAGAGCTGGGGAAATTACCTTATGTAGATAAAAACAGGATAGGTATCTGGGGCTGGAGCTATGGCGGTTTTATGAGCAGCACCTGCCTGCTGAAAGGCAATGATGTATTTAAGATGGCAGTAGCAGTAGCGCCGGTTACAAACTGGCGTTTTTATGACAACATTTATACAGAACGGTATATGCGTACACCACAGGAAAACGCAAAAGGGTATGACGAAAACGCCCCGGAAAAAATGGCTGATAAGTTGAAAGGAAAGTTCTTGCTGATACATGGCACTGCCGATGATAATGTACATTTTCAAAACTCTGTAATGTTAACCACAGCGCTGATAAATGCAGACAAACAATTTGAAAGCGAGTATTACCCGGATAAGACGCATGGCATATCAGGTGGTAATACCCGCAGGCAGTTATATAAGCGGATGACAGATTTTATTTTAAAAAACCTTTAACCCTAAATACCCAAGGCGCTTACGCTTAATCTTTAATGAAAGCGTTATAACATTAGAAACAGAATGGGCACGAAAATAAAACCGGAGGATCTGCCATTATTGAACCCGCAGGGATCGGATGAGGAAATGCTGGAAATATTACAAGCTGAAACTTTCAAGTATTTTCTCAATGAAATAAATCTAAAAACAGGGTTGATCGCAGATAAGACCCAGCCCGGAGCAGCCTCAAGCATAGCGGCAGTAGGGCTGGGACTAAGCGCTTATATTGCTGCGATAGAGCGTGGATTAATTTCCAGGGCTGATGCGGTAAAGCGAACGCTTACAGTTTTAAAATTCTTTCATTCTTCCAAACAGGGGCCGGAAATAGATGCTACAGGGTATAAAGGGTTTTACTACCATTTTCTGGATATGAACTCGGGGAAACGTGCGTGCGAGTGTGAATTGTCAACTATCGATACGGCGATCCTGATGGCAGGCATTTTAACTGTGAAGCATTATTTTACCGCCGAAACAAATGAAGAAAATGATATACGCAAGCTTGCTGATGAGCTTTATTTAAGAGTAGATTGGCAGTGGGCATTGAATGGAGGTAAAACAATAACACATGGCTGGAAGCCGGAACACGGTTTTCTTCCTTATCGCTGGGATATGGGTTACAGCGAAGCTATTATACTGTATGTGCTGGCACTTGGCTCCCCCACATTTCCTATTGAAGCCGCCGGTTATAAGCAATGGACTGATACATTCATATGGAAGGAAATGTATGGTATTGAATGCATTTATGCCGGCCCGCTTTTTATTCACCAGATGTCTCATATATGGCTGGATTTTAAAGGCATTAATGATGATCTGAACAGGAAAACAGGTATTGATTATTTTGAAAACAGCCATCGTGCTACCTGTGTGCAGCAGCAGTATGCTATAGAGAATCCCAAAGGGTATGCTCATTATAATAAGCATGGCTGGGGATTTACTGCAAGTGATGGCCCCGGCCCCTGTACCGTTTTAGTGGATGGTATTGAACGGGAATTTTATGATTACACTGCCCGTGGTGTACCCTTTGGGCCTGATGATGGTACAATCTCCCCATGGGCAGTTGTAGCGTCTTTACCTTTTGAGCCGGAGGTAGTATTAAAAACTATCCGGCATGCGATAGAAAAACTTGATCTGAAAAAACACAGTGATTATGGATTTGATGCAAGCTTTAATCCCACATTTCCACATAAGGGTATTAATCCTAATGGCTGGATATCTCCGTGGCAGTTTGGGTTGAACCAAGGCCCGATCGTTATCATGATCGAAAATTTTCAAACCGGGCTTATCTGGGAAACGATCAAAAAGTGTCCATACATTACCAATGGCTTACGAATCGCAGGATTTAGCGGTGGGTGGCTTACGGCATAGCCTATACTTTAACTAAATTAATTTTGTTTAACAGGTACAGGACTTTACTTTTAACCATTGATGAATAAAACACATTTTAATGTTTACAAATTGCTGCCTATGCGTTACCTGTTCAAAAAGGCGCATAATATTATCTTGCCCGGCCTTAACGGAGCTTCTTTGTACGAGGTTGGTAAATTCTTTTTCAGGGAACTCGGAACTTTAAAATTGCAGGAGCGTGCTGCCGCTGTTACATATAATTTTCTGATGGCGATGCCACCTACATTCTTATTTCTATTTTCCCTTTTGCCATACCTTCCTTTGAAAAATGCCGACAAGACAATATTTACTGTTTTGAAGCTGATAACGCCCAATCAAAATATATACATTACAATACATGGCGTAGTAGTTGATTTTATGGCCAAACAGCATGCAGGTGTTTTATTTTATGGGATCATCCTGGTCCTGTTTTTTTCTTCAAATGGTGTGATGGGCCTTATGCGATGTTTTGACAAAAGCCTGTCGTTATATAAAACAAGAACAGGATTCAGGCGGAGGTGGACGGCCGTAAAGCTCACCATTACACTCATCGGATTAAGCATAATAACACTTGCAGTTCTTATTTTTCAAAGTAAAGACCTTAATCCTATTATGCTTACCGTTTTTCATAGCTTAATTGCAATTAAAATACTCAGTGGCATAATCCTTACCCTGCTTGTTTTTATTACTATATCCATAATTTATACCTATGGCCCTTCGCTCTCTCATAAATTTAAATTTGTTTCCACAGGATCTGTATTTGCTACAATAGCATCGGTGATCGTTACTTCTGTATTCTTTTTTCTGGTGAATCATTTTCTTAATTACAATAAACTTTACGGGTCCATAGGCACGTTGATAGCATTTATGGTATGGGTATGGCTGAATACAATTATTATATTATTGGGTTACGAACTTAATGTGAGTATTTTACTTGGTAAATTATTAAGGGAGGATAATGATGAGGATGAATAAAAAGATGCTCTTGTTTGTGGGGTGTATTACCGTATTGCTATATGCCGCATGTAGCAGCACGGATAATATCCCTGATACTGTGACTTTTAATACAGATGTAGCCCCGATATTGTATAAGAATTGTACCATTTGCCATAGAGACGGTGGTGGCGGCCATTTCTCTTTGGAATATTATGGGATAGCAAAAAGAAGTGCAGGCTCTATAGCTTATGTGGTGAAAGAACGGTTGATGCCACCATGGCCCGCTGACCCGCATTATACAAGGTTTATTGGAGAGCGTGTACTCAGTGACAGGGATATAAAAATATTAGTGAAATGGGCAGATGAAGGAGCCCCGGAGGGAGCTGATAGCAAGCCACCTGCTTTGCCTGCTTACCCACAAGGGTCTGAAATTGGCACACCTGATATGAGAATACCGGTACGCCCTTATTTTTTAAAAGCAAACAGTACGGATAAATTCCTTTTGGTAAAAGTGCCTTTTGAATTGCCTACAGATACATTTGCAAGCCTTATTGAATTCATTCCCGGCAACAAGCATGTAGTGCACCATGTGAACGGCGATATGGTGATATATGATGTGGAGAAGAAGAAGAATGTATTTGAAGGGCAATTAGTTGTAGATATGGCGTTGGATACAGCTTCGATATTACATGCATTCCAGGAGCTTGGGTTGCCAAATGATGACGGCACTTACCCCACATTGCAAAAGTCAGTGGTGAATTATCTGCCTGGGGCCATTGGCCAGCTGTACCCGGATGGAATCGGTGGGTATAAATTGCCGAAGAAGGGTGTGTTTCTGCTTAATGATATACATTACGGTTTTACAAGCAGGGATGACATCTGGGATAGTTCTTACATCAATATCTTTTTTGCGAAAACGCCACCCAAAAGACCATTACAGGAGTTTCAAATAGGCACATTAAGTTCATTTGGTACAGCTCCCGTCTTGCCCGATCTTATTATACAACCTAACACGGTTAAGCACGTCTATAGCAAGTATACTATACCTGATGATATTTCTATTCTCACGGTAAACCCACATATGCATTTGTTGGGTAAGAGCTTTAAGGCTTATGCCGTACAGCCAAACGGGGATACAATAAGACTGATCTCTATCCCAAGATGGGATTTTAACTGGCAGTACTTTTACACATTCAAAAAAATGGTAAAAATACCC
>CAIRZD010000295.1 GCA_903882965.1 uncultured Bacteroidota bacterium
ATCATAAGCTACAAATTGCCCCAACTGCCATGGCGCTGTAGAGACCCAGACCAATCGCTTCTGAGGTTCAAAAACAATAGAATGATGCGCTATGAATTGGTTAACTGCTTTCTCATTTCCAATGCCTATATTTTGCCCATGCAGGCCCCATCTGTCCCTGAGAATATTTACTGTTTTTTGTACGGTATTTGTTCCGTTTGCCGCCAGTAGCTCATTCAGCCGCTGATAACGATAGTCTGAAGCGCTCTCTTTTATTTGCTGTTCATTCGATGACAGCTTGCCTAATTCTTTGCCCTGGAAATGATTTGTGCAGGTAATAAAATTGTCGTTGGGTGCATACATATCCATGCTGTCGGGCGTTTTTTCTATCACTACGGCGCGATTGTCAGCAGCAGATCCGATAAGGAATGACTCGGAAACAAACATTTTTCTTCGCTTAGCTATAGCCCATGCCTCATCTATGTTTTTAGCATACTGTAGTATTTCCCGGGCCACCAACGACACCGGTGTTGCAGCACCTGTTGGGATATCGCTTTTATCTGCGTTGATAGTAACGGTAAGACCGTTCTCGTTCATGCCGGAAACAACGCCTGTAAAGCCGGCCCAGGTTACCATCATAAAACGATACCCCGAGTCGGGGTGATAAAACGCTACTATTTTATCTTCTGCAAATTTATCGCCTACATAAAAATCGAAGTTGCGGCCAAGTATAAGGGTACTATCGGCAGAACGGCCATTCCATGTAGCGAATGAGGTGCAGCCCACCAATGCCATGCTTTGAAGTGCATGCCCGATATCATGGGCTGCATGGTAATTCATCAGCCTTTCATATTTCGTTCCGATATAGCCATAATCATCCGAAGCTGAAAAAGAAATGCCGTAGATCTCATCCTTAAATTCTTCCGGTATATTTTTTGCAAGGTTACGGTTGAAATAACCAATAAAATATTTCAGAAAATGCCGGTAAATATTAGAAGGTACCAGTTTGCTGATCTGCTCTGTGAAGTTATCTTCCTGCCTTTTTACAAGCTCTGCAGAAAGTTTTCCATAGATGACGCCCCGCTGAAAAGGTGCGCCCTCAACATACATCTCATACAATCCCGACCGGCTTTTCCTGAACCAATTATTACCGATTACGTAACAGTTGGTATCTAATTGTGTTCGTTGCAGATTCAGCGAACTTTCATCAGCGATTTTAGGAGGGTCAATATGTGAAACACTCACTACATAAATGACTAACGCTGTCAGTAAAAGCACTATTGCGCCAATGGTATAAAGCAAAATGCGCCCAACCCTGCGCCATGCACTTCTTTTTTGTTTCAAACAATTAAGTGATTAAAAATTAAAATATCCTGTATTTATTTACCATGCGAAGGTACGGAATCTCAATGTTCCTTTTTTATCGTTCCAATTCAGGCTTTGTTAATCTTTGCTAACAATTCTTCTATGTTAAGCAATTCCCCGCATGTTATCAGGGCGCTGATCGTAACGCCAAGTATACCATGCAGATTTAGGTTTTGTCCGGTGAGCAATAAGTTAGGTAGCCGGGTTCTGGGCGATATAAATGTTTTAAAAGAATTGCGGTGGTCTTTTGCAATGCCATACATACTACCATCCGCTGTGCCCTGGTAGTCGCGGTAGGATAGGGGGGTAGCTACGTAATAAGACTTTATACAATCCCTGATATTTGGAAACCGCTTTTCCACAATATCTAGTAACCGTTCTGCCTTCTCTTTTTTGAATGCCTCATATTCTTCGCCACGACCATTGTTATGAGTATCTGTATTGAAGGTGTCTTCCCATTTAGCTACATCTTCATATCGCATGTAGGTCATTATGGTCAGGCTGTCTGTAAACTTTTCATGTTTCGATATTGCGTTTGCGAACAGTGCATAGGTGAGCGGCCAGTTTTCGTGGGTATAATTCACCCCTTCCCACGCATCTTCTGTTTCGTGGTGGTAGTAGTTATAATTGAGGTATGGAAAAGTATCTTTTTCCAAAACAATATTAAGTAGAAATGTACCAATTGTATTATCCAGGTTTTGCATACGGCTACGGTAGGCATTACGTAACACTTCACTTTCCGTTATCTCCATGGTTTGCGTTGGGTGCAGGTTTGAGATGAAATATTTAGCAGTCGCGTTTTTTCCATTTTCCAAAACTATGTGTTCGATCTTATCGCTGCCTGCTATTTGCACTACTTTGGTGTTTCTATGTATTTCTCCGCCATGCTCATGTATTTGTTTGCTCAATAACTTCGCTATTTGTGATCCGCCATCTACACACTTCCAGGCACTTTCAATAAAACTATTGGTGATGAGGGCATGTATGTATAGCGGCGTTTTATCAGCAACACCAGCATACAACAGGTTATTTCCGGCCAGCACCTGCTGCAGTTTTTTATTGTTAGTGATGGAAGTTAAAAATGTATAAGTGTCAATGTTCAGTATGTCTTCTTTTTCTGCATAATCACCTGTACGCAAGTTGTACAAAGGGAACTTACCACATATCTCCTTGATTTTTTCGCAGTAGTCGTTTAGAGCCTTTTCTTCTTCCGGAAAATCTGTAAGCAGTTGCTTAATAAAATTATCATACCCTTGTGCCAGCTTATAGGTTTTACCATTACTGCCAAATCCTATTTTATCAAACCCATCCACATCCATTTTCTTCAGCTTCAGCTTATCTATTATACCCAGGTATTTGAATATGCTGTGCAGGTTTTGCCCGGGGGCCAAAGCGCCTATATAATGCACACCTGTATCGATCACCGTTTTGTCTCTGGAATAGGTTTGCAGGCAGCCGCCTATTTGCCTGTTCTTTTCAAATATACCCACCTTGTAACCATTCATGCTGAGCACCGTGCCGCAAACCAGCCCGCCTAAACCACTCCCGATGATCACTACATCATAGTCATGCATAAGAAAGTACAGGTAGTTTTTTGATCACAAATATTACGTTGGATGTGTAGCGCGTATTGTCTATCTGCTCTATAGATGCGCCGTTGGCAGCCACAATCTCATGAATCCGGGTAGATGAAACAAAAGAAAGAGGTCTTTCTGTTTTATTAAACTTCAGTGCTTTCGTAGAGAAAAACTCAGTGAGCGCAGTGCCTTTCTGCCTTTCTTTCAGGTCTGCATCGCCATCTCTTATTATCAGTACGCCATTGTCAGTAAGATTGGTGATGCACTTTTTGATTAGTGCTTCCTGCTCTTCGGGCAGCAGGTAATGCAGTACGTCACTGATGATAAATGCATCTTGCTTTCCAAAGTCGTAACTAGCAATATCAGCGCAAACAAAATTCAAAGAGTCACCTTTCAAATAAGCGTGGTTAGCAGTCTCTATTTTATCTTCATCATAATCTATGCCTGTTATTTGCCGGCCTTTTGCAAGGAAGTGAAGCATATAAGACATAAACCCATAACCGCAACCAATGTCCATTATGCGCCCCTGCATGGGTACTAATCTGTGAAATTGCTCATAGTTCTTCTCCAGTCTTATTTTAACCCGCAGGTACCATTCCAATATTGGCCCCTTGTAGAGATAGTTATAATAGAGTAGTTCTCTGAAGTAACGTGGATTTTCACGTTCACTGCGCAATAGCTCATATTCTTCTCTGAAATACCTGCTGATGGTCTTTTTACGCTCCGGATATGCATCCCCCCATTTACTGTCTTCAGCTTTTATACGGGGCAGGTATTTTACCGTAATAAAACCATCCTTCAAGAGGAAGTCACCCTTTGTCATTGTATAGGCTGTGCCATGTATCAAAACCGGTAATACATCCAGCCCAAGTTTTTCAGCAATAAAAAAGGCGCCCTTATGAAAGCGTTTTATCTCAGCTTGAGGTGACCGGGTACCTTCGGGATATACCACAATAGAATACCCCTGTTCTACTTTTTCTCTCAGCCTGTCCACGCTGGGTTCTACCCCTTCTGCTACTGGGTAATAGTCAGCGAGCCTTACCACAGCCCCGAAGACGGGGCGACTTCCAAACCCATTCATTGGTAAGCAATATTACTTTAGGGTGCATGGAGGTAGAAACCAATATATCTAAGAAGGATTGGTGGTTACTGATGATCACAGCAGGTTTGCTAAAGTCTTCATTATTAGGGTTTATGTATGTCTTCTTCACATTACCCATAATGTGTAAGACAGACCATGTGTATTTCGACATGATCCTGTGAAAAAGATACTTGCCTTTTCTTTTATTAAAAGGGTTAGCCTTGATCAGTACAAAACCAATGGCACTCATAATGAAGCTGCCAAGTGCAAAATAGGTAAGTGAAAAAACTGATTTCGCCCAGCTTGATAAGGTCCATGGGGCAAAACCCTTTTTTACCCTGTTTGTCACCAGCCAATTGAACATGAATGGTATCATTACCTGTGATGTGATCACCACGCAAAATATCCCCACGATGGATATCAGTGCAATAGATTGCATTGCCGGGTGCTTTGCAAATATGAGTATGCCGAGGCCCAATATGGTAGTGACAGCTGAAAGTAAGATCGATGATTTGAAAGAGGAAAGATGTTCCTTTCCTGTTTTATATCGCTGCAGCAGTCCATCCATGATAAAGATACTGTAATCATCTCCCAGCCCGAATATGAATGTAGAAAGTATGATGTTTACGATATTGAATTTTATCCCGAATATCCCCATAAGCCCTAGTATCCATACCCAACTCACAAGCATTGGTATGAAGGTAATGAGTGTAAGTTCTATTCGCCCGTAAGACAGTAGTAGCGCCGCAAACACCAATATTGATGTCAGCCACGCAATGTTGTTGAACTCATTATTTATTTCACTTACCAGGCTGCTGGTTGCAAATTGTTTATCTAATACTGTAATGCCAGGGTTCCCGTCGAGCGTTTTGTATACTACATTTTTTTGTGCAGGGTCTACTTTTAGAAGCGTCACTACCGAGACTTTTCCATGCTTTTCAATGATATAATTATTCAGCGCTCCTGATCTCATGATATCCAGCTGTTCGGGTTGCGTTGCTGTATACTTTTTATTCAATAATTCTTTGATGCCATCAAAAGCAGTAGGGCTAAAATGATAGGTATTACCCTCTGTTTGCAGCGATGCCAAAAGCTGTTGTTTCCTGTTATTACTCCAGTAGACATCCCATTTATTTATGCGTGCCTGTTGTTCTTTTGCTGATAATAAAAGATCGCCAACGCCCGATACCTTTTTAATAGTGCCTTTCTGTTGCAGTTGCTGCAATGCTGGTTGTATCCGTTCATTATTTTCCAGCGCTTCTTCCAGCGTATTACCTTCCGAAACGAGATATACTGAGCTTGCTATAAAAGAATTGATGGCATTAAACTTCCTTTCAGACTCCTTTAGTTTGGGTGTCATAAAATTCATGCGCATCATATCAGTTTCAATCGTCACTTTCTGCGATGTAAAAAGAAAAACGATCGTCAGTGCGAAAACCCCGCCCACCATATATTTGTTGGCTTCCGGTTTGTATTCAGCTATCTTGTCTATCCAGCTCAGTTTGGCATGTGTATGCTCGTGTGCATACACTTCTTTTTTACTGCCCTCTATCCAGTGTGGTAAAAATATCAGTGAGCATAATGTGGCTCCCACGAGGCTAAATGCAGCAAACAACCCCATGTCATTCAGCAGCGGTGATGGCACCAACACAAGGCATAAAAAGCCACCTATTGTGGTAAAACTGCCTATGGTCATTGGTGCTGCCAGATCTTTTATCACATCACGCATATCAGGCAAATGACGGTAGTGGTTGTATACATGCAGCGAGTAATTAACCGCTATGCCAAGCACTATAGAAGCCGCACCCAAAGCCACCAGCGATATATGTCCTTTGATGAAATAAATGACTGTCAGCGAAAATAATCCTCCAAACAATACTGGTATCATGATCACTACCGGTGCACGTTTTTTCTTAAAGTAAAAACCTATAAATAAAACAAGCAGCACAACTGTAATGCTCAATGTCAATATCGTATCTGCTTTCACCTGCACCGCATTCCCCGTATACGTAGCCGTTGCGCCAAAATAAAACGCATCTACTTTTGGGAAATGTTGCTGTAAGCTATCCAGCACAAGGTCCAATCCTGTTAAGAAATGCACGTTTTTACCGGTAGCATTAGGCGGGTTTGCCGGATTGATGAAGAGCATGATATGCCTGTGATCCTTGGTCATCACATACCCATCATAAAGTTCAAAATGCTCATCCACCTGTAGCCGTCGTAATTTTTTTATCCCCAGCCACGACATACCTGCAGGGTCGTTCTGTATCACTCCTTTCAGCGCCACACCTTCCGGTGATACTAGCTTGTTATAATCCCAGTCTAATTGTTGTTTAACTTTTTCCTGTGTAAATAATGAATCAATGCTCGTATAGTCGCTTCCGGAAAGGTACACGGGCAAGTCACCTTGTATGGCTCCCATCATGTTCATCATTGCGCTATCGCTGGGCTTGCCGTCTATGCTTTTTATGTAAGTGGATAGGTCTGTGGTTGCTTTGGTAATAAAGGTGTCTGCAAAAGCCGTCAGTTCATCTGGGTTGGCAGTGGCCGTACTGTCTTTTTGTGATATGCATACTGTCAGTTTTTCTGAGAACCGGGAGTCCTCAAATACCTGTTGTTGTTTGTCCAGTTTTTTTTCGTGTGGTAGTATACTTGTAATATCCTGTTCAAACTTTATCTGCCATGTGAAGAAGCCGAAAAATAAAAAGGAGCATATAGCCGCCACCCACATCTGCGTCTTATGCTTTTCGAAATAGTTGTATATAGTTATAAAAAAACGCTCCATTTGTTATTTGCTGCCCCTCCTAAAATAATATTATTTTCCTGTACCCTCAATTTTTCTTTTCACTTTCCCGGAAAACTCCAACGCCCCATACGTTACCATCCAGGCCACCAGTCCTGCTATCACTGCGAGTGTTATGCTGCCATATACATACTGTTCTATATTCAGCTTTATTGCCTCAGGGGTAATGTGCCTGCTAAACATCATATAGACCGCATTTTTACCCACCCAAATCCGGCCAAGTAAAAAACTCAAAAAGACAATCAGTGGTATCATTGGCGGTATACTGATATTTGAGGCTATTATGGTAAGGGCTTTATTTAACTTAAAGATCGCCGCCAGCAACAGCGCAACAGCCATTTGGAATCCCCATATAGGCACTATTCCCATAAATACACCGAAACCTACCGACAGTGATTTCTTCATGTTCGATTCCTCCTTGTTATACAGATGCCGCCGCAATAGTTCCTTTACATTTTTAAACTTCGAGATATGGATCATAGCATCTCTAGGCTTTATATATAGCACTGCTATCAGGAATAGTATTGTATTCAGCACACTTATCCTCGAAAAATCCGGCCCGGGTCTGAAGTGGGATATCCGCTCCGGCGGCGGCGGATAGTATATATTCACCGGAATCCAGCTTATCTTGATGCCCTTCCACGCGCACCGCACGAGCACCTCTACCTCAAATTCATACTTGCGCCCGTAAAATCGCATATCTTTCATCAGGTAGAGCGGATAAAGCCGGTAGCCGCTCTGAGTATCCGGCGCCTTTATGCCCGTATCCACATAGAACCAGAAGTTGGAGAACTTATTGGCAAAAGTATTTTTGCCAGGCATATTTTCCTGGTGCAGGTTACGTGCTCCTATTATCAGCAGCCCTTTTTCCGCATCCAGTTCCTTCAGAAAAAGAGGCAGGTCTTTCGCAAAATGCTGTCCATCTGAGTCTATCGTTATTGCATAGTCATACCCCCCGCTTTATTGCATGAGCAAATCCTTTTCTCAGTGCCTTTCCCTTTCCTTCATTTACCGCATAGGCGATAACATCCATCCCCGGAAATCCGGCAAGCACATCTATCGTTCCGTCAGTACTGCCGTCATTTACCACAATTATCCTATCTGTATAGGCCAATACAGAGTGTAATACATCCCCCAATGTGCCAGCATTATTATACGTTGGCACGATCACGCATACATTGTGTGTTATAAAGGATTGTTGATATTGACTATATGTAGATTGCAAGTATGGCAAATAAACAACAAAATTCGCTCTGTCTCAAATTGCTGAATATCGTGGATTTAAAGTTTTCAATAAATGCTTTGCGAGTAATTGATAAATGCACTACTTATTAATGATTCAAAATTCTTAATATATTTGCATTGATTCAGCATAAGTTCATCTTTAAATAAAAAGTAAAATGAAGATACTCCGGAATATTATTCTTGCAATCGCCATCATGCTCACCATCCCACTGATTGTGGCATTATTCACAAAGAAAGAGTACCAGGTTGAACGCGAAATTACCATCAATAAGCCTCAACAGGATGTGTTCAATTATATTAAAATGTTGAAGAACCAACCAAACTATAGCAAATGGGCTATGGAAGACCCTAATGCAAAAATGGACTATAAAGGTACGGATGGGACTGTAGGTTTTGTTTCCGCGTGGGAGAGCGGCAATAAAAAAGTAGGTAAAGGAGAGCAGCAGATTACTAATATTACTGGGTCAAGAATGGACGTTGCGCTTCATTTTATTAAACCATTTGAAGGAAGGGCAAATGCTTATTTTTCAACAGATGCCATTTCCCCGACCCAGACAAAAGTAAAATGGGGTATGACCGGCAAAATGAACTATCCTATGAACTTTATGTTGCTGGTTGTGAATATGGATAATATGCTAGGCAGTGATCTTTCTGTTGGATTAACCAACTTGAAAAATAACCTTGAGAAATAAGAGCTTAGCCTAATAATCATGAGAAAACATTATGCAAAAGTTCACCCCATTTTTATGGTTTAAGAATAATGTTGCCGAAGCGGATCATTTATGATATACTTCGTAAATTGATGAGGGATATTTTGCTATTGTACAAAATCTGATTCAGTTGCCTGTCTATCTTGTTTTGCTATTCTGCCGCAGCCGGCATACCTGCTGCGCCAGTATTTATCATCCAGGTTGCTGATGACTACACCATGAGAACGGGATGCGTGAACAAAATAACCGTTTGCCAGGTAGACACCAACATGGGTGATGCGGATATGATGTATCCGGAAAAAAACCAGGTCACCTTCATTGGCTTCGCCATAGTCTTTTATCTTTTCACTATTTCTGTGTTGTTGCCTGGCAGTACGCTTGATACCGGTACTATATATTTTACCATATAATTTCTGTGAGAATGCAGAACAATCAATCCCTGAATTATCAGTACCGCCCCATTTATATTTTACGCCGTACCAATCGTTAATGAATTTATATAGGGGATAGTTTTTTACATCCTCGGGCTCCAGGCTTATCATTTCGGCATACTTATTAATGAGCCGGTCAATTTTTTTGTCAGAGAGGGAAGGTGGCGTATTTGTTGCGCCATCATATGTAGTTGTGCTCTTGGTAGCGGCAAGCTCGGGTAGTGTGATGCTGTTTGTATTAGCTTCTTTATTATCAAGTGAATCTGCGTCGTTTACGATCAGGCTGATACTGTCATTAAGATTTATTGAATCATTAATATTAATAACAATATAGCCTATTACTTCATCGGATGTTTCGGCTATTGTTAATAAGGAGTCAGAGAGTAAGAGATATGGGACGGTAATTAGTATTGCCGAGGTGTTTTTTTGTGCCGGAATGCCATCAGTAACAGTGTTTGTCGTACAGGGAAGGTAATTGACAAATACTTTAAAAAAATCCTGCTGATCAGTATTATAAGGGGTTGCGGGCTGCTGGCAATAGGATACAGAGGCCGCAAAACAGCTTATGAATAAAACCCAAAATGAGGTTATGACCAGTATTTTTTTTGGCATAAAAAATATAGCAGGGTTTTAAAGATAATATACATTTTGAGATAAAGAAATTTTTCGTTTATATAAAATATTATTTTGTATATATCGCATTGTGCTGTTTTAAAATGTCTCAAAAATGTCTCGATCTGTCTCAATTTTGTCGCATCGAGTCGCATTTGTGTTTTTTGCATTTCTACTAATTCTTGAAAAAGCCTGGCGAAAATCATTATCTCTTTTGACAGGAATATAACCAGGGATATTGTGTAAATGTAGCACAGGGAAATAGTAGATATGAGAAAGTGTATACACCTATTTTGATGTAAAAAAATGGTGTTGATCTGATATTGATTTTTTGGTAGGATTGATACGCGGCTATATTTTATTAAAGAATGTGTGTACACTTTTTAGGGCGGGAATGAAAAAATCAGTAGGTATTTCAATATATAATTTGAGTGTTTAAAAGTGCGTGGTTACATGACTAATATCATTGCCATGGGTTTAAAAAATTCCTAGTTTTATATTATGGAGCAGGTATTCAGAGAAATACGAAAATTGATAGCCGAAAAAAGGTTTGATGCATTAAGAATGTTGCATATTCCGAAGCCTTATAAGTTCAATTGGGTAAAAGAAGTTTTTGAGGATATTCATGTTAAAGATACCCCCGATGCTACGGCACTACTATGGACCAATGGTACGGAAGTAAAACATTACACTTTCCGGGAAATAAGTAATTTATCGAACCGCTTACTGAATTTTTTAAGGAATAACGGCATCATCCAGGATGATGTGTTGCTTACGCAAATGGCTTTGCAGCCAATAAACTGGCTTGCGTTGCTTGCTACAATAAAAGGTGGGTTCAGGATGATACCAGCAGCTACTATCCTTGGTGTGCACGATATAGTATATCGTTTTGGCAAGTTGATGCCGGAAGTTGTAATTGCTGATGCAGATAATGCGCAGAAGATCGAAGAGGCCGAAGAACTTGCCGGTAAAACAGTGCGGATCAAGATCATAGCGGAAGGTAAAAGAGCGGGTTGGTATTCGATGGAAGATATGGCACATGAGGGTGATGAAGCCGGTGTGGCAAACACTATGCCGGATGACCCATTGTTTCTTTTTTTTACATCCGGGACAACGGGTATGCCTAAGGTTGTTATCCATACTCATATGAGTTATCCATTGGGGCATATGACAACGGCATCGTGGGTCGGCTTGCAGAAGGGAGACATTCATTATAACATATCGCAACCGGGATGGGCAAAATTTGCGTGGAGCAGTTTCTTTGCACCATGGGGGATAGGAGCGACTGTTTTTGCGTATCACCAGAGAGGCCGATTTAATGCAGCTGAAACATTATCACTTATTGAACAACATAAAATAACTACTTTCTGTGCGCCACCTACGGTATTGCGCATGCTTATTCTTGAAGACCTTAAGGCATATAAGTTCAGTTTCAGAGAGTGTGTAGCGGCCGGAGAGCCATTAAACCCGGAAGTGATAGAACAGTGGCAGAAGGGTACAGGAATATTGATACGAGATGGTTTTGGGCAAACGGAGAGTACTTGTATGGTAGGAAACCTGCCCGGAGGCAAAGTAAAATTTGGGTCGATGGGAAAGCCGACCTTTCTGTATGATGTAGTGATAGCGGATGATGACGGTAACATACAAGCAGATGGTGAAGAAGGGAATATATGTGTGAAGATGGATACGGGGAAACCGAATGGCATATTTCATGATTATTTTGGTGATATGGAAAAGAAGCTTAGTGTTTTTAAACATGGACTTTATTATACCGGAGATAAAGCTTACCGGGATGAGGACGGCTATATATGGTTTGTGGGGAGAGATGATGATGTGATCAAATCATCGGATTACCGGGTGGGGCCTTTTGAGGTGGAGAGCGTGCTACTGGAGCATGAAAGTGTGCAGGAATCGGCTGTAGTAGGCAGCCCGCATTCGATAAAGGGATTTGAGGTAAAGGCATTTATTGTTTTGAATAAGGAGCATGTGGCAGGAGACGATGTAGCGAATGAATTGTTTGCCTTTGCCCGCAAGAACCTTGCACCTTACAAGATGCCGCGCATTATAGAATTTGTGACTGAATTGCCTAAGACCATCAGTGGGAAAATAAGGAGAGTAGAGTTACGGGCGCGTGAAGCAGAGAGCAAAGCAAAGGGTATACGGCCGGAGCATGAGTATGGTTATGTGAAGTAATATCAATGAGCTCAATGAGGGGACCTCTATAAATCGTCGATCTCTTCACTGACCTCTTTAAAAGCTTCGTTTTTTTTGGCTTCGTCAACAGAGTGAGCAGCGCCGAAGTTGCCATCTTTTTCTGAGAGGTCGCTTAATTTTGAGTAGAACTTTTTTAAGACTTTGAGTTCTTCTTCTGTCATGTCTTCAATATTCAATACCCTGTTACTTGCACCTTTTGTTGCGGCTATAAGCTCATTGAGTTTTAACTGCAAGGCCATTGTATCCTTATTTTGCGCCTGCTGGATAACAAAAACCATTAGAAATGTTACGATGGTAATACCTGTATTCATTACCTGATGCCATGTATCGGAAAAGTTAAAGAAAAAACCAGCAATAGCCCATATTATTACAATAGCGATAGCAAAAAGAAATGATATTGAACTACCTGTTACTTTAGATACATAAGTTGAGATAACACTTAAAAATTCCTGAATTACTTTACGGGTTGCCATATTTCAAATTTCACAAATAATCATGCCATCAATTTTCAGGTTGGGCGGTAATCCCGGGTGATGCCTATAAAGCAATAAAGCGGGCGTTTTTTGTAGCGCCCGCTTTATTACATTTACTATTACTCAATTATTCTTTAACCACTTTAAGGTTATAATAACCAACAGCGGGATCGAAAACGCGCACGCTATACAAACCTGTAGGCAATATGCTCATGTCAATATCTAATTGACTTTCGCCCGGAGCGTACTGATATGAATTATCAATACGGCCATTCATGTCTATTACGTAAACTGATACCACTGCAGTTGATGCCGCAGGTAATGCAATATGTGCAATACCAGTGGTGGGATTAGGGTAGATCAATAATGAATTGGCAGCATTGTTTGTAAGATTTGTTACGGATGTGCTTCCAGCAGACCTTCTCACTGCTATATCTTTTACCGGTGTACCATAACCTATCTTTCCCATTGGGGTAGGCGACACCACTGTACCTCTATGATAGGCAGTAAGCATACCAGTCATATTATACATCAGGCCATAATTTTGTTGAATAGCGCTGCTATCGCCATTGAAATTTGACGCCATAAACCCTATGTTGCTTGCTGCAGCTATATCATAAGCTATATTCATGTAAGCGTTGTTGTAAGCCGGAGTAACATGGGAGAACAGAGATAAAACTGTATTGAGGCTAAGGTCAGTGTTAATGTAGCCGCTGGAACCAATACCCAGACCGGTTGCAAGATCAGTTTGATCGAACATAATCATTGCGCCGGTGTTAGCATCAAAACCGAACATTTGGGTACTTGTATCCCCATTATAACCGG
Organism: uncultured Bacteroidota bacterium; assembly: GCA_903882965.1. Classification (GTDB taxonomy): domain Bacteria; phylum Bacteroidota; class Bacteroidia; order Chitinophagales; family Chitinophagaceae; genus Nemorincola. The sequence goes on from CAIRZD010000295.1 coordinate 13,316, forward strand.
TATATGCTATAGAAGTAATGTTGGCAGTAGCTCCAAAACTGAGGTCGCCTGTTATATATTTTGCGGCAGTATCGGTTGTTACAACCATACCAGTTGCCGCATTTATCTGAACATTAGTTGCTCCATTATTGCCTATAACACGGATACGGTTATTAACGGTAGGAATAAACCGCATGCCAGCATTGATGTAATTGCCGGATCCATCATCTGTTCCGAGGTTAAGACTAAGCGGAGAAGCGTTAACAGCGGTCGCAGATCCAGTAGCTGAATCAATGGTATACAGCTGATAAGTCTGGCTGCCGGAATTATACCCAAGGCCATATAAGGTGCCATTTGCTGAGTAATCAAGGCCAATCATTGTTTGGCCGGTAGTGATACCTGTAAGTGATATTGCGCTGGTGATATTTTCCGTATTTGCTGCATCAAAAGATATGAGTTTGCGCATGTTAAGAGAGAGCGCTTTAACAGGCTGTATAACAGCACCTGAATATGCACTTAAAGAACCAAAAGCAATATCACGTACATTGAGTGAGCCGCTGCTGATAGCGCCAAGATCAGTTAAAGTACCTGTTGCAGAATTAAGGTCGTATGAATATAAATGAGCACCGCTTAATAAAGTATTGCCCGTCATGTAAATGGTGTTTGAATGAGTAGCAGTATCATACAATGCATCCATACCAATACTGCTACCTGTAGCAAATACAACACCGGTTGTAGTTCCTATAGAATGTAGTGTATTTGATACATTGCTGAAGCTATTGAGATAGTTGCCTGCATCCATCTTCACTAATACATTATTGGCCGCATCATAACCTACTTCTGTAGTTGCATCTGCTCCGTAATAGCTATTAGTATAAGCTGTAGCTGCCAACGCTGTCATAGTAGCAGAATACAGATCACCGGCCGCAAAAGACAATCCGCTTATGCCGGTGCTTATAAGACTGCCATTTATGGCATTCATTAGATAGTTATTACCATTTCTTCCTATTACCCTGATCTGGTTATCAGCAGTTGATACAAAATCAAAAGCAACATTGTTTGTGCTGCCGAGCGACATACTGACCAAGGTGCCGGTTACTGCTGCTGCTGAATAAACTGAGCCTGACGCACTTATTATATACAATTCGGCCATTTGTGCCACAGAGTCATATCCTAACGCGTATAGAGCTCCATTACCGGGACGGGCATCCAGCCCCACCAACGCCTGACCTGAGGCTATTCCTGAAACGCTAAACGGGCCACTTATGACAGATGGGGTAGCCGGATTACTCATAGTGAAAATGGCATTAGCTGTTGTGATGCCATAAAGCGTAGTTTGTGCCTGCGAGGCGCCACTGAATAATACTCCCGCGATAAGTGCGGCTGAAAGTAATTTGTTCTTCATAATTCTACAGTTTTTAGTGAAAATGTTTTTTTTGTTTCACTCAAGAAGTAGAATAATTATGCCATCAAAAGTTAAAATTTTGAGAATGGGCAACAAAGACAATATTTTAATAAGCAGTATTTTTTAACGGATGATTTTCCGGTAAATTTTATGTGAATTATTTTTCAGAGATTGTAAATACTACTACTTCTACTTTGTGTTGTACCCAGTCGTCGACGAGAGAAACCATTGGCTCTTCCTGCTTAACATCATCTATTATTACTGACATCGTTCCTGCCATGTTTTGTTGTTGTACTATGATGTTATACATTGTATTATGGTATCTGTAGTTTACTTTAAATGACTCCCACTCAACCGGTATGCACGGGTCAAATGTCAATTTGCCTGCTTTGGTGCGTATTCCGAGGAAAGACTCAATGATCAACTGATACATCCAGCTTGCTGATCCGGTGTACCATGTCCATCCGCCACGCCCGGTATGTGGTGCAATGGCGTATACATCAGCAGCAAGTACATATGGCTCTACCTTGTAGACAGCAGTGGCTTCTTGTGTTTTGCTATGGTTTATAGGGTTTATCATTTGTAATAATTCCCATGTGCGTTTTCTATCGCCTAAGCGTGCGAATGCCATTATCATCCAGACCGCGGCATGTGTATATTGCCCGCCATTTTCCCGGACGCCGGGCACATAGCCTTTTATATAACCCGGGTCGATTGTGGATTTATCAAAAGGCGGATCTAAAAGTTGTATGAGCCCAGCCTCTGTTTTTACCAAACGTTTTTCGGCAAAATCCATAGCCATAATGGCCCGGTTTGAATCACCGACGCCAGCCAGTACAGCCCAGCTTTGAGAGAGCGAGTCGATCTGGCATTCTGTATTACTTTCGGTGCCAAGCGGAGTGCCATCATCAAAATATGCCCTGCGATACCACTGGCCATCCCAGCCATTCTTTACAATATTATCATTGAGTGTATCTGCTTCTTTTTTACAGAGGTCAGCAAAATCGGGGTCATTGTACAAGTTTGCTATTTCAATAAATTTAACAAGGATATCATAAAGAAAGAAGCCTAACCAAACGCTCTCTCCTTTGCCCAGATGGCCGACCCTATCCATGCCATCATTCCAGTCGCCGGTACCCATAAGAGGCAATCCATGTGCACCGTAAGTTAATCCATGTTTTATTGCCCTGACACAATGATCGTATAATGTTGCAGATTGTTCGGATCGCTCGGGAAGATTGTAATAAGAATCTTCTCCCGAATTCAGTTGACGGCCCTCGAGAAAATTCAGGGACTCATCCATAATTTTGACATCACCTGTATGCATTATATAGCTGTAGGTTACAAATGGCAGCCATAGATAATCGTCAGAGATATGGGTTCTTACGCCCCGGCCGGCCGGTGGGTGCCACCAGTGCTGTACATCGCCTTCTTCGAATTGGCGTGAGGCACTAAGCAAAATTTGTTTGCGTGCCAGTTGTGGCTCTGCGTGAAGTAAAGAGAGAACATCCTGCAACTGATCCCTGAATCCAAAAGCGCCGCCAGACTGATAGAAGCCGCTGCGGCCCCATAAACGGGAAGATAATGTCTGGTAGGTAAGCCATCCATTAGCTATAATATTTATAGCAGCATCCGGAGTTTCAATGTTTAATGCGGCAGTTGTATGCTCCCAATAATTTTTTACTTTTTCAAGTGCTTTATGTGCAGCGCCGGCGCCACGGAATTCGTTTATAATGTTTAATGCATTATTGAGATCTTTCCCAGCTCCTAATCTGAAAATGATCTCACGTTCTTCTCCATCGGCAAGATCGAAGGATACCTGAATTGTTGCGCATGGGTCTAGAGCAACGCCTACTTTGCCTGATAATTTAATTCGATGCATTGCATCGGGGTTTTGTAAAGAGCCATTACGGCCGATGAATTCAGTACGATCACAGGTGAAAGTTTTGGCAGTATCATTTACATCAAAGAAAGCAACCCGGCGTGCGAACTCAGTGTTGTATGGGTTTTTAGCAATGATTGCGCCACTATTTCTGCTGACCTCTGTAATTACATGCATAGCTGTTTTAGGCCTGAGATCGCCTAATACCCATTCGGTATACCCGGTAGCGGAAAGCCGCCGAGGCCGATCTGAATCATTACGCACTTTCAGAACAGCGAATTTAACAGAAGCTTCAATATCTACATAGACAGTCATTTCAGAGCTTATGCCATCTTCTACATGTTCAAAAATACTGTATCCGAATCCATGCCTGATAATATATGGAGATTCCCCACCTCTCGGCAGTGGGGTAGGCGACCAGAAGTGCCCGGCTTCTTCATCACGTAAATAAAATGCCTCACCGCCGGAATCGCTTACCGGATCATTGTTCCATGGGGTAAGGCGCATCTCATGGGCGTTTTCGGACCATGTGTATGCCTGGCCGCTTTCGGAAATAACTGTTCCGAAATCAGGGTTTGCTATTACATTTACCCATGGGGCAGGTGTTCTTTTTTTGTTATCAACTGTAATAACATATTCATTACCGCTGAGTGAGAACCCACCTAATCCGTTGAAAAAATGGAGGTCTCTGTGGGGAATAGCCGGTGCTATTTTAGGAGTATAGGGATGCTTTTGTATAAAGTATGGGATGCTTGATTTTATGTAAGATTTACGGTAGATCTGCTCAGAGAGTGTGCCATTGGCGTCAGATATGCTGACACGTGCAACCGTTTGAAAAAGAATGCGGTCTTCATTTGATATCTGGTCTGCAGCCCTTACAAAAACACCACCCGGGCGATCTATTAGTTCATTTGGAATAAGCGCCTGTATCTGGTTTTGGAATATTTGCCGGTAGCCGCCATGATCCTCATTCCAAATTACCAAATCAACGATAAGCCCTTTTAAGCGCCAGTAAGTATGCGCTTGTATTAATTGCTTTGCTAATTGGATGTTTTCCTGGTTTTCTATTTGTAGCAGTATGATGGGAAGGTCTCCGGAAATGGAATATCCCCATAGGCCTGATTGCCCCCTATGATTTTTGATAATAATTGAGGGGTCTGCACGTAAAGAAGGGTTAGCATAGATAACAGAGCCTGCGAGGCGGCCAAATAATTGTACATCGGCCTCTGTGGCATTGATTTGCCTGAGAATAACCTGGCTGTGTGTCCATGCGAGTTCAAACACCCTGTCTTTATGATGTTTATCATGATACTTTTCAATAAGCTTATCGCATATTTCTCTTGTATCACCGATACCAAGTATGAGGTCTATGGTAATGCTTTCTTCGGGACCTAATATTATTTTGTTTCTTATTGCAACTATAGGGTCTAATACAGATCCTTCACTACCACTAAGCGGGCCTGTATGATGCATTGCTTTGGGGTTTGCGACGGTATTTCCGCGGCCAAGAAATTCCATGCGATCTGTTTCATATGATATTTCTGTTTTCTCTATCCCATGAATAATCATTGAATGAAACATCCACGGCGTAGCTTCCTCTGCTGATCGGGGCCTGCGTGTACAAATAATAGCCTGCTGCAAAGGAAGTATCTCTGTTTGCATAAAGAGGTTACTGAATGCGGGTTGCATAGCATCAGAAACGGCGGTTGCAAGAACTACTTCAGCATAGCTTGTGATCTCAATATGTCTTCGTATGCCTGATTTATTTGTGATCTGCATCCGTCGCATTTCAATATCATCTTCAGGAGATATAACAATCTCTGTGTGTGTTTCAATATCATTATTGATGTTGTGAAAATCAACCCTGCCTTGTGAAAATGCTGCTTCGTAGCTCTTGCCCTTTTTTAGAGTTGGCTGGTGGGTGTTTGACCAATATTCTTTCGTTTGCAGATCACGGATGTAGCAAAATATACCCCAATTATCAAGTGTGCCGTCTTCGCGCCAGCGTGTAACTGCAATGTCTTTCCACCGACTATACCCGCCACCTGAATTTGAGATCATCATATTATACCTGCCATTTGATAATAGCTGCACTTCAGGAATTGGCGTATTGGGTGTATTTATTATCCTTACCTGAGTTCCGGTTGCAGTAGTGCTGAAATCAGAAATGTCTGTTGTGTGGGCATAAAACGACGATGATTTTGGTATTCTTTCCTGTAATAACAGTAATGTGGCCTGAAACTGGGGCTCTGCTTCAAAGCGCCGCTGCATAGGCTGGTCGTTCATTAAATATCCAAGTGACAGCAATGACATTCCCTGGTGATGTGCCATAAAGGATTGGATAACCGCATTTGTTTGTCCACGTTGTAAACGGGAAGGGCTATAATCAATAGCTTCGTAAAACCCATAATCTCCTTCAAACCCGTCGTCAAAAAGCAGCTCAAGATTTTGACAGGATACCTCTGGAGCGATCATAAGCGAAAGTGCTGTTGCATATGGTGCAATTACGAGATCAACTTCGAGTCCTCTTTTTAATCCCAGTCCCGGCACGCCAAATGCGCGGTATTGGTAGTTTGAGCCAGCATCTACCATATTATATCCTGATTCAGAAATACCCCATGGTATGCCGCGTTGTTTGCCATATTCGATCTGTCGTTTAATAGTTGCTTTATATGTCTGCCCCAATAACGTATTCTCATATGCAGGCATTACCAGAAGTGGCATAAGGTATTCAAACATAGAACCGCTCCATGACAGAAGGATTGGGTCACTGCCCGCTTTTGTGAGCAGCCGTCCGAGCGCAAACCAACTTTCTTCAGGCAGTTTTCCCTGTGCAATTGCAACGAATGTGCATAGCCTTGCCTCAGAAGCCAGCAAATCATAAAATCCGGGGTCACAAATATGTTCGTCAACCTTGTACCCAATTGTTACCAAGTGTTTTGATTTGTCATATAGAAAATCCCATTCCATATCAGCCAGCCCGATGCAATCATGTCCAAGCTTTTCGATGATAGCTATACGCTCTTCAGTAGCTTGATATGTTTTTGAGACAGCTGCTTTAAATGTTTCTAACCACTGGTTTTCTTCTGCAGTATTATCTGCATTATTGAGTGTATTTAGTTCCTGTATTATTTTTTCAGATTTTTCATGTAGCTGCCCTAATGTGATATCATCATTGATATTGATTATTGGTGCAAATTTCATTGATACAGGAGGAAGTGAATACCATGGGGCGCATATCTGTAAGTATTCAATTACCTCTTTCAATTGTTTTGATAGAACCGCTATCCACCATTCTGTCATACTTCCTGATTCGACGATGAGGTTTTTAACTGATATATCGAAATTTGCCTGCAATTTTTCCAAAGCTTCATTAATGCTACCCAATGTTGTGGGTTTTTCATTACACCGGGTTTGCATAAGAGATGTGAATAGAGGGAGGGTTTCATCTTTGTCCATTGTGTCTTTAAGAGCATGCAATGTATCCATCAATCCACCAAATATTTTAGGGCTGCAAATCCTCTGGTGTATTATTTCAAATATGCCTTGCCGCAGGGTAAGCAAATGGCCGGCAAGATTTCCACTGTCTACAGTAGAAATATATCTTGGCTGAAGCGGAATTAAAGATTTGGTGTCATACCAATTGTAGAAATGCCCGCGATACCGCTCCAATTTCTTAAGTGTCTCCATTGTATTGCCGGTACGGGCAAGAAAATTGCTTACAGTAATATAACCAAAATCAAGAGCCGACAAGTTAGCAAGCAAAGCCAAACCTATATTGGTTGGAGATGTACGATGTGCAATTATGGGTAACGGATGTTGCTGGAAATTATCGGGAGGCAACCAATTATCTTCTTCTGTAACAAAGCGCTCAAAGTATGCCCATGTTTTCCTGGCAATCTTTAAAAGGAAAACATTTTGTTTGTCCGTCAGCAGTGTTTTCTTTTTTGGGGATAGCCTGCCTGATAACCACATTATATAAGGAGATAGTGCCCATAGAAATAGAATAGGCTCGGCAATAATTAATTTTAGGGGTGAGTATATACATAAATACGTTGTAAGCGTGACGGTAAGAATGGGTGATATAGCCATTGACCTGTAAGCATCGGCAAGCTTGTTCTTGTTTTGATTTTCCGAATTAGTTGATGGATCCCATTGTAGCAGTTTTTTATGCGAAATAAGCATACGCCAAACTGTACGTGCTATCGCAAGTAAACTTACGAATGCTTCATTCGGAATGCATATCAATGAGAAAAAAGTTTGAGTAATAATATTGCTAGTGCTGTGTAACAGGGTTTGCAAGTGGTTAGATAATAAGACGTCATCTGGTTTTTTTAATGCATCCCAGATCAGGGTAGCAAGAATAGGGAATACAATTATTCCGGAGATTGCTATTGTCCAGAACAAAGGATCACACAGTACTGTCCAGCCAGTAACCATAAGAGCCGTTAAGGCAATAGGAACCATGCTGCGACGTATATTGTCAAATATTTTCCAACGTGATAGTGAGGATAAAGGGTTTTTGTTTAGCCGTTTTTCTGCCGTTGGGACATATGGTGTGAACCATGCAAATATTTGCCAATCACCCCTGATCCAACGGGAGCGACGTTTCATATCTAAACGGTACGACATCGGATATTTTTCAAATAATTCGACATCACTAAGCAAACCGGATCTTACATAACAACCTTCGAGCAAATCGTGGCTAAGGATGCGGTTTTCAAGAAACCGTCCTTTTAATACCTTTTCAAAAGTATCTACTTCATAAATACCCTTTCCTATAAAGGAACCCTCACCAAACAGGTCCTGGTAGACATCAGATGTGGCTCGTGTATATGGGTCTATACCCGGCTCATTGCCGTGCAGTTTATTATAAAAGGAACTATTTGATTCAGGCAGACTTACGTTTACTCTTGGCTGAAGAATACCATATCCTTCCGTAATGCGTTTTTTCTTTTCATCATAATAGGCGTTATTTAGGGGATGGGCCATAGTGGCTATCATTTTCCAGGCGGCACCTCTTGGCAACTGTGTATCTGAGTCGAGTGTGATCACATACTTTACATGCAGCAGGGTAGTAATATCGCCAATGATGCATGAGAAATGATCTATTGAATTTCCGCGAAGTAAATCGTTCAGGTCGCTTAACTTTCCTCTTTTTCTTTCATAGCCCATCCATATTTTATCCTTACTATTCCATTGGCGCGGCCGATGAAACAGAAAAAATATTTCCCCGTTACCATTTTCGTATTTATTTTTCAGCTCTTCAATTCTTTTTTGAGCCAATGCTAATAACTCCTGATCTTCAGGACGTGTTTCAGTTGCTGCATCAGTAAAATCTGTTAGCAGGGCAAAGTGCAGATTTTCGTCCCGGTTTGCGAGGAACCGCACTTCAATAGCCTCAATCATATCTTCTATTGATTGCGCATTGCTTAACAATGTGGGAATTACAACCAGTGTCCTATCGTCATCGGGAATAGAATCTGAAAAGTCCATTCGTGGCAATAAGTGCGGCGTAACGAGCAATGTTGAAAAAAAGTTTACTAAGGATATTGCCAATTGGCTGGATGCGATTATTAAAAGAGCTGCAATAAGTACAATAGACCAGTTACTTTCTGTGTCGTTATATGCCTTTATTAGGAAACTTAAAGTTATAGCGATAGTTATTAGTGTAATTGATCCCAAATATGTAAATAGCCGATTATTATAGAAAAACCCTGTTATTTTATCAGGTATCGAATATTTTATTCCTGAGATATATTTTGTAATGAGCAGCCCTTTGCCAACCAAATAATATCCGACATGTGATTTTCTGTATGCGGGATGTTCTTTTTTTAATTCTTCATTGGTTAGCTGTATTGCTATTTCGGCCACTTCATTTTCTGAAAGCTTTGATCTCTTTGCAATACTTTCTACAACATGTCGGTAGTTATCCCTTGTGCGGAAATCCATTTTTGCATAGACATCCTTATGATCAGTACGAAGTGTTTGCTCAACAATACTATTTGTTTCTACAAAATCCCGCCAATCGAGCGTGCTTAATAATCGAATGCTACCAATACTATTGCTGACAGATACCTGGTTAATAGCTTGTATTTGTATTTCATTATTTACAAGTTCGCTACTTGTTTTCCCTTCTTCAATCAGTCTTTGCTCTATCCATGTAAGAGCCGATGCTAACGCAGGGCCTTTGCCTAATAATTGCCTGCTCATTTCAGACACAAAAGCACTAGACATAGGTGGATTTGACCGTGCCATATCGGCAGTAACCAATATCAGGTTTTTGGGGTCTCTTTCGGCGATCTCCAGCATTTGTTTTGCCCAGTAATCAGCGAGATTTTTATCGATCTTATCAATTGCAATCAGCGAAGAGACGCGCCGCAGGTTTTCGATAAGCGTAAGGCGCAGCATAATAGGTATTGCCCATAACTCGCCTAATTTGAGGTGTGAAACAGATTGATATGCTTTTATATAACTGCTCAGCCTGTCGAGGTCTACCCGGCCATCACTATGTGATATTATCTGTTGTGCTATATCGTAAACGCGTGCCAAACCGGGTTGTGATCCATTTGACAACTGTGGTAATGTTTCATTGTATCCTTTTGGTAAGTGTTTTTTGGCAGTACGTATCAGTTCTTCAATCAGGTAAAAATTATCAATCAACCACTCGCCTGCGGGTGTAATTGTGCTATTTTTTTTAATTGCTTCTACAAGTAGTTTGCGGACCGCATTCAATACTTTTTCATTGTCAGCCAGGCGGTGCAGTAATTGTCCTTTCGCGGGTGTTTTACTTAGCACATGTGATTTTGCAAGCGTAATTGCAAATTGATCCATTTGATCTGAACTAAACAGTTCAGCCCTTAATGGTTCTTCTTTTGTATAGTTCTGCTTTGGGCTATTTACCAGAGAT
>CAIRZD010000296.1 GCA_903882965.1 uncultured Bacteroidota bacterium
CATAAAACTCCTTCTAGTTTATCTCTGATATTTTGGTAGCGAGATATTAGGCTTTAGAATGATAAACAGAAACGAATTCATTAATTTATTTTAATAATAACTCAAGGGAATAATAAATCAGTATGAGAATTTTATTAACTGGTGCAGCGGGGTTTATTGGCAGCAATCTTTTAGAAAAGTTATTAAGCTTAGGAAATGAAGTAATTGGTATTGATAACTTTGACCCATTTTATCCAAGAAAATATAAAGAAAAAAACCTGGAGAATGCGTATAAAAATAAAAATTTCAGATTTATAGAAGCAGATATCTGCACTCCGGCTACCTGGGAATCTTTTGGCAATAACAATTTTGATGTTATTATTCATCTTGCAGCAAAGGCAGGGGTGAGGCCTTCTATGGTTCAACCTGTGGAATATAACAAGGTAAATGTTTTAGGCACTAATTATTTATTGGAATTTGCCCGGAAAAATAATATCCGGAAAATACTATTTGCGTCTTCCAGCAGTGTATATGGAGTTAATAAAAACCTGCCATGGTTAGTAGACGAGCCGAATTTGGAACCAATAAGTATTTATGCTTATTCTAAATTGGCGGGAGAGCAGCTTTGCGAATTTTATCAGGATTATTTTGATTTAAATATTACTGCACTTCGCTTTTTCACAGTGATAGGCCCGCGTCAAAGACCAGACCTTGCCATTCATAAATTTGTAAAAGCAATTATAGAAGATCAAACAGTTACATTGTATGGAAACGGGCAAACGTTCAGAGATTATACGTTTATTGATGATATTGTAAGTGGTATTATTGGTGCAATGAATTATGATAACAATAAGTTTGAGATATTTAATTTGGGTAATACACATACAGTAAGCTTATTGGAATTAGTAAAAACAATAGAAGATATCCTGGGCAAAAAAGCCAAGATTGAATATTTACCGGAACAGAAAGGAGATGTTCCTTTTACATGGTCTGATATTGAAAAGAGCCGGAATTTACTGGGTTTTAACCCTCAAACCGATTTAAAAGAGGGAATAGGACAGTTTATAAATTGGTATAAAACATTAGTATGAGAATTTGGGCTTTCCCTTCCTTTTATCCTTATGATTATCCGGGTTTTAAATGGAGTGGTATTTTTGCACACCGGCAATATAAAGGATTAGTGGATAGCGGAGCAGAGTTATGTGTGGTTTTACCGGTAATGTGGCATCCTGTATACCCATTATCATCAATACATCCTGAATGGAAACAACTTCAAAAACTATCATACCCCAGGGAAAGGGTATATGATGGTATCAAAATATATCACCCCCGTGTCAGTAATTATAAACCAAACAGGTTTGTAAAAAAGTCTTATTCTGAGCGGTATGCCGAATCTATTATTAACTTTTTTAAGGATAATAAAATTAAACTAAATCCGTCAACGGATATTTTCTATTCACAATGGATACCTGATGCTGCTTTTGTGCAAATTGCAGCAAAGAAATTAGGAATTAAATCGGCTGTGCTTGCAGTAGGTGACGATGTTATTATTTGGCCAAATTCCAAAAAAGAAAACCTTGCAATTTTCAGACAAACGATTGTTAATGCTGATATTCGGCTTGCTGTAGCCGGATATTTGGGAGATGAAGCAAATAGGCTCATAGGATCAGATCTACCTTTTGAAATTGTAAGAAGGGGTGTGAATTATGATTTTTTCAAACCCGGGATGAATGATGAGAAGCAAAAGATCAGAAAGGAATTAGGAATTCCAAACGATAAAATAGTAATACTGTGTATAGGATCTGCAATTGTAAGAAAAGGCTGGCTCGATCTATTTGAGGCATTGCAGGAAATAAAGAAAACCAATAAGAATTTTATGCTTGTAGGTATCAGTGGGGGCGACGCAGCTATTGATCTGGATGAAGCGGCAAAAAAATATGGCCTGGAAGGTTTTTTCCTTAACCTGGGAGAAGTAGAACCTGCTAAAATCGCAAACTTCTATCATTGTGCAGATATTTTTTGCCTACCTTCTCACTGGGAGGGGATTGCAAACGCAGTCGTTGAAGGAATGTCTTCGGGCTTGGCTGTTGTGACAACAAATGTTTCGGGACATCCGGAATTGGTTACTGATGGTATAACCGGAATCCTGGTACCAGCTAAACAACCGCAAATCCTTTCGGAAAAATTGAAGGAATTAATCAATAATGAGCATTTAAGGGAAGTATTAGGAAAAAACGCCCGGGAATTTATTGTAAATAAATGGGGTAATTTTGCACACAATGCTGCATTATTATATAGAAAACTGGACGAAACTTTGCTAAAATAGTATAAAGGAAACTGCACTGGAATTACAATACCGGTTTGATGAAAACTTTCTGTCTTATTTGTAGTTTAGCGCTATAAGGGTATTAAACATTTTACTTTAAAAAAACATTTGTGCGACATGGTTTCATTCAATGAACTAAAAAGAAACCTGAGAAAAGATTTTTCGGGATTTAAAAAAATAAAGATCGCGCTACTTTCAGATACAGCTTCACAACTCCTGAATAATGCCATCAAAGCTTATGGTTATGAAGCGCAGCTGGATTTTGATATTTACGAGG
>CAIRZD010000297.1 GCA_903882965.1 uncultured Bacteroidota bacterium
ATTAGTCCCTCCTGTTTCCAAAAAGCCTTAACAGCATAAGGAACAGGTTAAGAAAATCAAGGTAAAGACTTAATGCGCCCATTAACGCCAGCTTTTTAGTATCATTGGCAGAAGTGCCTTCAAACTCCAGGCCTGCTCCAATGCGCTTTAATTTTTGTGTGTCGTAAGCGGTAAGCCCTGTAAATACAGCCACACCAATTATACTAATGATATAATTCATAAAGCCGCTGTGCAGGAACATATTTATAAGACTTGCTACTACAATACCAATAAGCCCCATGGTAAGGATTCGGCCAAAAGAAGTAAGGTCTTTGTCAGTAGTATAACCCATAACAGCCATAACACCGAACATAACAGACGCGGCAGCAAAACAACCGATCACAGAGCCAGATGTATAAATGAGCAGGATGCTGCTGAGGCTAATACCCAGTACTGCAGCAAATGCCAGGAACAATAAAGTAAGTGTGGCTGAAGAAAGCCTGCTCATACCAAACTGCATGATCAGTAAAAACGCGAACGGGGAGAAAGTGATCACCCAACTGAGTGTAGTAGGCCTAAGCTGACCAGCTTCGTTGGTTGTATATAACTCCTGGAACAGGGATTGGTTAGTAGCATAAAGAACAGCAAAAAGTGTAGATACTCCTAAAGCTACAAACATCCATAAAAAGACGCTGGCCATAAATTTTTTGGCCACAGTACCCGCACCTGAAGCCGGCTGGCTATCTAGAACGGTGTAATTTGAAAACTCTTGTTGATTGTAATTATCCATATAGTTTAATGAAATTGTTGCGTAAAGTTAAGCATATAACAGGAAATAACGAGCGGAATAATGTGGGTTTTAACTTTTTGTAAACCTAAAATAAGACTCAAAGGAATCAGAAGTTAAAACGAAAAAATTAATAAGTAAATGTGACATTAAATTTTACCCGCTCTCTTTTTTTTGTGAGTACATGCCAGTTACCACTATAATCTATACTAGTAGGATATAATTTATCACCTACCTGCTTTGTGCGCACTTTCATACGCACATCAAAGTCATAAATAAGCGTGTGATAAGACAATGAATAATCCCGGGCAAGTATGCTATAGTCATTTTTCCGGAACCAGGTGGTGAGTTCATCATAGATCACGGCATGTTCATAGCCGGGTTTAGGTGTTATCTTAAATACAAAGCAATCCTGTCCGTCATATTGCTCCTGCATTATCTTGAAATCATATTTCTCAGCTTCTCCGGGATCAAATATAGAAGTTCTGTCTCCCATAAACGGCACTCCACTTACTTTGGCTCCGGGGTTGAACATGAGTTGCTTCAGCTCGTACTTACTTTTTTCCATTTGCCCTTTACCGTGTTCGTCCATTGCGCCTGCCACAATATCCGTTTCATTGCATATCGGCTCTTTGGCAAAAAACAGGTACGCGAAAAGCTCCGCAGTATAGTAAGTGTAATCACTATTACCCTTTAAGAAATCACCCGTTGTTTGTTGGTCAATGATCTTGGTAGTACGACAGCCTCTTGAAACATCCTGCCGCGTATTGCTATGCATAGACGCTATAACGCCATCGTTCTTGTCATAAACCTTAAAGTCATTTACCGCACTGTAAGATACAAGGTGCGTGCTTTTGAAAGATTTGTAAAATGTAGTGTCGGCCCGCACCCTGCGAATAAATGCATTAATATCGAAGCCACTTTTTAAGACAAAAGTATCGAGCGCTACCGGTTGATCGAAAATACTACCAGTATCTTTTTTTTGAGCTTTACAGTGTATTGATAAAAGACAGGCATAACAAAAAAGGAAACAAAATTGTGTTTTCCTGAACCCTAAATACGGTTTTACAAGCCGCGGCATTATACACTTGCTTTGAGCAATGTTTCTGCGATCAGCATATCTTCGGGGGTAGTTACTTTAATATTTTCCAAAGCCCCGTTAATTAGATGAACAGCGGTGCCATGCGCTTCTACAACATTAGCCTCATCCGTAAATGAAGCCTGGTACTCTTGCTGAAATGCAGGGAGAATAATGCTGGTCATAAATGTTTGCGGAGTCTGGATGATCCTCAAATGTTCCCGGTTTATAGGATGTGATGACCCATTTTCAAGAATACGAATACTATCCATTACAGGTATAACCGGTATTGCACTTCCTTTTTCTATGGCCTGTTGATAACAACGCTGAATAAGATCCTGGGAGATAAGCGGCCTTACCCCATCATGGATAAATACAACACCATCATTATTCACTTTTTTCAGGCCGTTCTGTACACTCTCATAGCGGGTTTCTCCCCCGGCAACTGTGGTTACTTCAATATTGCCGAGATATGATTTCAGTACTGTCTTAGCACTGTTTAGCTGATCTGATGGTAATACCAGGATGATATGAATGCCCCTTATGGTAGCGGCAAATGCCTGGATTGCATAGCATAAAAGTGGTTTGCCGAGTATTGGCAGAAATTGCTTTGGGACCGCAGCGCCCATACGCAATCCACGGCCTCCGGCAACGATTACCGCATATTTTTTAATATCGCTCATAAATTATGATCTTCTTTCTAGGATAAGTGGGTTTCGGTCACAAAAAAACACAATTCCCTTATCATTACAAAGGTATTCATCAAATTTTAGTTATGGTTATTTCATTTCACAACTATCCGAAACTTTTTTGCCTGAATAGCGGCCATACCTTTGGTTAAGAACGACCAAAACACAAAAATATGGGGCTATTCAAACGTAGTAAAAATAATAACAAACCGTTACTGCGCCAAATTCTGGATTTAATA
>CAIRZD010000298.1 GCA_903882965.1 uncultured Bacteroidota bacterium
GCTTTTCATTTTGCTGAAATAGAAAGTATTTACAAAGAGAATGATCATTTCGTTATACGAAAATTCAATTTTGAACCAACAAAAGATGGGATAGAAAAGCATACCAGAGAAAATATTGGAACGATCGAAAAACGATATACAACTGTTAAATTAAGGATATTAAAAAAGGATTATTGGCAATGGTGTAATAGTATAGCAGAAGATATCGCATTCAAAATAATTGAACATTGCTTTATTTATTTTCTAAAACCTGATTGCCCAAGAATAATTCTAAAGGATTCTGACGAAATTATAGTGGTTAATGATTTATTTAATCAATTTAAAAGTGGCGGGGTCTCAAAAACAACAATTAATCTTGATAATTACGAATTTGAAATAAATCTGGTGCGATTATACAATACAAAGCGAATAGATAATAAAATTCATTTTGTAGCGCACACAAGAGAAGTAGAAAACAAAGATATTAGCAAATTAATTCCGGAATTAGATGCTAACATGTCCGATTTAGAAGGCCAAAAATTTTCCATTGGAGTTTATGTTACAAGCACTTATTTTGATGAACGCGTAAATGATGATCGTACCAAAATTCAATTTGTAGATAATAAAAATCTCAACCCACTTTTCAAAGAATTAGAAGAAAATGAGTTGTTGGAAAATATACTTGACGTAATTAAAGGAGAATTATCTGATAATATTATTTTAATTGAAAAAGAAAGGGAAGAAAGAATATCGAATTTTATTGAGAACCACCCCCAATACAATAAACTTAAAAAATACAAACCGGACCGTATAAAAAAACTATCATCAAAGCTTTCGGATGAAGAGTTGGACATTGAACTATTTAAAATAAAACAGGAAATTGATTTAGATGTTCGCTTTGAAGCCGACACAATATTTAAACAAATTGAAAACATTGCCGATAAGGAAGAAATTGAAAATTTTAAACAACTCCATAGTAGTCTTTATGAAAAAATAATTGATGTTGGAAATTCAAAGCTATCCGAGTATGTATTCTATAGAAAATTTATTTTAGACTTTTTAGACAAACATATCGGGCAAACTAAAGAAGGGAAATTTGCAAAAGAGGAAATTATTCACAAAATAATTTTCCCTTTGAAAACTGAATCTGATGAAATTGGTCATGATGAACATAACTTATGGATTATTGATGAAAGGTTAGCATTTCATAAATACTTAGCCTCTGATAGAAGTTTTAAGCAGAATAAAAACACTACATCTAAATCAAATGACAGACCTGATTTAATTATTTTTAATAAACCATTTGCATTCACAGATTCGGATAAACCGTATTCTTCTATCGTAATCGTAGAATTTAAACGACCAATGCGGGATGATTATGATGAAGATGAGAACCCAATTTTACAGGTGAATAAATATACTAGAGAGTTAATTAATAATAAGCTTAAAGATAAACATGGACGTCAATTTGATTTGAGACCAAATACACCAATATATGCTTTCATAGTATGTGATTTGACGCCTAATTTAAGAACATCAGCTACTGATAATAGTTTTATTATTTCTCCTGATAACGATGGCTATTTTAAATTTAATCAAAATTATAGTCTTTATTTAGAGATCATCAGTTTTGATAAATTAATCCGAGATTCAAAACAGAGAAATAAAGTGTTTTTTGAAAAATTAAATTTGCAAACAGTTTAATGTATAGATGTATTCATTAAATAACTGTAATACCTCCACTAGTCCTCGTTTGCAACGAGGACTACACGGTATAGCGTTTGCAACGCCTGAGAATGAACAAAACTCTTATTCATTATGAATAGAAGAAATGAGATTTTTTAATTCTTTATCACTTAGGGCTTCAATATCGCCTTTGTCATAAATGGTAACAAGGTTTACTGTGGTCTCTTGTTCGTTATAATTCAGTTGTCCTATTATTTCAGTTTCCAGGTAAGAGATCACTCTTGCGCCACCGCTTTTACCCTGGCCTTTGCTTTTTATTTGCATCCTTATCTTATAGGTATTCCCACCTAATGGTCTTCCTAGTTTAGGATGCTCAATAAGTTCTGATTGCAATTGGGCAAGATCGTTTAATAATGAAGGATACTTCTTCATCAACGGTTTCACAGCAGTTTTGAATGTTTTTGTAATTCTAACGATTACTTTCATTCAGA
Organism: uncultured Bacteroidota bacterium; assembly: GCA_903882965.1. Taxonomy (GTDB): domain Bacteria; phylum Bacteroidota; class Bacteroidia; order Chitinophagales; family Chitinophagaceae; genus Nemorincola. Next base: position 2,157 of record CAIRZD010000298.1, read on the forward strand.
AATGCATTTAAGGTTTGTAATTTTTTACCTGATTTTTTCGCTGCCTTTATTTCCTTAAAACCGTTTTTTATTTCAGTCATTACCTTCACCTTATTTAAAAGCAATGCATATTTTTCATTTATTTCATTCCATTTACTTATCGGCACTAACACAGATTGTTTAGCACCCTTAGTATCCACTATATACTGTAAAGAATTTGCCATCGGTATATATTATTTGTCAAATTTACATAAGTAACCGGCACAATCAAAATAAGAGCCTGCTAATCTTGATTTAGCATGGTAAAGAAAGTATCCTCATCTATTAGCAGTTCCGGGTTGTTTTTATATTTTTCTATCCTGCTACGTACCTCATCCTTTTGCCATTGCGGCACATTAAATGCTTCTTCTTCAGGCACCAGTTCCAAAGCGCCCTTCTTTTGCAGGTCCTCTATTACAGCCATCGCATACTCCTTTTTGATACGTATATGATAAGTTGCCGGCATAAATTTATTTTACATAAAGCTATTGAAATTACATTAACCACCCAAAGACAACCAGTCTGGCAGCATACGAGCAAGAAGCCAGGCCTGCCAAAAAACGGCGGCTCGTATAGCCTGCCCGTGGCGCGTTTTTTTTGGCTGCCCTTTTCTTTGTTACTTTATGTAGCCTGCCCTGAGCTTGTCGAAGGGGGCAAGCAAAAAAAAGTAAAGAGCAGATGGGATAAATAACACCATGCAGTTAAAACCCGCACTGGCAGAGGTCTTCAAAAAATAGGTGCATGCACTTTTCGTCCCTCTACTTTTACACTATCTATCTTTGATTGTAAAAAAGATTAACCATCTTTTCAGAGATTTTTGCGGTTATTAGTTATGCTAATAAATAACAAGCTCTGCATTCGCATACTTGGAGGAATGGATTGTGTATACGCGTGTGAAGATGCTTCGTTTCCTCAGCATGACAAACCCGAGTAACAACTTACGCAGCTAAAGAAAAATAAATTGCAAAATAAAGATTTTAATATCCGCATGAGATCGACACTAGATTTTTAAAATGCCAAAACATGATTTTATTACTTAAACTATAACAACAAACTATAAAAAAACAGTGAGATAGAAATGAGATATATTGAGACATTTTCGGCACATTTTGAGACTAAAAAAACCGTCCTCCCCAATTCCCATGTTGAAAACCATTCAACACATCACACCCCTATTACCTCGGAGTTCGGCACAAACATCATCTCACCTGGTCATCAGTTCTCTTTATCCGTTTCTTCCTTTAGCGGGTCTTCGTCCTGGCCCTTGCCTACATGTATCTTAGGGTTGTCTTCGGAGCCGGTGATGGTCATGGGTATGCCTACCAGCCCACCCGGCGGTAGCCCCAGCCGGAACTTCATATCTATAGCCTTATCAAAACTTACCTGCCCCTCAAACCGGGCATGGAAACCGGCCAGCTTTATTTTAGTGCGGGCTATGGTAATGAGGTTATTGGCAATGGTGCTTTTGATATTCACCTCAGATACATCCGGCTCACCACCCACTTCGTCTTTACCCGTCTCCCTGCCTATGGCATTAAACAGTTTGAAGCCGTGCATCTTTATCTTTTTGGCAGAGACCACACCACCGCCTTTTAATGAAGTATATACGGGCATCATGCTGCTGTTGAGATTACCATTCAGCTGGTAATCCAGTGAGATAAGGCCTTCGGCATGCTCGGCAGATGAGGCAATGTCGTGAAAGAGTTTAATATTCTTATAGGCCTTCTGCACATCAAAATCGGTGGCGCTGATGTGGTAATTGAAAAAGGCTTTTTGTGCAGAGAGCGTTGTATAAACCGCGTCCATTTCTATGGGTGCATCTATAAGGTCGAAGCCTGTTTCGCGGAGTAAGATGCTATCATTGCGAATGATCAAATGCCCTTTGGCATTCTTAATGACCATATCGGTATACTTTACCTGCTTTACATCGGCTGTGAAATCGAGATCAAGATTTTTAGGTACCAGCACAACGCCGGGGTTAGCAGCGGCAGGTGCCTGAGCCGCAGCGGCAGCGGTGGTATGCGAAGTATCGGGCAGGGAAGACATGAAATCATCGACCACTATGCCATCGCTCTGCATGTTAAATACGCCTTTTTAATACAGAGCCGGGCTTGATGATATAGTCTACAACATTTGATGCGGCACCATTTAAAATAATTGTGGAGTTGGCATACCGGAATGCAAAAGTATCGAGCCATATTTTTTCCTGGTCGAACCTGAAAACACCGCGGGTAATTAAAAATGGGCTGGGATAAATATCGGTGGTGAAAGAGAGGTTCTCGACGGCAATAGAGCCTTTGTTATCGAGGTTGTCATAGTTGCCTGAGGTGGCATCGCTTTGCCTGCCTTTGAGCGAGACATCGGCGTCTATGATACCGGTGACATTATAGCCTTTATGCGCAAAGACGTGGTATATTTTACCCACATCGAGCTTGCCTTTTAGTTTTATTTTATAGTCGAGGTTTGTAAAATCTTTCAGTCTGGCTTTGAGGTAAACGGGCTCACCATCGAAGTTGAAAGTCAGTGGCTTGATGTGCACGTTCAATCCTTTCAGCGACTCGGTAGAGTCTGTAATGTTGACGGAAAACTGTATGTCCTGCACAGGATCAGGATAGTACTTAGTTTTGACGTACCCATTCTGCATATTGATCATTGCAGTAATGATGGGGTATTTCTTCAGGTCGGGCTGGTAATTTCCTTTGGCTGTTATATCTGCATCAAGGTCGCCTTTAAGATCGAGGCTATCTATGGGATAAAAATGTTTGAGGTCGTCGAGGTGTATCTTGGCCAGTATCGTGGCATCTATAGGGAAGTCATTTGCATTACCCAGCTTGAAATAGCCTTTGATGTAATTGCCGAGGGCGGAGATATTCACTTTATCAAGGTCGAGGTTTATGTGCTTGTAGTTATTATCGGGGCAGTCGGCATGGAGGTTAAAACTGATATTATCAATGGCCCCGGGTAATTTGGCATATTTGAAATACCCGTCCTTGAAAGAGGCTTTGAGATCGAACTTAGGAATGCTGGTAATGACGGTATCGAATTTTCTTAGTCCTTTGCGTACAATGTCTTTGGCATATTTACCTTCGGCAAGAAAATTGAGTGATAACCAACCCTTGAATGTAAACGGTTTTATACCCAGCGCCTTGTGCCATTTTTCGAGATCTATCTCTGCATTGACACGGGCATAAATATCAGGGACTGTCAGCCCCTTTGCCCTGATGACTGCATTACAGAAGCCATCGGCAAGATTAAAATGAAGTGTATCAATATTTACAGAAATGCTATCGGCATTGAGGTGTGGCATTTTTGCCGACATATCAATGTGTAAATTTTTGATGGGATATGGCGATTTACTATTATTGATGCCGCCGTTCCTGACTTTTAAATTCATGCTAAGATCGGGCATGATGCTGTCTTTGGCTATATACTTACCTGCCAGCTTGACCTGTATGTTGCCTACCCCATCGAATTCTGTAGTTTCGAATAATTTCTCGGTGCTTATGGGGAGCGCAGACAGGATCACGTCAATATCGTTTTCGTGTGAGTCGATATTGAAATCCATGTCATAGCCATCTTTCAAAAATCCGAAGCGCCCGCTGAACTCTACCGGTAGCTGGTTGATCATTAAAGTATTTTTTCGAAAAATAAATGCGAGGGATTTTGTATTGATCTCTGTAATAAGGTCGGCATTAATTTTTTTAGAAAGGATGTAGGGTTGTTTGTTAAAGTAAAAATCAAACGACTTTATTTCGGCATGGGTATTAAGGTCAAACACATCCTTACTTAAATCCCCGCTACCGGTATAATTCAGGCCACGTGCATTAATGGTCATTGGTATAGACTGGTCATTATAAACAAGGCTGCTCTCTTCAATAAGTATCTTCTTAATACCTAAAGATGCCCCGCTACTATCAGCAGATGTGGTGGTGCTTTGTGACTTTTTTTTATACACACTATAATTTGCAGCGCCGGCACTGTCTACCTGGATATTGATAGCAGCCTTGTAAAGAAAAATTTTGTTGATCGTGAGCTGGCTTTTAAATACCGATGATAAATCTATACCTAAGCCAATACTTTTAGCAATAATGAGTGTATCCTTTTCAAATGGAGCAGGCCCATTAAGCGTAACATTATCGAGGACAAGCGTAAGAGAAGGAAAATGTTTGAAGAAAGATAGTCTTGTGCCGGTAAAAGAAATTTTGCCATTAATATTGTCATTAGCCCACTGGTTTATTTTGCGGTTAATGGCCTGCGGGAAAAGAAGTGGTATTGCAATAAGGAGCAGCAGCAGGAAGCCGACTGTTATAAAAAATCGTTTTAGGGTCTTACCAATTATCCTTTCAATGGACATTTTTCAGAAATGGTGTTAGTGTAGCTGCAAAAATAACGTATAATTGTTTTCGTCAAATTATATATAGGTTTCTGTATTGTAAGATATAATGCAGTTAGTTATTTAAAGTATTGATGGGTAGTGAATTAATCAGGTCTGTTATTTTCTTCGCACAACATATAAGTTGACAACCAGCGACATGAGCAGAAACATTGCCACCAGCTGGTGCAGCTCTGCAAGAATTTCGAACGTGCCAAACTTGCCCAGCACAATCATCGGGGCACAGAGCACAGTAATAATACCCAGTGTTATTTGTACCATTACCAGTACGAACGGCCACCACCTGGTAGTTGTTAAAAGGCTGCTCATATTTTTCAGTATGCTCCGCCCTGCAGCAATAAACCAGATAATGAGCAATGTAAGGAGTATGTAAGCTAAGCCGCGGTGTATGAAGTGTACCTCTATTTTATCGCTTACAAGGCTCCGTGACATGAGGCCATCGGGCAGCCACATGCCATTTATGGTGGGCCAGGTGGGTGCTGTCATTGCGGCTTTAAGGCCGGCCATGAATGCACCATAAGTAAGCTGTATGAATAGTAATAGGGTAATAATGAGCGTGTATGAATGCAGTCGTTTATCAGTAAACCTTTTCTCAGCCGGTACCAGCAGCTGCAGCGCAAACCATAAAGTATAGCAGGCAAGTATCATTGCAGATACAAAATGCAGTGCCAGTTTGATATGGTCCACATAGAGGTGCTCATCGTTGAGGCCACTGGCTACCATTACCCAGCCTATGAGACCCTGTAAGCCACCTAACAGAAACAGGATGATAAAGGGCTTTATCATATTCCTGTCGAAATATTTTTTCACGAGGAAATACACAAAACCTATTGCAAACACAACGCCCAACATCCGTGCCCATACCCGGTGAAACCACTCCCAGAAAAATATAGACTTAAAATCATCGAGGGTATAGGCACTGTTCATATACTTGAACTGGCCAATTTGTTTATAACCTTCAAATGCTTCGTTCCATTGTTTAGTGTTAAGGGGTGGGAGTATACCAAATAAAGGATTCCATTTGGTGATTGATAGCCCGGAACCGGTGAGACGTGTAACGCCGCCAAGTAAAGTCTGGATAATGATCATAATTACCCCTGCCAACAACCAATAAGCTACCGCTTTATTCTTTTTATTTTGCACTATGCAATTTTGATGCAAAAGTAGCATATGTATATGCATGATGCCCTATAAAATGGAGAAAAATGAATTACGCATAATGAAAATACATACACAATGACTGTCGCAAATAGTTATCCATTAACAAAAAATGGGGAATATTTTCCCCGTTCTATTCCCCACATTTAGTGAATGTTACACATATAGTATTAGTGAATGAAATTTTTTATATCTTTGCATAAAATTAAACAATGTTTATGTGTAGCGCTTATAGTATGATAATCAGTGTGTTATCTTAAACACTATTTATAAAATTTAAATAATATAATCATTAACAAAATAATTTTATTGGCATATTTAAAAATGGTCTGATTCTTGATTTATTCTATGCCATTGAAAGTCTTAGTTTTTCATGTAACTAATTTTCTTACTAAACTAATAATAAAATCATCCTATGAGAAAGGCAGATGTGGTAGGTAGTATTGCTGAGAAAACAGGAATACCAAAAGTAGATATACTGGTAGCGCTTGAAACGTTCTTTAAAGAAGTAAAGACGTCTCTTGTAGAAGGAGAGCCGGTTTATGTGCGTGGTTTTGGCAGTTTCATATTAAAGAAACGTGCTGCCAAAATTGGGCGTAATATAAAGAAGAATGTAGCGGTAGAGATACCGGAGCATTTTATTCCTGCATTCAAACCTGCAAAAGAGTTTGTACAGGCTGTAAAAGACTCAAAGCATGAACTGGTGGAACACACCGATGCTGATCTGATTGAAAATGATTAACAAACGAGCAAGTACGATTTGTTACCTTTGCACTGAAAAAATCTAATTCCTTGCGGGTAACACATTACATAACACTTGCGGTAGCAATAGCATTGATCGCTCTTTTATACTGGGGAGGTAATACGGTTCCTCCGGCCAAGAAACCGGGTGCAAATATGCAACCCACAGCCGGAGCAATGACCCAGGGCCCTAACACCATGAAGGCCGCCTCTTTCGACTCTATATTGACCGCATCGAGAAGACAGCTCCCGAAAACAGCTGTTGATACGGTAAATACCATCGAAAATGAACTTACAGCCATACGTGACTCGTCACGCATGGCTTCTGTTTTTATACACCTTTCCGGGGTTTGGGAGCGCGGCAATATGCTGCCTGTTGCGGCTTATTATAAAGCAAAATCAGCTAAATTGGAAAATTCCGAAAAAAAGCTGACCTTTGCAGGCCAAAACTTTTTACAGTTGATGGAAAACGAGAGTTCGCCATCAGTTCAGATGTGGGAAGCAACGGAAGCGGTGGGTTGCCTGGAGCAGTCTTTAAAGATAAATCCGGATAACGAAGATACAAAGCTGGCACTGGCAACAGGATATATAGAAGGGACGGGCGAACCAATGAGGGGAGTGCAGATACTTTTAGCTATTACCAGGGAAAAGCCGGATGATGTAGCAGCTAACATGTTGTTGGGGAGGATGTCGATACAATCGGCGCAGTTTGATAAAGCAATAGGAAGGTTTGAAACAATACTAAAGAAGGAACCTGAAAATAAAGAAGCTTTATACTTCATGGCACAGGCTTACGAAGGCAAGGGCGACAAACATAAGGCGATAGAAATGCTTGAAAAATGCAAGCAGGTAGTAGATAACCCGGAATTCAGTAAAGAAATTGATAAGCATATAAATTCATTAAAGTAACTTTTTAAAAAAACTCATATTATGCCTTGTGGTAAAAAGAGGAAACGTCATAAGATAGCCACTCATAAACGTAAAAAACGTTTGAGAAAGAACCGTCATAAGAAGAACAAATAGGCTTTAACCTCTGCTCCTTAAAAAACGTTGCTATTGGGTTAAGTTGAGCGTGAAATATTTTCAATTACTTGAAAATATCCTTTGCGGTTAATCTTACCGGATATACTGTACATAATTTGCATAATCTATTATAGCAAGTTATGTACAGGTTTATCATTATAGCATAATGGCTTTGCTGAAATATGGTGGCGATCGCAGCCCGGTTTATCCAGCCAATATAAAATACCGGGCGAAAGTGAGGAGCGAAATTGGAAAACACCAATGAACAAAGAACTTATTATTAATGCATCAGGTGAAGGTGTTGAAATAGCTTTATTAGAAGATAAAAAGCTCGTAGAACTTCATTATGAACGCGGACAAGGCCAATTCGCGGTTGGCGACCTGTACCTGGGCAAAATAAAAAAGCTCATGCCGGGCCTTAATGCAGTGTTTGTGGATGTGGGCTATGAAAAAGATGCTTTTCTTCATTATACAGACCTTAGCCCATATTTAAAATCATTAGTAAAATTTACTACACAGTCTGTTGCCGGCAGTACTACCTGGGGAGATGATTTCGGGAAGTTCAAAAATGAACCGGAAATACTCAAGAGCGGCAAAATAACTGAAGTATTTACCGGTAAGCCTGAAATAATAGTACAAATATTAAAAGAACCAATTTCGTCAAAAGGTCCAAGGTTAAGCTGCGAGATATCTCTGCCCGGTCGCTTTGTAGTGGTTACTCCATTTAATGATGTAGTAGCTATATCAAGGAAGATACATTCGGCTGATGAACGCAAACGGCTACAGAAGATCGTAGAGGGCATTAAACCAAAGAATTTCGGGGTTATTGTGCGTACAGCGGCAGAAGGTAAAAATACCGCAGAGCTTCACGCTGATATACTTGAATTAGAAAAAACCTGGATCAGCCTGCAACATAACCTAAAGGGTGCCAAAGCGCCTCAAATGGTACTTAGTGAGCAGGATAAGACCACATCAATACTCCGGGATCTACTCAATGACAGTTTTCAGCGGGTAGTTGTGAACGATAAAAAATTGCTCGGTATAGCTAAAGAATATATTACCCGTGTATCGCCGGGGCAGGAAGATATTGTGAGCCTCCATAGTAATGGCCAGTCAATATTTGATACGTTTGGCGTATCCAAACAAGTGAAAGCTGCTTTTGGGAAAACAGTGAACCTGAATAGTGGCGCATACCTTATCATAGAGCACACAGAAGCGCTGCATGTAATAGATGTAAATAGCGGCACGCGGCACGGGGAAGCAGGGCAAGAGCAAAATGCAATGGCTACCAACCTGGAAGCTGCGCAGGAAATAGTGCGGCAAATGCGCCTTCGCGATCTTGGCGGTATCATCATTATTGATTTCATAGACATGAAACTGCCTGAAAACAGGAAACAACTGTTTGAAGGGATGGAAGAACTCATGGCTAACGATCGTGCGCGCCATACTGTGTTGCCAATATCTAAGTTTGGCCTGATGCAAATCACACGTCAGCGCCTGCGCCCGGAACTGAATATATCTACTGCGGAAGTTTGCCCCACATGTAAAGGAACAGGTATGATAGGCCCATCAATACTATTGGGAGACGACATCGAAAAAGACCTGAAATATGTAGTAAACCAGGGAATACGCAAACTAACCCTGCATGTACACCCTATTGTAGAGGCCTACCTTACCAAGGGCAGTTTCTTCAAGCCATCTATTGCTAAGAAATGGGATAAGCAATACAAAGTGAAAGTGAAAGTAGTAGCTGATAATAACTCCCCGCTCACAGAATACAATTTCTATGATGCGCAGACAGACGACCTGATCAAGTTATAGGGTTTAAATAATTTAAAAAGTAAAGCCGGATCATGGAACGATCCGGCTTTTTACGTACTACAGGACGGGTAAATTTGAACCTGTAAGCGCACGACCAGTTGGAATTTTTTACTTAGCTTTGGTATTAGTTTATGATAAACATTATCAAACAAATTGAATATTGGCAAACGGGAGCAGAAGAAGAAATGCTGAATGCTAAGATAATGATTGAAAATAAACGGTATTTAGCTGGCTTGTTTTTTTGCCATTTAAGTATTGAAAAAATATTGAAGGCTTTAGTGGTAAAAATAACAAAAGACCATCCCCCTCGTACTCATGATTTAGAACGGCTTTTAGTTATCGCACAATTAACATTAGATGATGAGCAAATGATCTTTTTGACAGAAATGCAGGTTTTTCAAATAGAAGGACGTTATCCTGAAAATTTTCCAAACCCAAGTTCGCTGATGGCAAATAATTTTTATGTACAAACTTTAAAAATGTACCAATGGCTCAGGCAGAAGTTATAAAATCATTGCAAAAATATATTGCTATTCTTAAAAAAAACGGGATAAATATTCAGAAAGCGTTTTTGTATGGTAGCTATGCCCGCAACGAGCAAAGGCCGGATAGCGATATAGATATTATGCTTATATCTGAAATATATGATAGCTACGATATTAGAGTAAAAGCAAAAGCGTGGCTTTACAGAAAAGAAGTTGACCTGCGCATCGAGCCGTTTACTATAGGCTATAATAAGTTTTATTCTGATAATGATTCGGCATTAGTTTCGGAAGTTAAAAAAGAAGGGATTGAAATAGCGATATGACTTTGTAATGATGGTTTATACAAGAGCTTGAACTGAATTTAATAAAGGTAATTTGTCTTCATTTAATTCAAAATGATTTAAAAAGACAATAATCCCGCGCAGCCTCTGGGTTTATTCTTTTTGCCTAATTTCAACATAATATTTCCCTTCTATTTTTATCTGTAAGCAGCATTATGACCACCAATGAAATTATAATGCACCGCCTGCAAAACCAGCAGCTTACCGGCACAAAATTCACACAGCCCGGTGAATTGGTGCATCATTTCGGGGCGATGCAGGCGCAGGATTATGCTATGGTGAAGTGGGCCGTAGGCCTACGGCTGGGCAAAACTGCAAGCGATATAGAGCATGCAATAAATAGTGGCGAAATTGTGCGCACACATGTATTGCGCCCCACCTGGCATTTGGTATCGCCGGCAGATGTGCGTTGGATGCTGCAACTTTCAGCACAACGCATAAGGGGTGCTTTTGCCGCCATGAGCAGGCAACTGGGGCTTGACGCAAAGTTGTATGCGCGCTGCAACAAACTTATTGAGCGAGAGGTAGCCGGCAGGCACCTTACACGCGAAGAAATAATGGAGGCACTGGAAAAGAAAAAAATTCCAACTAATGAACTTCGTTCTGTATTCATAATGATGAATGCTGAGCTTGATGGTGTCGTATGTAATGGTGCCATGCGCGGCAAACAGAGTAGCTATGCATTGCTGGAAGAAAGAATCCCTCCGGTTAAACAGCTAACAAGACAAGAGGCGCTTGCCACAATTGCAAAGAGATATTTCATCAGTCATGGGCCTGCTTCCCTGCACGATTTCTCCTGGTGGTCCGGCATGTCTGTCGCGGATGCAAGGGCAGCCATAGCACTAGTAGCGCATGAGCTTGATAACATCACTACAGATGGCCGCACTTATTGGTTCAAAGATTCCGGCATATCCGGCAACGCAAAACCTAAAAGTATTTATTTCCTCCCGGCATATGATGAATTCATGGTCAGTTATAAAGACAGGTCTGTGTGCCTGGATCCATCAAGAACAAAAGAAACAATTACTAATAATGGCATCTTCAAGCCGGTGATCATTGTTGATGGTAAAGTAGTAGGACTGTGGAAACGGACCACAAAAAAAGACAGCATACATATAGAGATGCAATATTTTAGCCCAATTAAGAGTACACAAATGCGTGGTATACATGTGGCAGCTAAAAGATATGGAGACTATAACGGAAAGAAAATAGTCTTCCTTTAGCCATTATTCTATCCCCCTTTTTAGGTATTGGGGAGAATATGCAGTTGAGTTAACTTTATACAAATCCAATTTAAAATCTATGCTTATGACCTATCGGAAAACTCTATCTATCACAAAAATATGCAAATCATTTTTTTTGCTGGTGCTGGTCTTAACAGCACATAGATCGTCTAGCCAACCAGCCAGCTGGCAATGGGCAAAAAGCGCAGCAGGCAATGACTCCAACAATACATTTTCTGTTGTTGTTAATCAGGCCAATGCAGTGGCAACAGACGCAGCAGGTAATGTATATGAGGCTGGGGCTTTCGAGAGTGCTAAATTGTCTTTTGGCACAGATACTGTTTTTAATAAAGATACCAGCAGTGCTACAAGCGATATTTATTTGGTGAAATATGATGCTGCCGGTAATGTGCTTTGGGCAAGAAGTGGCGGAGGCACATCGAACGATGGTGCCCTATCTGTAGCTACCGACCGCATGGGTAATGTATATGTGTCCGGCTTTTTTCACAGCCCTAAGGTGAGTTTTGGCACAGATACATTAAGAGATACGGGTGTCTATAATGATATTTTCGTAGCTAAGTATAATGCTTCCGGAAATTTACTTTGGGCAAAAGGCACAACAGGAGGGGTAGGGCCAAATGATAATATTGCTATGGCTGTAGATTTTTCCGGTAATGTATTTATTACAGGTAGTCTTAGCGTTCCTTCGTTCATTTTTGCAGGAGATACATTAACAGGAACGGGAAGTGACGTTTTTGTATTAAAATATGATACGGACGGGAATGAACTTTGGATAAAAAGAGGCATTGGGTATGCAATAAACGTAGGCAGCTCAGTAGCCACAGATCCATCAGGCAATGTATATATAACCGGCTTTTTCGATGCCCCTGTAATGACTTTTGATACAGTGGCGCTGCGCATGATACCAGATAGCGCAGACGCATATGCGATATACCTTGTAAAATATGATGCTGCGGGCAATCTGCTTTGGGCAAAAGCTGATAATAATAGCGCCAGTATACCTTCTGTTTTTGTGGCTGCAGACTCTTCCGGAAATGCCTATCTGTCGGGTTCTTATAATAATCTGGATAATGCAGGAATACTCAGTTTTGGGGCTGATACGGTTTCAGGCAATAATTTAATATTCCTTACAAAATATAATGCTGCCGGTAATGTAATGTGGGCGAAAAGCTACGTTACAGACACTAGTATACCTGAATATATAACTGCATTAGCTATAACAATAGATCCAAATGGCAATATTTATATGTCCGGTCGTTTCAACGGGAGTGCCTTAATATTTGGGAATGATACTTTTAAGAACCAGGGTAGTACATCCCTTGGTGTCCCGATATTAAGTGATGCATTTATATTGAAATTTGATGCAAATGGTAATGCCGTCTGGGCAACAAGCATTGGCGGAAGCCGCGATGATCTTGCTACGGGTATAACTACTGATATTTCGGGCAACCTGTTTGTATCCGGCTATTTCAGCAGCAGTACGCTGGCCTTCGGCACTCATACAATTACAGATAATAATGCTCCGGATACTACCTCTGATAGTGGCCCTTATTTCCCTTTTTTAGCAAAATATGGCAATGCCAATACCGGCGTTAAACAAATAAATATTGCTCAGACGGGTATTACTGTTTATCCTAACCCAGTAATAAATAACCCACTCACAGTCTCCATTCCGTCCGGTTTGTATAATAATATTATTATTTACAACACATATGGCATACAGGTTTACAATACGAACATCATTACTACTGAAACGACAAAACAAATAAACCTGCCAGGCCTGTCTGCGGGAGTGTATTATCTTAAAGCCATAGGCAGTGATCATTGTTCGACAGTGCCCTTTGTGATCAATCGTTAATTTCGGAAGGGCCGCTCAGACTTTCTTGCATCAGGGCGGCAAAACATATACCTTTGCCCCGCATAACAATAACAAGAAAATGGCAGACAAAAACTACAAGCTCAATACAAAACTAATACATGCAGGTGTGCGCCCCGATCCTACCACCGGGGCAATTATGACGCCTATATACCAGGTATCTACTTATGTGCAGGCAGGCCCCGGCGACCACAAAGGCTACGAATATGCACGTACTCAAAACCCTACACGTGATGCATTGCAAAACGCACTGGCAGCTATAGAGAATGCCAAATACGGCCTCAGTTTCGGGAGTGGTATGGCTGCTACAGATGCTGTGATAAAACTGTTAAGCCCCGGTGATGAGGTGATCGTATCTAACGACCTGTATGGCGGCACTTACCGGATCATGACAAAGGTGTTTGCTAACTACGGTATAAAATTTCATTTTATAGGGATGCAGGATGCGCAGCATATTACGCAGCACATCAACGCAAACACTAAAATGATATGGATAGAAACACCTACCAATCCGCTGCTTAATGTAATAGATATTGCTGCATGCAGTGATATAGCAAAAAAACATAAATTACTGCTGGTGTGTGATAACACATTCGCATCACCATACCTGCAAAACCCTATGGACCTGGGTGCAGATATTGTGCTCCATTCAGCTACGAAGTACCTGGGTGGTCACAGTGATGTAGTGCATGGCGCTTTGGTAATGAATAATCAAGAGCTTGAAGAACGCCTGCGTTTTATACAAAACAGTTGTGGCGCTGTGCCGGGCCCACATGATTGCTGGCTGGTGCTGCGTGGTATAAAAACACTACACGTGCGTATGGAGCGCCATTGTGAGAATGGTGAGGCCATTGCAAAATATCTTCGTTCGCACCCCAAAGTGGGTAAGGTACTGTGGGTAGGTTTTGAAGATCATCCAAACCATGCCATCGCAAGGAAACAAATGCGCGGTTTTGGCGGTATGATATCCTTTACGCTAAAGAATGATAATATAGATGAGGCGATAAAAGTGCTGAAATCAACAAAGCTTTTTGCTTTGGCAGAATCACTTGGTGGAGTGGAGTCACTTATAGGCCACCCCGCTACAATGACGCATGCATCCATACCCCGCGAAGACAGGATACAGAACGGGCTGGTTGATTCGTTGATAAGATTGAGCGTGGGAATAGAAGATGTGGATGATTTGATAGAGGATCTCAAACAGGCGATCGGGTAGACCCCGCGGCCCCTAAAGGGGGATGCTTTAACAGCTATAATTCAACCTAAGTACAAGAATAAACAAATCCCCTTTTATCTTATAAAAGGGGATTTTCTTTGGGCGCTAAAATCAAAAAAATCACTTCAATATAATATAAGTTTCTACATCCTTCTTCGTTATCTTTTTGTCAGAGAGGATGATGAGGCGCTCTATTACATTGCGCAGCTCACGGATATTTCCCGTCCAGTTGTAAGCCTTGAGGGTAGTAATTGCAGCGGGTTCAAACTCTTTCATCGGTTGTTTGTATTCCTCACTGATCTCTTTCATAAAGTGGTCTATAAGCATTGGGATATCATCACGGCGCGCATTAAGTGGCGGCACCTGTATTACAATAACACTCAGGCGGTGATACAGATCAAGGCGAAATTTTTTGGCTTCTACCTCTTCCATAAGGTTTTTGTTAGTTGCTGCGAGTACGCGCACGTCTACCTTAATTTCTTTTTCGCCACCCACGCGTGTTATTCTCGATTCCTGCAGTGCACGCAGCATTTTCGCCTGCGCATCAAGACTCATATCTCCTATCTCATCAAGGAAAAGTGTACCTCCATTGGCTTGTTCAAATTTACCAAGGCGTTGTTTTATTGCTGAAGTAAATGAGCCTTTTTCATGACCGAATAATTCGCTCTCAATAAGCTCAGATGGTATTGCTGCGCAGTTAACCTCTATTAGCGGGCCATTGCAACGGTTGCTAAGTTCATGAATACGACGGGCAACCAATTCCTTCCCAACACCATTATCCCCGGTGATAAGTACACGGGCATCAGTTGGTGCTACCTTGGCTATTGTTTCCTGAATGCTTAGCATGCCTTCACTGTTGCCGATCATTTCATAACCACGCGATATACGTTTGCGGAGTTGTTTGGTTTCTGTTACCAGTGACTTCTTATCCATCGCGTTTCGTACCGTGATCAATAAGCGGTTCAGGTCCGGTGGTTTAGAAATATAATCGTAAGCGCCTTTTTTTACCGCGTCAACAGCAGTCTCAATGTTACCATGCCCGGAAATAACAATGAAAGGTGTATCAGGCCTTTCTTCACGGGCAACCTGTAATACCTCCATGCCATCCATTTTGGGCATTTTAATATCGCAGAGTATGCAATCGTAATTATTCTCTTTAATTTTTTTTACTCCTTCAACTCCATCTACCGCCTCATCTACAACAAACCCTTCGAAGGTAAGAATTTCAATTAGCGCCTTCCGGATCGCTTTTTCATCGTCGATAACAAGGATATTCTGAGCCATTTTATAAGTTGTTTCTCTTGCTGGAATTGAGGTTATGAAGCAAGATACAAAGATAGCCGTTAGTGCAAAAGATTTCTATGGTATTGATCAAAGAAACAGGCTGATAAAACAGCCTGTTGTATATTATTCAGCGGTTTGAAACCCATCGCCCGAATTTGGCAAAATGTATCCGCTCTATCTTATTACAAAAGGTAGAAAGTAATTCGGTATCAATATTTTCAGCGTTGAGGTCCATTTGCATATTGTGCTTTTCGCGAGAGAGGGAAAATTCTTTTACTCCTATGCAACCCAGCAAATCTTCAAGTTCATAAAGGGCTTTATTCAGCTTGGTGTAATCCTCTTGTTTTATCGTTTTCATCATTTCTCCCGTTTTAATAAGGTTCTATAATTACATAATCAAATCACATGCCATGAACTATGAAGGCACGTTATTTATGTAAACTATAATACAAAACATGTTATTCTGATGGAAAAGAGAGTTATAGGCATGATATTAACATTACTCGGGGTTCTTGGCCTGGTAGCGGGTGCCATTAAATTTGTGGAACACAGCAACAATAACTACGATGTTAAAGTTATATCCGTATATGGGATATTGGGATTAATCTTCTTTTTTGCGGGAATAGGGCTTATCCGGACTACAAAAGATCTGCCTAACGGATGAATAATCTCCAATATTCCTTCTTAGGCATTATGCAGCGGCCGCTTTTACCTATATATTTCACGTCTGTTACCCACATGGTGGATATCTACTATTCGAATGGAGTCATCAATTGCATATAGTATTCTATAATCCCCCACTCGTATACGCCAGAGTTCTTCTTTATTATTTACCAGCTTTTTACACCCTTCCGGTCGGGGATTTTTAGCAAGGCTATCTATTTTCCTGGCTATAGAAGTGGCTATAAAAACAGGCAGTTTTTTAAGCTCTTTTCTTGCGGACGGCTTTACGACTATTTGGTACATTGATTTTGCCCTCTTTAATTAACTCTGCTTTTACACTTTCCCATGGAATGCTTTTTTCATCCTTTCTTGCTTCTGCAATAATAAGATCCATAAGGTCTTCAAAAGCATTATCATCATATTGGGAAATACCTTTCAAATCTATTTGTGCATAGCGTCTCTTACGTGTTTCATCGGTAACAAAACTTACTCCTTTCATAAACTTTGCTTTTCACAAATTTAATCTTTTATATTTATAGTGTGTTTATGAAGTCATAAAATATATAAAAATGGGGAGATTAATTTATTCACTGCTTTTTATCCTTTCTCCATTCCTTGCATATTCGCAGGTAGTTGCTATACAAAATGACATGCAAAACATAATTTATGTCGGCATTCAAAATCCATTAACTGTTGCTATAGAAAATTGCCCATCAACTTCTATTGAATTAACGACAAATAATGGCAAAATAACAAAGGCGGAAAACGGACACTTTTCTATTATTCCTGAAAAGGTAGGTTTATCAACTATTTCGGTATACAAACGCAATTCCCCGAAGAAAATACTTATTCAAAGTTATATATTCAGGGTAAACCGATTGCCCGTAGCAGTCTCATTTAATGGTAAAACAAAGGGGAATATTCCTGCACTTTTAGTATATCACAGTGCCGCTCTTTCAGCCTATGTATACGGATTAGAGATGGATGCACATTTCCCTATCATTAAATTTACGACTATATTGAATAGGAACGGAGTAGAGATTTTTAGAAGAACTTTGCAAGATCCAAATGGAACACGATTTGATGAGACCTCAAGGAATTTTTTTAAAACACTACAAAACGGAGATAAACTTTGCTTTACAAATATTGTTTATAGGGATATGGATCACACCGACCTAGTGCTAGAAGGAATGGAGTTTACAATAATAGATGCTGAACAATTAAAGGAAATAGGCAAACCACGAAAAGTTATTGACCCCATTACTGGGCAAGAAAGTATTACAAATGATTAATCGCTACGCTTCCTCCTTCTTAGGCACCGTCCTGAACACCACATCCCATAGCACTGAACTTACGCCAAAACCTTTATCGGGTGCTTTATAGTGATGCAGGTGATGATTACGCCATAGGGCCTTCAGGAATTTTGGCGGGGCAAAAGCATGAATGGCGTAGTGCATAGAGCCGTAAGCAATATAGCCAAACAGGAAGCCCGGGAAAAATGACAATGCTTTCCACCCCATAAGGAAGTACATTAATGAGAAAATGATACTGGAAACAATAATACTGGGGACGGGTGGCATAAAAAGCCGCTCTTTATCGCGTGGGTATTCATGATGCACACCATGCAGCGTATAAACAAATTTTTTGGCTCGCTCACTCTCTACAAACATATGAAACAGGTAGCGGTGCATAACATATTCAAAAAGGGTCCAAAAAGCGATCCCCGAAATAAACAGTAATAACTCTGCCCCAACCGATATACCCTTGCTGGCAGATCCGTAGTAGAGCATAAAAGCAATAACAGGAAAATACATGCAGTAGACAACAATGGGATGCGTTTTGGTCATCATCTCCATATAGTCATTCCTGAATAATCTGGCCTGGCCTTTATTTTTTATTTTGTCAAACTCCATAGCTGAAGCAAAAATAATAATTAGTCATTTATCTTTATCAGGTCGTCATCCTCATCCATAAGGAACTGCAAAGCGTTGTTCTTTTTCTCAATTACTTTATCCATCCAAAGCAATAGTGCCGGCAATAAAACCAGGTTGGTAACCATAGCCAGCAATAATGTGATAGATGTAAGATAACCGAGCGATTTAGTACCATCAAATTGCGATAATATAAACACACTGAAACCTGCAATCAGTATTAATGATGTATATATAATACTCAAACCTGTATCATGAATTGTTCTATGCACGGTGTTGGCTATACTATCATCGTGCCGCACAAGCTCTTGTTTAAAATTAACCAAAAAACGGATGGTAACATCTATTGTAATTCCCAGCGCAACGCTGAATACAAGCACCGTTGACGGCTTAATACGAATACCTATCCAGCCCATAAGTCCTGCAGTGATAAGTAGCGGAACAATATTCACCACAATAGAAATGAGTAATATTCTCCACGAACTGAAGAGCAATATCATACAACTAAATATTATAATAAAAGCAAGTATGAGGCTATCGCGCAGGCTATTTACAATAAATTTACTGCCTTCCAGGAAGGTGATACTGGTACCGGTATAAGTTACTTTGAATTTATTGCTGTCGAAAATGCTATTTACCTGCGGTCTTATACTATCCATCAAAGCCGGCAGACGGCGGGATCCAATGTCAGCCATGCTTACACTGATACGCGCTTTTTGTTTCGTACTGTCAATAAATGAATGTAAAAGGCGGTTGAACATGCTATTGTTATCGCCTTTATTAGTGCGCAGATAAGGCATAATGAAAGCAGCCTGTATCATATCAGCAGGCACCTGGTAATTGCCCGTATCACCACCAAAATAAGCCTGGTTGGCAAATTTGATACCTTCAGTGATGGCAAGCGGCCGACCGATCTCCGGGTATTGTTGCAGAGAATCCACAAGCCTGTCCATTTTTCCAAGCACATCAAGCGATAAAACCCCGTTTTTCCGCTTGGTATCTATTACTATCTCCAGTGGCATTACACCCTTGAAATTACTTTCAAAGAATTTAAGGTCTACATATACCTTATCAGACCGTGGAAGATCATCAACAATATGCGCATCATTGCGGAGCCGTAAAAGACCGATGACAGAAAAAATGCAGATCGCAAATGTGAACCCATATATCCATATCCTATGGCTGAATACCCAGTTGGTGATACGGGTGAGTAATTTGTTGATCCAGCCATTTTCCAGGTATTGGGTGTGCTTTACATTGGGTGGGGGCAGGAAACTAAAAAATGCTGGTATAAAAACCAGCGAAATAACAAACAAACCAAGAATATTAATACCCGCTACAAGTCCAAACTCCTTAAGCAATGTGCTTTTGGTAAAAAAGAATACTCCAAAACCTATTGCTGCTGTTAGATTAGTGAAGAAAGTTACTATACCCATCCTGTCTACCATGCGCAGTAAGGATTTCATCTTATTCGGGTTCTTATAGTATTCATAATGGTAGCGGTTGAGCAGGTATACACAATTAGGAATACCAATTACAACCACCAATGGAGGAATAAGTGCCGTCAGTATGGTGATCTTATAACCGAGCAATACAATAGTACCCATTGACCAAACAACACCTATTGCCACAACAAGCATTGAAGACAGAACTGCGGTAAAAGAACGGAAAAACAGTGTTAGAATAATTGCGGTAAGTACAAAAGAAAGTATCAGGAACAACCTCATTTCAGATTGCACTTTCATCGCCATCTCGGTGCGGATAAGCGGCAGGCCGGAATAATGGATCTCTGTATTGTGTTTTTCCCCAAAAGCCTTGCCTAGCTCCAGTATCTGGTTGATCACACCCGCCCTATCCTTCGAATTCAATACGTTTTTATCTATCCGCACGGCCATCATATACGCATCTGTAGCCGGATTATAGAGGAACCCTTTATAAAAAGGGAGATTGAGAAATGTTTGCTTTATACTATCCACATTGCTGAATGGCGGGTCACCCGCAATAGGGGAAACTTTTAATTTTTGAGTAACTGTGTCTTTTACCAAAGTAATTGCGCCGGGTATACTAAGTACATTTTCTACGGCATTCACTTTGGCAATTTCTTTTGCCAGCACCGCATAGTCATTAAAAAATGATGGAGAAAAGAATTCCTTGGTTTGCACCCCTATCACCATAAGGTTACCATCTTCTCCAAACTGCTTGCGAAAACTTTGATATTCTATATATTTGGGATTATCGGTAGGCACCGCGCTGGTAAATTCATAACTGATCTTTACCTGGGAAGCGAAATAACCCATTATACCCGTATCTGCCAATAATAATATAAGCAGTACGATACGATATTTTATAATAAACGCGGCTATATTATGCCACATAAGCGATGTTGTGGTTAGAAACCGTAAAAATACTAAAAGGTAAGGTATTAGCTATCGTTTATGAATATCAATATATCAATGGGTTGTATAGCATATGATTTTATTTTTTAATTGAGCAAATCTATGACTGATTAAATATAATCTAAATAAAAATTTAAAACATTGCAATTAAAATACGCCCCTTAATACTTTATAAGAAAACATACTTAAAACGCTACAAACATGGCAATTTTTTATAACTTTTAGCTGTTATCAATCATCTTATCAATTACGTCAATTAAATTATCTTTGCACATCTTTTTGTAGATTATTTTTCACTCAATACTTTATACTGTTTTATGAATTTGTTTTCCATTCAAAACGAAGAATTTACTCATCGGCATATTGGCCCTAATGAGCAGGATACTAAAAATATGCTCGAAACCATTGGTATCGAAAGCATGGAAGAGTTAATACGCCGCACGGTACCTGCTTCTATACGTATGGATCATAAGCTGCAAATTCCGGATGGCGTTAGCGAAGCCGAATATCTTTACGACCTCAGGGAAACTGCTTCCAAAAACAAGCTATACAAAAACTATATTGGCCAAGGGTATTATGATACGCATACGCCAAGCGTGATACTGCGCAATATTTTTGAAAACCCGGGTTGGTATACACAATACACCCCTTACCAGGCAGAGATAAGCCAGGGCCGCCTTGAAAGCCTGCTTAACTTCCAGACAATGGTCAGCGACCTCACTGCATTACCAATCACCAACGCATCGTTGCTTGATGAAGCTACTGCTGCCGCTGAGGCCATGAACATGTTCTTCCACGCACTTAATAAGGATCATGATAATCCTACCCGTAAAAAATTCTTTGTAGACCATGATGTTTTCGCACAAACAAAAGATGTGGTTGTTACGCGCGCTACACCACTTGGAGTAGAAGTGGTATATGGTGATTATCGTATTGCAGATATTGACACAACATACTTTGGTGCATTAATTCAATATCCTAACTGCAACGGTGATGTAGAAGATTATCGTGGGTTTATTGCCACAATGCATGAGGCCGGCGGATATGTTGCAATGGCAACAGACCTGCTTGCCCTTACACTGCTTACACCTCCCGGTGAAATAGGTGCAGATGTTGCCCTGGGCACCGCACAACGTTTTGGCGTGCCACTCGGATATGGAGGCCCTCACGCGGCTTTCTTTTCCACAAAAGAAGATTTTAAACGCCTGATACCGGGCCGTATCATCGGTATCAGTATTGACGCGAATAACAATAGGGCGCTTCGTATGGCACTGGGCACACGTGAGCAGCACATTAAAAGAGAAAAAGCAACTTCTAATATCTGCACGGCACAGGCGCTGCTGGCCAATATGGCTGCTATGTATGCGGTATATCATGGCCCGGATGGATTGAAAAATATTGCAAAACGTATTGCCGCACTTACCCAGGCTCTTGGCAACGCATTATCAGATGCCGGTGTAAAGATGCACAGCAAAACCTATTTTGATACCATAACAATAGTTGTTAGTGATGTGGAAACGGTTCGCAGAATAGCAGAAACAAGAGGCATCAATTTTTGTTACCATTCAAACGGGCATATCAGTATATCTCTTGATGAAACAACAACTTCACGTGATGTGCTTGATATTATAAGTGTTTTCACTCATCCTGACGTACCATCTACATTTAATATAGATGAGAATATTGCCCTCACCCATATTCCTACTCCACTTACCCGCACAAGCGACTTTTTAAAACAACAGGTGTTTAACAGCCATCATAGCGAAACACAAATGATGCGCTATATAAAAATGTTGGAGAATAAAGACCTCAGCCTCAATACCAGCATGATATCCCTGGGCTCCTGCACCATGAAGCTCAACGCGGCAACTGAAATGATGCCACTGAGCTGGGCACACTGGAGCAAGATGCACCCCTTTGCACCAAAAGACCAGGTGGAAGGTTATTTGCAAATAGCTAAAGACCTGTCGGCATACTTATGCGAGATCACTGCTTTTGATGCATGTAGCCTGCAACCTAATAGTGGTGCACAAGGCGAATATGCCGGCCTGCTGGCAATACGCGGTTACCACGAAAGTCGCAAAGAAGGCCACCGCAATGTGATTCTGATACCTATATCTGCACACGGCACTAACCCAGCAAGTGCAGTAATGGTGGGTTATAAAGTGGTAGTGGTAAAAGCACATGATAACGGATACATAGATGTGCATGATCTGAAAGCAAAGGCAGAACAACATGCTGCAAACCTTGCGGGTATCATGATAACATACCCTTCCACTTATGGTATTTACGAAGAGTCGGTAAAGGAAATAACCAACATAGTACATGAACATGGTGGTCAGGTATACATGGATGGCGCAAACATGAATGCACAAGTAGGCCTCACCGCTCCCGGCCTGATAGGCGCTGATGTGTGCCACCTGAACTTACACAAGACCTTCTCTATTCCTCATGGCGGCGGCGGACCCGGCATGGGCCCGATATGTGTTAAGAAGCACCTGGAAGCATTTTTACCCGGGCATGTATTTGGCACAACAGTAGAAGGTAATGGCCACGCTGCCCATGCAGTATCTGCCGCTCCTTATGGCTCTGCCAGCATATTGCTGATCTCTTATGCATATATCCGCATGTTGGGAGCAATAGGTGTGCGCAAGGCTACTGAGTATGCTATTCTGAATGCTAACTACATGCGCGCCCGCCTGCAAAACGATTTCGACATTCTGTATACCGGTCATGGCGGCACTACCGCACATGAGTTTATAGTAGACCTTCGCCCTTATAAAAAGAGTGCTGAAGTAGAAGCTGAAGATGTTGCAAAACGCCTCATTGATTATGGTTTCCATGCACCTACCATGAGCTTCCCGGTTGCCGGCACACTGATGATAGAGCCTACCGAAAGTGAGGACAAAGCAGAACTGGACCGTTTCTGTGATGCAATGCTTGCTATACGCCAGGAGATCCGAGATGTTGAAGAAGGCCGTGCAGACAAACTGGATAATGCACTTAAAAATGCACCGCACACACAAGCAGTGATAACTGCCGATGAGTGGAACCATAAATACAGCCGCCAGCAGGCAGCCTTCCCCCTGCCATGGGTAAAACACAATAAATTCTGGCCAAGCGTATCGCGTGTAAACAATACCTACGGTGATCGCAACCTCATATGCACTTGTGAGCCTACAGAATCTTATGCGGAAGCTTAAACAAGTTTGAAAATTTTATAAAAGAAGAACCCTGCACATGTGCAGGGTTCTCTTTTTTAGAGTGTTTTTTTATCATTTTCCGAAATGCATTTTCTATAATTGAGTATATTTATAAATAACCAGCATGCAAATATGAGTTTTGACCTATATTTCTATAAGAGAAAAGACAGCACAATTACAGAACAAGATATAGCTGAGTACCTTAGCCAAAACTTACCATTTAATAATAGTGAGCATACAAAGCAATGGTGTTATGAGAATCCAGAAACAGGAGTATACTTTTTGATTCACTGGAACGAAATTAACAATGATCCAGAATATATAAAGTCTTTCGATAGCTTTGAAGAGTTTAAATATTTGAATTTTAGTTTTAGCATTAATTTTTACAGGCCCACATTTTTTGGAATTGAGATTTTTCCAGTAATTGAAAAATTTATTAACTCCCTTGAGCTTCATGTGCTTGATCCTCAAGATGAAAATGACCCAAACAATCCTCATAAATTCCCTTCTGGTTATTTTCAAGAGCAATGGACAAGACACAATAACGGAGTGACTTTAGACAGTTTTGAAAAGTTTAAATTTGAATATTTACCGCTAGAAATATCAAACTATTTATGGTTATACCAATATCACCGGCAAGACTTACAAACCATTTTAGGAGACAATATATTCGTAACTGGTTTCTTTGTTTTGAAAAATAAAGAAGATGGAAAGCTATACACAGCCTGTGTATGGCCGCAACATATTCCAATTATACTTCCACAAGTTGACTATTTAATTGTTCAAAAAAAGTATAGCAAATTATTTAAGAAATTCGAAGCAAGCGGAGTGATACCTTATAAATCAATCATTAATGAATTCAAAAATTATTTTGAAACCTTTGAATATATCGTGCCCAATTTAAAACTATTGAAACCAGCCAACGCTAACAAAATAGAGAAACAATTTAACGCTTTGAAACTAGGAAAGGCAGTCCCTGATTTTGGGACTATAATCCCTCTAGACAGATTTGTAAATGTTAGCTCAAACTGATATTTGGAAAATCCTGAATAATACAATAAAACAAAAATAGTATCTACTGCTTTTTAAAAAACGCTCCCCGAAGCCCCCCTAATCAGCGCCCGTTTCACAAAAGGAAAAGCATTCGCCACTTTTAAAAAAACAGAAGTAATACCACCCTTTCCAAAATTACTTTGTATAAACCTCCCCATAGACAGGCGCTTTGAAAACACACTGCCCCATTGGTCACTATAGTTTTTCTCCATCACTTCCCTGCTGATACTCCCCTTCAAAAATTCATCAATAAGGCCTCCCGATATTTTTGCTGCACGCATCGCCATGCTCATGCCATTACCACATAAAGGCGTGATTGAACCCGCGGCATCACCCAGCAGCAACACATGCTCCTCCACCTGTGTCTTCCGCTCAAAACTGATCTGTGATATAGCCAGTGGTGATTCATACAGAAATTCAGCCTCACCAAATATCTTTTTAAGCCACGGATTCTGCATTACCGTTTCCTGCTCTAATCTTTTAATATCATTGCCGTTCTCCTGCAGGTTGGTGGCAGTGGTAAGGTAGCACAGGCATGTTCTTCCATCTTCCACTCGTGATATACCGCAATAACCATTTTTAAAATTATGTAGCCCCACTATATCATTCGGCCATGGGTAATTGATGTGGTATTTTACAGCTATATAATTATTAAGCGCCCTGTTCTTTTCCTTAATAAATGTTCGCTGCCATTTCACATCTATGTTGCTCCGTTTGCCCCATGTGCCGCAAACGACTTTAGCTGCATAGGTTTGGTCTTTAGCTTTTACAGTATAGGAGTCACTACCCCATTGCACATCTTCAACCTTGGTTTTTGTAAGTATTGTTGCACCGGCCTTTTGTGCAAGTTCAGCAAGCGCCGCATCCAGCTTATACCTGCTGATGCCAAAGCCACCTTGTGGCAGGTCGGCGTTCACCACATTCCCTCTTGCGTCCGTAACCTGTAGCTTATTGATCACCGGCAATTGCATCTCATCAACTGCGAGGCCAAGGCTTAACAAAAAAGGCTTACTCTCCATGCTTATATATTCGCCGCATACTTTATGCTTTGGATAACTTTCTTTTTCCAGCAGCAGTATTTTATAATGTTGTCGCCCTAATAAAATTGCTAAAGAGAGGCCGGCTATACCACCGCCAACTATCACCACATCATATGTATTGCTGCTATTCATGATTCACACAAATAAGGTAGCGAAACGCCCATTGCCA
This sequence comes from uncultured Bacteroidota bacterium, assembly GCA_903882965.1. Lineage (GTDB taxonomy): Bacteria > Bacteroidota > Bacteroidia > Chitinophagales > Chitinophagaceae > Nemorincola. Next base: position 28,212 of record CAIRZD010000298.1, read on the forward strand.
TTTGATCCTATAGTTTTTGATCCCTGCATCTGATAGTATTTTCACCCACTCACTTTTTTTGAATCCGCGTTTCACCGATAAAGGAGCATCGTTTTTTACAAGGTAAGATCTCGAGAATAATTTTGTCATGATCTTTATTGAATGGTAAGCTAAAGCATGCCGGTGAAGGTCATTTATAAAAAATCCTACCCTGCTGTTTACTTTCAGCCATTGCATCTGCGCTACCAGTTCATCATCCGTGAAATGATGGCAAAACAGTGACAAGAAAATAACATCCGGCTTTTCTCCGCTCCATTTCACAGTGCGGTAATCGCTGCATATCCATTCAATGTCAGAGCCTGATTCCTGTGCATACGCTATACATTCCCGCTTTATATCAACACCTGTAAGTTTTGCTTTTCGTTGCTTCTTTGCAAGATGTTTTTTTATCGCAAAAAGGTTGTCACCGCCGCCACAGCCTATCTCAGCTATAGTTAATGATGGTGCAGGTATGCTGTTAATAAAATGATCAACCCCTTTACAGGTAATATTATGGCCACCGAGAAAAGTATTTACTGTATTTAATTCACGAAGATTGATCAAAAGATCACTGTAAGGAATATCATCATTATCCAGCAGCTCCTTTTCGTATGACTTTGTGTTCAGGTTCATATCGCAGTCATTATTACACTTTCCATAGTAAGGCCGGGACCAAATGCAGCTGCAAAAATATGTCCTCCATCATCCGGTATTTTCGCCCACATTTCTTTCAATACAAACAATATGGTAGCCGAAGACATATTTCCATACTCCTTCAATATTTTATAAGAAGCCGCAAGGTCATCATCCGTAAGTGATAGGCCCTTACCCAGTGCTTCCAGTATCCGCTTACCTCCCGGATGTATACAGTAGTGTTTTATTGAGTCTTCGGTATATCCGGCCTTTTCAATAGCGCGCTCTTTAAGTGGCCCTATATCCGCCCTGAATAATTCCGGCACATCCGCATCAAGGGTCATCACAAAGCCATTTGATGAAAGACGCCACGACATACTGTCCTTTGCTTCTTTCAGCACTTCCGAATAAAAACTATCCAGCCTTATTCCTTTATGTGTATCATTATCATTGCACACCAATGCAGCGGCGCTGCCATCTCCAAATAAAAGTGGCGCAGTGATCGCATCTTCTGTAAATGTCTTTTGAAAATGAAGGCTGCACAGTTCCGTACATACCAGCAGTACTTTGGATGCCGGTTGCGCAGTTACAATATCATTGGCCATTTTTAGTGCATGGATGGCTGCATAGCAACCCATAAAATTTATCGCTGTGCGGGTAGTATTTGTATTTAGCCCCATCGCTTCCATTAGCTCCAGTTCCAGGCCCGGGGCACTCATGCCGGTACAGCTGACGGTGATGAGATGCGTGATCTCGCCTTTTTCTATGATCCCATCAATACATTTTTCAGCGCATTTCAAGGTAAGTGGCAGCGCATGTTTCCCAAACCACTGCATTCTGTATTCCAGGTTAGGGAATGGTTCCAGATCGCGCGACTTTGGGAAAAACTGCCATTCATTAATGGGTAATGTAAAGTCCGGTATTACCGAGTAGCGCGTATCAATACCACTGTGTTTATACAGGTAACTTAATATTCTCCTTTCTTTTTCACCGGCATTGTACGCGCCTTCCATAAACTCCAGCAAGTGCTGCTGGGTATGCTTGTAAGGCGGCAATTCAGTAGATATGGATATTATTTTTGCCAATCAGGTTCTTTTAAAATATCCCGCGGGAAATTATTCTCTCGCGAAGGCGCAAAGACGTGGTGCTCTCATTTTGTTTTTAAGACCGCAAACGTCGCCGCCTTGTCATGTAATATACGATTGGGAAAAACCGATGGTTTCCCTTGTTAATATTACTTATAAAAAATCATACCCAAAACGGGAAAAGAGCGAAAGTAAATTCGAATCCTTCTTTAGTATCGTTGGTTTTCTCTCTGAACTTAAGCGCAGCTGCGCAAAAAATAACAACATCAATTTTATTGAACTTTGTCTTTATTTCATTAATTATACGATTATTTTCTGAAACTAAACTCAAATCTGCCCGAATAAAAAAAGTTCTCTCCTTTTGCTATCGAGCTGCCAATAACAATTACCTTATCTCCGTTTCTTAAGAAATGTGTTGCGATACCTTTTCCGATGCCATGCGTGCCACCCGTTATTAATATATGTTTTATTTACTTATTATTGTATTTGTTTATTAAAGAATGGAGAGATAGTAAAATATGCAAGGGAGGGGAAAAAGTGCATGGGAACAACTAGATCTGGGAACAACTCTGGACTTTTTACGCTCAATGGCAAGCTCATGCTAATAGGTCCGATAATTGTAGCAAAAGAAACCACTGAAATCAACACCTGATACCATCCTGCCAATTTTATTTTGTTCATTCTTTGCAGCAGAACATAACCGCAAGCAATCAACATTGACCCCAATACCGAGCCGCCGATTATTGATGGAATATTAACTATTTTACCAAAAGCTGTTTCCAGCGTATTTTGATAGATCGTGAAATAAATTACTCCTGCTATCGCAGATAGAATACCAGCAACTATGCCGTGTATGAATATTTTCTTCATTATTGTTTTGTTACGGGTACTGAAATGTCAATTGTCAATTCTTTACCAGCATGACCTGACATTCCTTTTTCAGGACCAACATTGTAATCGAGCCTGTTTACTACGAAACTGCCAGTAAATGTGTTATTCACGAATGTAAATGGAATAGTTACTTCTTTTTTTACGCCATGCATATCAAGTGTACCTCTCACTTCATAGCCAGTAGCGGTCTTAGAGAACTTATTTGAAACAAACTTTATTTCGGGATAGTTCTCGACATCAAAGAATTTTTCGCCTTTGGCTTTCTTATTTTTCATGCCGTTACCTGTATTTATAGAAGAAGCATCTACAGCAACGTCAAATTTTGAAGCATTGATGTTATTTTCGTCAAATGCTATATCACCTTTGAACTTTGTAAATACGCCTGATGGATCTTTACTGGTGAATTTTATGGAATAGCCTTCCGTTACCTTCCAGTTAATAGAATTTGCTGTTGTGAATGCAGTGCAGGCAACCAATATGATAAATGCTGCATACCCGATTTTCATTTTTTTCATGTTTTTGATTTTTGTTTGCACAAAGTTCAACAATAATTAAACCATCTCACTTAATGTAGATTAAGAAACAAACTACCTTTGTTATTAATTCTTAGCCAATGAAATCACTCCTTGATGAAATTTCCAATGAAAAATCCATTTCCTCTGAGAAACTTCAGTTACTCAAGAGTAGTGTCGTAACCAAGCATATTGCAAAAGGCGAAATTTTACGAAGGAAAGGTGAAAAACCAGAGAAGTTTTATTTTGTAAAGAAGGGTTGCCTACGAAGCTACGCTATAGACGAAAAGGGGAAGGAACATATTTTTATGTTTGCTCCGGAAGGTTGGATAATCGGGGATATTGAATCTCAGGTCAAAAATATGCCCACACAGTTATTTGTCGACGCAATTGAAGATTCAGAAATTGAAGTATTTGACAAAAAGATTATTAACCTCGACACTCGACTCTTACAGCCAAAATTAGCTTTAGATAAATTGACAAAAAGAGTAGCAGTACTGCAAAAAAGAATTATCCTACTCATGAGCGCTACTTTGCAGGAACGATATCTGGACTTCATACAAACCTATCCTGAAATTGTGCAGCGAGTGCCACAAAAAATGATTGCTTCTTACCTGGGCGTTACACCTGAGGCGCTTAGTAAAATACGTAATGATTTGTCAAAGCATAAGTAATTTATTATTGATTCTCTAATTTCCATTTTGAGAATGCCTTATTTTTAGGCTATGCCTGCAAAGATCTTGATGTCGGCGATCTCTCTTACCGCATCGGCTATCGCTTTTGCATCGTAGCCACATTCATGGTGTAGCTCTTCCGGTTTGCCATGTTCCACAATGCGGTCAGGTATACCCAGTATTTTCACTTCAGGTGTATAATTATTTGCCGCCATAAATTCAAGGATAGCACTGCCAAATCCGCCTACCACAGTCCCGTCTTCTACAGTTACTATCTTATTAAAGCGTTGGGCTATTTCATGCAGCATCAGCTCATCCAGCGGTTTCACAAAGCGCATATCATAGTGCGCCGGATAGAGGTCTTCTTGTGCCAGTATTTTGCAGGCTGCCACAGCAAAATTGCCGGGATGGCCTATGGTAAGTATCGCTACTTCCTGCCCATCATGTATTTTACGGCCTGTGCCGGTTTCAATTTTTTCAAATGGGGTGCGCCATTGCGGCATCACACCTTGCCCGCGTGGATAGCGTATCACATATGGCGCATCCATTTCGGGTAGCTGCGCGGTATACATCATATTACGCAGCTCAGCTTCATTCATTGGTGCCGCTACTATCATATTGGGTATGCACCGCATAAATGCAAGGTCATAAGCACCATGATGCGTTGGCCCGTCATCACCTACAAGTCCTGCCCGGTCAAGGCAAAAGATAACAGGCAACTTTTGTATCGCCACATCATGTATCACCATATCATAGGCGCGCTGCATGAATGAACTATATATATTGCAAAACACTTTTAAACCCTGTGTGGCCATGCCTGCGCTCAGTGTCACCGCATGTTGCTCGGCAATGCCCACATCTATAGCGCGGTCGGGCATTACGTCCATCATGAATTTCATAGAACTACCTGATGGCATCGCCGGGGTAATACCCATGATCAGCGGATTCTTCTCTGCCAGTTCCACAAGCGTATGCCCAAATACGTCCTGGTATTTAGGTGGCTCAGGTACAGTAACTATTTTCTTATTGATCTTACCGGTTATCTTGTCAAATGTGCCGGGCGCATGCCACAGCGTCTGGTCTTTTTCCGCAAGGTCAAATCCCTTGCCTTTAATTGTTTTTATATGCAGCAATTTAGGGCCGGGTATATCATGCAGGCTTTTTAAGGTCTCGGTAAGTTTAAGTACATTATGCCCGTCTATAGGCCCGAAATAACGAAGGCCGAGGGCTTCAAAAAGATTGCTGCTCTTAGATACAACACCTTTCAACCCCGCTTCTATTTTTGATGCCAGTCGCTGGAAATCTTTTGTTGGCAGCTTGCCCAAAACTTTCCACACGTCATCACGAAACCTGTTATAAGAATGCGATGTAGTAATATCAGTAAGGTATTCTTTCAGTCCCCCTACATTGGGGTCTATCGACATATTATTGTCGTTAAGTATTATAAGCACATTGGCATTACTTACCCCTGCATGATTCAATGCTTCAAAAGGTAAGCCTGCCGTCATAGCGCCATCACCTATCACAGCTATGTGCCTGCGATGATGCTCTCCCTTGTAAGCAGATGCTATAGCCATACCCAGCGCTGCTGATATGGATGTGGATGAATGACCCACACCAAACGTATCATATATACTCTCACTACGCTTCGGGAAACCGCTGATGCCCCCGTATTTGCGGTTGGTGTGAAATATGCTCCGCCGTCCGGTAAGTATTTTATGTCCGTAAGCCTGGTGCCCTACATCCCATACCAGTTGGTCATCAGGCGTATTGTATACGTAATGTAATGCCACCGTAAGCTCCACAACCCCGAGGCTGGCACCAAAATGCCCCCCATTCACGCTTACACAATCCACAATAAACTGCCGCAATTCGTCACACACCTGCTGAAGCTGGTTTTTGCCCAGCTTTTTGAGGTCGTCCGGTGTGTTTATCTGGCTAAGTAGTGGCCCTGCTGCTATTTCTTCCATTCACTATATTCAAGTAGTAACTTACAAAAATAAATAAAATAATAACGTTCTCCTCTATATACGCACAAAAATGGCAATGTGTTTGCAAAAAGAGTTACTTAATCCGGGCAATTATTGAGCCAATATGCCCTTATGCGCCTACCTTTGCACCCATTTCCCGGCTTTGGGAAGTTAATTTTGGTTAAAATGAAGTATTTCAGGTCATATCCGTGGGGTTTGCAATTATTGTTGTTCTTGTTAATGGTGTTTACGATGATCTCCAGTGCCGGGGTTATTATTTCCAGTGTATTTACCAAAACAACAGGTTTCACTGTTACCCAGTTGGAAAGTATAGGCCCGGGTAGCCCCGCTGCCTTAGTTAATGTTGGGATAATGATACAGGGGCTCTCAAGCATATTTATCTTTTTATTACCTGCCTTGCTTTTTGCTTATCTGTCTACTCCCCGGCCGGCGGCATATTTAGGATTAAGAGCTCCGGGCAAAAACATTCAATTTATATTGGTTATCCTTATTATGTTGGGCGCCACCCCTATACTGGAAATGATACAAGGCCTTATGAGCAATATCAATTTTGGCCCTAAAGTAAAGGCTGCACAGGAAGCCAGTGATAATATTTACAGCGCATTTTTGAATATGCCTACTATAGGGAGCTTCATCAGGGTGTTTTGCATCATGGCTATAATTCCTGCTGTGGGTGAAGAATTGTTTTTCAGGGGCGTAATGATGCGCTTTGCCAGGCAGCGTAGCCGAAACATGTTATTCCCTGTTTTATTTACTGCCGCTATATTCTCCTATTCTCATAGCAATATATATGGTTACCTTTCTATTTTCCTTGCAGGGGTGTTGCTTGCGGTTATTTATAATCTTACCGGCTCTATCTGGTGTAGTATAATCGGCCACTTGTTTTTTAATGGCACACAGATTCTACTATCGTACATGGGCAATCACAATGCAGCCGTTAAAACATTGATGACCGGTAATACCGTTCCCATATATCTTGTAGCAGGTGGTGCCATAGTATTTGGTATTTCCTTCTACCTCCTATTAAAAAACAAAACCCCCCTACCCAACAACTGGTCTGATAATTTTACACGCGAAGAACTTTATCAAAAACCAGATTAACTTTAACCTTCAATCATTTGCATGGCCCTCAACCTGCCCACATTTTTTAAACGTTTAGCCAGCTCCATAGTTTTTGTGGCCATCATGCTCACAGGCTTGCTTTGGAACGAATGGGCTTTTCTGGTGCTTGTATGCCTTATTGAGGCATTGTGCCTCAGGGATTATTTCAGGCTGGTACAGAAAGTAGATAAAGAAACGTACTGGCCCAAATGGATACCTATAGCTATGCAGGTGATCGCACTGGTGATCCTGCTCCTGTTTTCTACTAATTTGAATGAGCTGCTGCCCGTAATGTCAAAGTGCCTGTTTGTTCTTTTAGCCATTGCCCCTGCCGTGCTTTTACTAGGCACTGTCCTGTCCCAAAAAAGCTCCTTAATGGCAATGCTCCAGGCCACAGGAGGTATTTTTTATATCACCGTACCCATGCTCTTACTGCTCAATATGCGCACCTATGATTTTGTTTTACCCCTCGCCGTTATATTAATGATCTGGTGCAATGATACTATGGCATACCTCGTAGGCTCATTCATAGGTAAAACCCAGTTTTCACAGATCTCTCCCAATAAAACATGGGAAGGCGTAATAGGTGGCGCTTTACTAACGATCATTGCCGCCGGGGTATATGGCTATTTCACCCAAACCTACAGGCTTATTGATTGGCTGGCTTTGTCTTTCTGCGTCACCGTAGCCGGCACACTTGGCGATCTCATGGAATCCAAACTAAAGCGCATGGCCGATATAAAAGACTCCGGCACCCTTATGCCCGGCCACGGCGGCGCCCTCGACCGTTTCGATTCCCTGCTTATTGCCGCACCATTTGCATTTGTTTACATCATTTGTTTTATGCGGTAAGCGACCTTGTTTTTTAGTTATCTTTACCCCGCAATTAATCATCAACAATGAGAATTCACCGCGAAGGATATAAATACATCATCATTGCTACCATTTTGTGGATAGCCCTCGGATGGGCTGCCAGCCATTTTATTCCACCATCTTTATTTTGGTTAACCGCACTTATTACCTTCCTGCTTTTCCTGGTTTGGTTTTGGGTGGTTGCATTTTTCCGTATCCCTATCCGCAATATGGTGCATGGCGAAAACAAGGTCATTTGCCCCGCCGATGGTAAGGTAGTGGTAATAGAAGAAACTTTTGAACCCGAATATTTTAAAGATAAGCGCCTCCAGGTATCTATATTTATGTCGCCCGTAAATGTGCATGTCAACCGCAACCCCGTAAGCGGTGAGATAAAGTACATGAAATACCACCCCGGTAAATACCTCGTAGCATGGCACCCAAAATCTTCTACCGAAAACGAGCGCACTACAATTGTTATCGGCAATGACAATGGCGATCTGCTCCTTCGCCAGATAGCAGGAGCTATGGCCCGCCGTATTTGTTTCTACGTAAAAGAGGGTGATGTCGTAAAGCAAAATGAAGAATTTGGCTTTATCCGCTTCGGCTCCCGCGTTGATATATACTTCCCGCTCGGCACTAAGATCGATGTTAAGATCGGAGATGTGGTAAAAGGCGGCGTTACCCTATTAGCGCATTATGAATAATTATTTAAACTATATCTAGTGCTCTGTTCCCTGTTTTTTGATCAAATACGTTAAATTAGTTTAACTGTTATTTATAGTTTATTCCTTATCTTTGCATCCTAAATCGCAAACAAAATGAAAAAACTTACTTTATTATTAGTAGCCGCATTGATGATCACTGGCGGAGCAATCGCACAAGACAAAGCTTGCTGCAAGAAAGGCCATAAAGGCGCTTGCTGCAAAGACAAAAAAGAATGTTCAAAAGACGGTGAAAAAAGCAAAACTTCTAACACCGGCAAAAGCGAGCCAGCAAAAGCAAAATCTTAATCAATAATTTTTGCAAATAAAAATGCCCTGAAATTTCAGGGCATTTTTATTTGCAAAAAGTCCGCTCATTAATCACCCATACCGGGTGATTAACAAAAAATGCCTGTAGAAAATGCCATAGATAAGTATAGTATCACAAATAGAAGAAGTAATTTCATGCGGTAATATATGCGTGGCAACAATAGGCAAATTTTATTTTACACCTTAAAATGCATCGTCATTTTCGTGGCGGGCATATTATTGTCTTCAGTATCTTTTGCCCAGCGCTATCCGTTTCATAACCTAAGCGTCGACGATGGCTTAATTCAGTCGCAGGCCACTTGCCTTGCCCAGGATAAGGTGGGCAATTTATGGATAGGAACATTGGGCGGCCTGTCTCGCTATGATGGTAAGAATTTTACTAACTATACCGTCAAAAACGGCCTCCTCAGTAACGCCATTTGGGCCATTGCTGTTGACGCTCAGGGTAATATCTGGACAGGCGGCACTTCAGGTATATCCAAATTCAACGGCAAAAAATTCATTCACTATACCCCACAGCAACCTACTCCTCACAGCAATAATAATGCAGAGCAAATACAAATAATTAATGACACTACCTGGTGGCGGGTACAAGGCGCCGTTTATTTTATCACTGCTAATAAGATCACTGCTTTTAGCACACCGGGGCCTGAAGAAGCATACGTATCATCTATCCTTGCAGAAAATAATGGCCTGTGGATAGCTAAAGAAGGGGTGATCTATTATTATGACCACAGTAATTGGTATACCTATAATTTACCACTTACCCCTGATCAGAACCCCCCGGTCATCTACAGGATGTTCAGGGATAAAGACCACGTTGTATGGATAAATACCAATGCAGGCCTGTATAAAATAAATAATAGTAACCCGGAAGAATTTACCATAAATGGTGCACCCATCACATTCGTCGCCTTTCGTTCTTCCATCACCCAGGATAAAGCAGGTGCATTATGGTTTGGAACTAATAATGGTGTCATCAGAATAACCGGGAAAACAATTCAATACTACAACAAGCATAATGGCCTCAGCGATAACACTTTTTTTGATCTGCTTACAGACTCCGAAGGCAACGTTTGGATGGCTTCCGACGGTCAGGGAATATTCAGGTTCTCCGGCAATCGCTTTACCGGGCTTGATGAAACAATGGGACTACCCAGTGCACAGGTAATGGCTATTGCCGCTGATAAACAGAACGATCTTTTTTTGGGCACTTATGATGCAGGCTTATACACCTTTAAAGACGGCAAAGTAACCACGCTTTCATTCCCCTCAAATCCTGTTCCGGCTATTACCTCACTATGCTACACCCGTAGTTCTAAATTATGGATAGGCACCCGCGACAGGGGCCTATGGTCATACGAGCATGATATATTCCGCCAGTACGAAGCATCCGAACGAAATTTCCCGTCAAACATTATTCAAAGCCTCTATGAAGATCCTTCAAACCGCTTATGGATAGGCTTCGCAAACGGAGCCATGCTTTATGAGCACGATAGTTTTAAAACAGTTGTTACAAAAAATATTCCGGTCATATCATTCCTAAGCCTCGCAAATGATAAAGTATTAATAGCTACCGAAGGCGGCCTGTTATTATACAATGCCGGAGATATCACCCCGTTCAAAACAAACACTATTGCAGACAGTTCCTCCGTAAAATGTTTCACCCTGCAAGGGCACAATTTATGGATGGGCAGCAGCGACAATGGTGTTATCCGTTATAACATGATTACAGGCAAAGCTCTTGTGATCAACAAAACCAATGGGCTCAGGTCCGATTTCATTTATAATATTATTGCCGATAATGATAGCAATATCTGGGTGGGAACAGGCTTTGGTATCCACGAGATAAAAATGGACTCGCATGATCAACCACTTGTTACATTTTATGGCAAAGCACAGGGAATTACAGGAATGGAAAGTAACATCAATTCTGTCATCAAGCTTCCCGATGGCAGCATATGGTTTGGCACCACTAACGGCGCCATGCACTACCAGCCACATACCGATGTGGTATCATCTGCACCCACAAGCATAGCATTGCAATCTGTCAAACTTGCCGGAGAGAGCATCATTGAGCCGCGCTATTACGATAGTACCGACAATTGGTATGGTATTCCATACGGCCTCAGCCTGCCCTATAAAAAGAACAATATTGCATTTACCTTCCAGGCTATTACGCTCAGTGGCGCCCGGGAAGTGCTCTACAGGTATCGCATAGATGGCCTCGAAACGCCTTGGTCCGATTGGTCGGTAACTAACTCGGTAACTTATTCAGCACTGCCGCCCGGCAAATATGTGCTTCATGTACAGTGCATGGGTACCGAAGGTCAGAATGCGCCCGAACTTTCTTATCCTTTTGAGATCATCACCCCGTTTCAAAAAACAACCTGGTTCCGCTTTTTAGTACTCATCGCCTGCATATTATCCGGTATACTCCTTCAATACACTGCCAACAATCGTAAATTAAGAAGGCAAAAATTACTCGATAAATTACGCATTGAGGAGCAGGGTAAGATTCGCTTGCGCACTGCCGAGGATTTTCATGATGAGATCGGCAACAAGCTCACACGTATCAATGTGCTCACCAGCGTACTGAAAAATAAAGTAGAGCTCACACCCGAAACCACCCGCATCCTTGGCCAGATCGAAGAAAACACATCCCAGCTCTACAGCGGCACCCGCGATATTTTATGGTCACTCAAACCATCTAATGATAATCTTTATGAGATCCTATACCGTATCCGCGATTTCGGCAGCGAGCTCTTCCAGGATACAGATGTGAACTTCACCTTTACAGGCACTGACGACAAATGGCATACCTTCCGACTGCCTATGGATATGAGCCGCAATCTCATTATGATATTCAAAGAAGCCCTCAACAATTGCCTCAAATACGCCCATGCAAAAAATGTATCTATTGAGGTGATACTCAAAAACAAAAATGTACTGCAGATGATCCTCAAAGACGATGGGGAAGGCTTTGACCCGCAAACTGTAAAAAAAGGAAATGGCATCAACAATATGAATACCCGCGCCGGTCGGCTAAATGGCAAGCTCTATATCGACTCCCGAAAAAATAAGGGCACCATCATCAACCTCACATTCAAAATACCCCCAAACAGGTGATGTGTCATATCCCGAAAATGCGGAACTTTATATAAGGAAGATTACGAAAACATTTTTTATGAAGCGCGACCTCGATATTCATGTAGCCATAATAGAAGACGATGAAACCATTCGCGAAGGTTACGCCTTCCTCATTGGTAATACCGCAGGTTACAAAGTGGTGGGTGCTTACCCGTCATACGAAGATGCCATAAAAAAAATAGTAAAAGACGATCCCGATGTCCTGTTGCTCGATGTTGAGCTGCCCGGCATCTCCGGCATAGACGCGCTGCCTAAGCTGAAAAAATTATTACCGGATACACACATCCTTATCCTCACCGTTTATGAACAGGAGATGCTCATATTCCGCGCCCTCGGCAGCGGTGCCGCCGGCTACCTTACCAAGAACACCCCGCCCGAAAAAATAGTCGCTGCCATTCACGAAGTAATGGAAGGCGGTGGCCCCATGAGCGCCCATATTGCCCGCATGGTCATCTCTTCTTTCAAACGAAACGAATCAAGCCCCCTCACCCGCCGCGAAACAGAGATACTCGAGCAGATAGCCACCGGCAAAAGCCGCAAACGCATCGCCGAAGAACTATTCATAGACCTCGAAACCGTAAAATCCCACATCAAAAACATCTACCACAAACTCGATGTCCACTCTAAAGCAGATGCCATAAAAGCCGCTAAGGATAATAAGTTTATTTAGAGAACATATTCTTGCTGAGGCAACGAAGCATCTTACCCGTATTAATACGCCTCTATAAATGAATATATAGTAGACGTCGAGTAAGGGGATATGTTAGTGCTTACAGATATTAGTGAGTCATTGTTATAAAATATCTTTACCGGGTAGCCCAGGGTGTTTATTGTTTGGGTAAGTTGGTAATTACTCATTGAATATGCCTGTATAGCCTTCAAATTAGTACCTGCATATATCAGGCCGACGGAAGAATCAAAAGCAAATGTATTCAATGTGTTGCTCCCGTGCGGCAATGATGAAACATAATTAAAGTTCGAGTCAACGATCACTCCGTCAGGGGCACTGATAAGGCTGTTGCCACCCTGGAAAATTTCAAATGAGCTCACGTAAGTAGTGTAGCTGTTAAGATAACCATACCGCTGGGATAAAAAATAACCGGCATTATCAAACCTACAGGCATAAAAATTATCATAATTATCCAGGCCTAGGAATGCAGAATTGCTACCTGGCCTCAGTTTGACTCTCACGTTATTGACGCTGTTCTGGTAACTGATCATTAATTTTGTGGCGCGGCTGTACGAAAAAATTATATCGTTCGAATTGGTATTGTTGCCACTAATAAAAAGAATCCCGTTATTATACGTTACGCTATATACACTTGAGCCTATATTTATCTGGTCTGTCTGGTTCAGTGTAACAACATCATAAATAAACAACCACCCATCTGAGCGGGGCACATAGAGCTCCTCTTTACCGTTGTATATACCAAGATCACAGTAGCCCACGTTAGCCTGCGTAGCTATTTGTTTGATCATCTTTTTACTTGCTACATCATATACGGCTATATCGCCTTTTGTGCTGTAAACGCATATCTTGTTATCAACCTTATCATATAATGCATCTACCGGAGTAAGCGCTATAAGGTCTACATCCGTTCTGGCATAAGTTTCTTTGTTACTTACTATAGATGCCGACGAAAAAATGTTTGCAACCACATAATACTGAACATAAGTATTTAAAGTCAGTGTGTCCGTATATTCAGTGTCATTTGCAACCACGTTTATCGACGTGATTGCTTGCGTATTGGTAGTGTCCGTCATTCTTTTTAAAGAATACGATATCAACGCATTGTTATTTAGTTTAGACCAGCGCAGAGTGATCTTATTCCCAGAAACAGTTGGGGTTGCTAAAACAATTTTATCACTCACTACTATATTATTACTCGTTTTTTTGCAGGAACAAAGGCACAATATTGCCCAAATTATCACGAAGGGTTTAATGTTCATTTTTGGGTTGGATTTTACAATGAGTACAAATATATAAAAGAACATAACCGGTTTATCCCTTTGTTTCATTTTTTCATTCTATCACTGGTCCAATGGCCTTTGGTCCTAAAATCCCACAAGCTTCCCGCTTGCAAAAACCCAGGTGTAAATCGTCAGCATAAAGTGGACTAAAAACAGCATAACTTTAGATAGTGTTTCCATTGTTAACCAACAAAAAATGTAAACATGGAATCAAACAAAAAGCAGTCCACAGAAAACTTCATCAAGGACATCCGCAGAAAGA
>CAIRZD010000299.1 GCA_903882965.1 uncultured Bacteroidota bacterium
GCAACCAAATACAGCCAATTGTATTTAGGGTAAAGCCTAAACCGCCTGACCTGCAAAAAGATATTTTCTGGAAAAACTCAACCTTGTTCCAGTAAAATCAGGCTTTCCCAAAGATATTTTGCCCTTTTTGAAAAAGTTCCCTATGTTTATGACTTTAGACCAAGAGGCCAGACTTATGTATAAAAGGTTGTACAATATAGGTATTGTAGCATATGTCATAATGCTAATTCTTTCTATATTATTTTATAAAGAGCGAACTATAATCTTAGATAGTGCATATGATCTCTTTCATATTCTCAGGGGGGCGGTTGATTTTAATACGGTGCGTTTTGCAGGTGCATTACCCAAGGTAGGTGCTGTATTTGCGGTTAAGATGGGGTTGTCGCTTAGTAATGTGCTGTTGAGTTATTCCGTAGTGACTGCTGTTTATTATTTTGTATTATATGTAATTTGCGGCAGCTTGTTGAAAAAATATGAGTTTGCACTTGCTATCCTGCTTTGCAATACAATATTTGTATCAGAGTGTTTTTATTATGTGTCTTCTGAATTACCACAGGGAATAGCATTTTTGTTGTTCGCAATTGCTTTTATATCTGCGAATAAGGATAAAGGTTTTTTCCCGTGGATCTTAATTTTTGTGTTTGGGGTAGCAATTGCATTCTTTCATCCGCTGATGGTTTTTGTGTTAGCTTATGCAGTGGGTTTCCTGCTGTTGCGGAAGGACATAGCTATAGACAGGAGGGTGCTTTATAGTATAGCAGTTCTTTTCTTTGTTTTGGTTGTCTTCAAAACATTGGTAATCAGAACGCAATATGAACAACATTCTATGGGTGGGCTGAAAAACTTCATTACACAGTTTCCAAACTATTTTACGCTTTATTCTGATAAGCAGTTTTTGCATAATTGTGTTACAAGATTCTATTGGATACCATTGATAAGTGCAGGGGTGATATGGGTGAATATTGTAAATAAGGATTGGAAAAAACTAATATTTTTTACCGGTTCTTTAATTGGTTATTTATTACTTGTAAATATTTCTTATCCCACAAAAGTGACGCCTACTTTTTATATTGAAAATCTATACCTGCCGGTAGGATTATTTCTTGCATTGCCGTTTGTTTTTGATTTGTTGCCGGTATTGATCAGCAAGCAAATTGCATTGCCGGTTTTTGCAATTATCCTATTTACGGGCTGCGTGCGGATATATATGACCCATAATTTATTTACAGCGCGGCTTGACTTTGAAAGGGCCATAATAAAAGAGTATGGAGATAAAAAGGTAATTCTTGATGCTAACAAAGTAAATGCCGATATTATACAAATGCTTTGGGGCACACCTTATGAATTCCTGCTATTGTCTATATGCGAAGGGCAGCAACCGGCATCTATAATTATTGATGACAAACCGGCACACCGGCCGTGGGTTGTGGCGCAAAAAAAATCTTTAATTGTGAACTATAACATATTCACCTATGATCAGTTAAGCCCTAAATATTTTCATTTTACCGATACTATATCGGGATATATTATTGACCCTCCCACTACCGGCAGGTAATTATTCACTCATGAAAAAAACGCGCTATAAGC
>CAIRZD010000300.1 GCA_903882965.1 uncultured Bacteroidota bacterium
TTTAAAAACAACCGGATATTTAGCAAAATAGAGCCTTTTATTATATTGATATTTTATGTTTTCATTTACCCAATGCTTGTGTATTAACAATTTAGACCCAAAAATGTGGATAAAATTTACTATAAGTTTCTTAGAATAATTATTAGTTTTGACGCACACACAACTTTTCACCCCCAATGAAACATTTATTAACACTTTTTTTGCTTTTAAGTTTCGTAAATGTATATAGCCAAAAAGCTGATACATCCGAAGTATACTTCGAGCTAAATATCGCTAAAGTAAGCACCATTGCATCTATGAGTCTGGATAGTTTATGGTACAGCAAAGTACTTAGCTCCGGCAGAAAAACTACCTTGCTTGGGTATGGAGATTACCTTGGCACAGATGAGTATAATTTAAGTTTATCAGAAAATCGTGCTAAAAATGTTAAGGACTATTTAGTAGCCCTTGGATTAGATGAAAATAATATTGTTGCATGCAAAGGAAAAGGAAGGATAGTGCGCTCCCCCATACCTGGTCAATTAGGCTATTATAAGGACAGGAAAGTAATGATCATTACTGAACGTATAGCAAAAAAGATGGCCAAACCAGTTCCGGAGCCTAAGAAAGTATCCCCACCCAAACCAGCCATTGTTAAGCAAGAAGAACCCAAACCCCAGCCTGTTAAACAAGAAGTTGTAAAAGTAGAACCACCTAAACCTGCACCTGCCAAACAGCCAGAACCACCTAAGCCTGTGCCTGCTCCGGCAAAACCAACTCCTCCGGCACCACCGGCTAAAGGCCAGGAAGTAAAGCGCAAACCGGAAAAGGACCTTGCAACACTTGACCCTGCAAAATTATTAGTAGACGAGGTAATTCCTTTGAATAATATTTTCTTTGCTCCAGGATCAAATGCTATGCTTCGTAAATCACAGCCTGCATTGGAACAATTATTTAAGTTCTTAGACGACAATAAAAACATTTCCGTTGAAATCGAAGGCCATATCTGTTTCCTTGACCCTGCAGATGGTACTGACGAACCAGATGGATTGGGCGGAAACCGCTCAGAAGGAAGGGCGAAAAATATTTATATATATCTCGTATCAAAAGGTGTTGACAGAAACCGAATGAAATTTACCGGTTTAGGAAACAAGAAACCAGCAGTTTTCCCTGAAAGAACAGAATTTGACAGAGAATTAAACCGCCGGGCTACAATACGAATAACAGCTAAATAAGTGCTTGATTCGCCGCTCGAGTAATACATTAGTACAGACTATTCTTAAACCTATTTCAAGTAAAAGCCCCGCAACTGTTCAGATGCGGGGCTTTACTTTATAGATTTAATACTTAGTATTCAGCAATTAATTAGCTGCCATTTGTAGCTATTACCTTCTGCCCGGCATCATACCACCCGGCATACCCATTCCCATCCCTTTCATTTTATTCATCTGCGACATCATCTGCTTCATCTGGTCGAACTGTTTCATGAATGCATTCACTTCGGCAATGTCTTTACCACTGCCGGTGGCAATACGTTTACGGCGGCTGCCATCTATAACATCGGGGTTGCTGCGCTCGAAAGGTGTCATAGAATTGATCATAGCTTCTATTCCTTTAAAGGCATCGTCTGATATATCTATTTCCTTTATTGCTTTTCCTACTCCGGGTATCATGGCCAGTAAGTCTTTGATGTTACCCATCTTCTTTATCTGTCCAAGTTGTTCTTTAAAATCTTCAAAATCGAATTTATTTGCCCGGATCTTCTTCTCTAACTTCTTTGCCTGCACTTCATCAAACTGGGCCTGGGCACGCTCCACAAGTGTGGTGATATCGCCCATACCCAGTATGCGCTGGGCCATACGCTCAGGATAGAATACATCAAGCGCATCAAGCTTTTCGCCCATGCTTACAAACTTGATGGGCTTATCTACTGTATACCTGATCGATAATGCAGCTCCGCCTCTTGTATCGCCATCGAGCTTAGTGAGTACAACACCTGTAAAATCGAGACGTTCATTAAAGGCTTTAGCTGTGTTTACAGCATCTTGCCCTGTCATCGAATCTACTACAAACAGTATCTCCTGTGGGTTAACAGCAGCCTTAATATTGGCAACTTCTTTCATCATCACCTCATCTATTGCGAGACGGCCGGCGGTATCTATGATTATGATGTTATTACCATGCTGCTTTGCATAGGCTATTGCATTCTGTGCAATAGACACAGCATCTTTGTTATCCGGCTCTATAAAGACCGGAACCTTTATCTGCTCGCCAAGCACACGCAATTGCTCCATAGCTGCAGGACGATATATATCGGCCGCTACAAGCAATGGCTGACGGCCTTTTTTGGTCTTAAGAAAGTTGGCAAGCTTACCTGAAAAGGTTGTTTTACCAGAGCCTTGTAAACCTGCTATAAGTATTATTGTAGGCTTGGCAGATAGATTTAGTTCTTCTTCCTTGCCACCCATAAGGGCTGCAAGTTCATCTTTCACGATCTTAACCATAAGCTGGCCGGGGCTTACGGATGTAATCACCTTTTCCCCCATCGCCTTATCCTTTACCCTGTCGGTAAGCTCTTTGGCGATCTTATAGTTTACGTCGGCATCTACAAGCGCACGGCGAATCTCTTTTACCGTTGCGGCTATGTTGATCTCATTTATGCGGCCTTCACCTTTCAGTTGCTTAAATGCGGACTCGAGCCGCTCACTCAAATTATCGAACATGGTATTTTAAAATGGATTGCGAAGTTAAGCGAAAAATCAAATGTTACTGTTATAGGTTTCTTTGATACCTAAAAAAACAATGAATCAAGCATCACCATATTCCAAATCAGCTAATTATTAAAAATGCTTAATCATATGTGATTTTTTAAATAAACTCTCTTAACTTTAGGTTAACCTAATCTTCTAAACTATGAAAATGTTACTACTTATCGTTGATGATGAAACATGTCGTGAATACGAGGATTTCAGTCCTGAAACCAAACACCAGTTTACGGTAGAAATGAAACTCCTGTTAAAGAAAGTGGCCACTGAGGCCAGATGCGCGAAATTAAACAAGCTTGTACAAGACCTAAACAAAGGCAGCGGCTATACCAGTGTAGACACCGAACTGCTGATGAAATTATTACCTGTAGACTAACCGGGACAGCTACACTTTTGTTTATGGAAAGGCATATTTAATCCCCTTGAGCGAAGCAAACGTGCGTATATCTATATAAGAGTAGTTTGATTCATTGTCGGCCTCAGAGGTGATCAATATAACATCGTATTCGGTGCCGCTGTAGGTGCTTAATGCGTTTTCGCTATTATGTGACTGATGGTAACTCTCTACAAAATCATTCTTGCCTTCTTCGCTAAAAGGAGCGATGGACACCTGCGCCACCAGCAACATGGGTGATGAACCGAGCTTAAATTCAGTATCTATAAGATCTTCGAAATCTTCGCATATTTCAGCGGCATCTTCTAATGTAAAGGGCGTAAGTTCCATATGGTGCAGGGGTATGTAGTGCTTTATGAGCTCATGATGATCAAACAGCAAATGAACTACCACAACCACAAGAACTGCTTGCATTAGGGTTCTTGAATACAAAGCCCCTCGCGTTAAGGCCATCTGAGTAGTCGACTTCCATGCCGAAGAGGTATATACCGTGAGCGTTCTTCATAACTACAGGTATGCCTTCTATTTCAAAGAATTCATCGTCAGCTTCCTGGTTATCGAAACCGAGAACGTAACTGAGACCGGAACAGCCACCACCTTTGACCCCGATGCGCAGATGCTGGGTGGCATCATGGCTGGCCTCTCCCATAAGGCGTTTCAGTTCTGAAACCGCGCTTGCAGTGAGTTTAACAGGGGAGCTTACCGTTGTTTCCATTGTACTAGTATTTATGCAAATTTACGATAAAA
>CAIRZD010000301.1 GCA_903882965.1 uncultured Bacteroidota bacterium
CATACATTTTGCCATAACGTACCACTTTCAGGGAAACCATGCAACAGAACAACAGCCGGGCCGGTGCCCATTTTTCGATAAAACACAGATGAAGAAACCGCAGTACTAATTTCAGGCATGACCGATCGTCTTTTTTATTTTGCTCCTCTTATAAATGGCACCATAAATAAACAGCAATGCAACCGATAAAGGCAAAAACTCTGCTAATAACAATCCTTGCACTTTAATGATGTGCAAAAAGAACGAAACAATTATTAATACAATGCCGATAATGGCATACTTGCCTTTGCCCTTAGGGTTGAAAAATGCGACGATAATATTTGTAGGCAAGCACCACAAAATATTGAAATTATTGCTGCACCCTTGGTGATCTGTTCCAAACCACATTACTAATATCAGGCACCCTAATAACCCGGTCACGAATAATAGTAGCCCACTCATGATCTTACCTAATATCCGTAACCTGGTGACGGTAAGCCCGGCAATAGTGAGTATTGCAAGCATACAAGTGAGCACAAGCGCCCAGTTAATGCCCTCCGGTGCCGAATTGTTGCCCGGCAATAGCAATACAGGGTCTGATGCTATCCTATGCCCATTTACCGTGCTGCCACCTACCCCATCTCTTAAATAATCCGGCAGAAACATGATATCTGCATTACTCATTTGCTTATCGATCTTACTGCCCAATAATATATTTACGCCCAATCTTGTCCAGTGGTCTCTGTAAAAATACTTGTTGATAATATCACGAAACGTAAGCTGCTTGCCCGCAGGCAATGCATTACCAAAATGAAATGCCTTGCCAAATACCTCCGGCCGCGGGAAAATATCGCGTATTCGTGTAGCGCAATTATCAAAAAAGAAATCGTACTTATAATATTTGTTTTCCGGCTCTGCATTCCATTGCAGGAAGTAGTAAATGTGTTCTTTTTGCTTCCAATCAAGTAGTAATACCTGCTCCTGCACACTTCTTTTTGCTTCCACATACTCCTGCATGAAACCATTAAATTGCTCCACTGCCACGCAATAATTAAGTTTTCCTCTCATGAACTGCATTTCAAAATCTGGCCCGAATTCAAAAGTGCCATAGTTAAATACCAGGTCGGTATGATGCGCACTATCAATGACCCGCACCGCTGTATGCCCAAACACCTCCCATACTTCTTCATCGCCGGGACCACATGTTAAAAGGCTGATACGCAGGTGGGTGCTATCAGCATCTGCCCTGGCTGATACAAAACCAATAATAGCCAGGAATAAAAAAAAGATTTTCTTTACCATACTACAAAATAACAAAAGGCTACCTTAATAAGGCAGCCTTTTCAATATTATTTATCTGAGAATTATGAATTTCCTTCAGCACTACCTGAAAATACAGCGCCCATATATTCACGATTAAGGCGTGCAATGTTCTCAAGCGAGATACCTTTAGGGCATTCAGCTTCGCACGCACCTATGTTTGTGCAGCTGCCAAAACCTTCTGTATCCATTTGGCTGATCATATTTACAGCACGTGTTTTGCGCTCAGGATCTCCCTGTGGCAACAAAGCAAGGTGAGATACCTTTGCCGAAACAAACAGCATAGCCGATGTATTAGGGCAAGCTGCCACGCAGGCACCACAACCTATACAAGTTGCAGCCGCAAATGATTCGTCTGCTTTTTGCTTGTCTATAGGCAATGAATTAGCGTCCTGTGCATTACCGGTATTTACAGAGATATATCCACCGGCAGCTATTATACGGTCGAAAGCAGAGCGGTCTACTACAAGATCCCTGATAACCGGGAATGAGTTAGCGCGCCACGGCTCCACAACAATAGTATCGCCATCCTTATACTCACGCATATGCAGTTGGCAGGTAGTCGTCTGGTGCCATGGCCCGTGTGCACGGCCATTGATATACATACTGCACATACCACAGATTCCCTCGCGGCAATCATGGTCAAATGCTATAGGCTCTTTACCATCAGCTACAAGCTGCTCATTAAGCACATCAAACATCTCCAGGAAAGACATCTCCGAAGAAATATCACTCACTTTGAAAGTTTCAAAATGACCTTTAAGACTGCTGTTTTTTTGGCGCCACACCTTTAGGGTGAGGTTCATTTTATAATGTTCCATATTTATTCTAATTTGTATTTAAGGAGTATCCCATAAAGAACCCTGCCTATTTACATTGTAATACTCTAATTCAGTCAATGATTTTATTTTACTTTTTTCTTTTTTATTTAAAACAATCGAGCACTTTGATATTTTAACAAAATGGGATTCTCCTGTTAAATAGTTTACAGTTTTAAAATCCTTTCCCTCATA
>CAIRZD010000302.1 GCA_903882965.1 uncultured Bacteroidota bacterium
AAATAGCCTTTTATAATGAGTTATAGCGCAATTGCATTTTATATACAGAATCAGTTAGGCGCCACAGTTGTAAATTCAGGAATTGTAACAGGAATAGCTCCTGGCACAGCAACTATAACCTACAAAATACAGGCTGGCAGTTGTATTGCAAAACAGATAGTAACCGTAAATGCATTACCTACAGCAATTTCAGGCAATACACCTGTTTGCGCAGGGACAACAATAGCTTTAAGCGATGCTGCAGGCATCGGTATATGGACTAGTAGCAATACGGTTATTGCAACAGTAGGCTCTAGCTCAGGAATAGTCACAGGTGTGGCAGGGGGAAATGCGGTTATTTATTATACACCTCTAGGCGGCTGTACTATTTCTACAACGGTAACCGTTAACCCAATACTTCCGGTATCAGGCATCGGTTTCTTGTGCACAGGCTCAACAATAACATTAAGTGACGCTACAACAGGTGGCACATGGAGCAGCAGCAATACAAGTGTAGCAACTATCGGTTCATCTTCAGGCATTGTATCTGGACTTGGCTCCGGTGGAACATCTACAATTACTTATAAAATCACAGCCAGTGGTTGTAATGCTACAACTGTAGTTACAGTAAATCAAGTATCCGGCCCGATTCAGGGAAAACTGACAGTTTGCACAAATTATACAACATCGCTTAGCGACGCAACACCGGGTGGCACATGGAGTAGCAGTAACGGATCAATTGCTACTATAGGAACATCAGGAGTTGTTACCGCAAACAATCTGTATGTTGCGGGCACAACTACCATATCTTATGCTATAGGCGGATGCGTTTCTACAAAGGCAGTAACCGTAAATGCCACACCATTACCGGTTCAGGGCCCAACATCAGAATGCATGGGTGCAACAGTATCATTAAGCGATGCTAATACAGGAGGCACATGGAGTACAAGTAATTCCAATGCATCAATAGATGGTTCCGGAAATATTACTGCTTTGGCAATAGGCACAAGCACAGTTACATATACTCTTTCAACCGGTTGTTATATTATATACCCCAATACAATACATCCAAATCCATCCGCAATATTTGGAACACCTACTGTATGTGCAGGGTCAGTAACGCAATTAAGTGACACTACAGCCACAACTGTAAACTGGACAAGCAGCAATCCTGCAGTGGCAACAGTGATCAACTCTGGTTCAGTGACAGGTATTGCCGCTGGCACAGCAACAATAACCTATAAAATACTCATAGGCAGCTGCACTACTACACAAGTAGTAACAGTCAATTCTATACCAGGTAATATAAATGGCAATACGCTCATCTGCCAGGGCAATATTTCCACGTTGAGTGATGCAACAACAGGCGGCACATGGAGTAGCGCAAATACATTAGTCGCAACAATTAGCTCAGCTGGAGTTGTGACAAGTAGTACAAGCGGCACTGTAGGAATAATATATACAATAGGAACAGGATGCATGAACAGCGCTATCGTTACAGTGAATCCTATAGCTACAATATCAGGAAATACCCCGATATGTAATGGCCAATCAATAACGTTAAGCGATGCAGCTACTGGCGGTACATGGAGTTGTAGTAATTCAGCTATTGGAACAATTGATCCAATTACAGGAATTGTAACCCCTGTAAGCATAGGCACAGCAAGGATAACATATTTAATGAGTACAGGTTGCAACGCCACTGCTATCATAACAGTTAACCCAACAATTTCAAACATAACCGGCTCATCCCTTATTTGCTCAAACGCAAATACAGTATTGTCTGACATAACTCCGGGTGGCACGTGGAGCAGCAGTGATATGACGATTGGAACAGTAAACCCTGTCTCAGGTATAGTTGCAGGCATATCAGCTGGCACAGTAAATATTACTTATTCCATTGGCGCAGGATGTATTGCAAATAATACTGTAACAATGATGCCTTCACCGGCTAATATATCGGGAACAAGCGCAATCTGCGCAGGGTTAACAACAAGCCTGAGTGATATTGTACCTGACGGCACATGGAGCAGCAACGATGCTACAACCGCGTATGTAAGTATAGACAATGGTCTTGTAACAGGTATTGCCGGAGGTACAACCAACATCACCTATACTATATCAAATGGCTGCTTTGCTACATCCGTCGTTACAGTAAATTCATTGGTTTCGGCAGTGACAGGAATAACAACATTATGTGTAGGAGGAACAAACAACTTAGCAGATACCGCAACCGGTGGCACATGGAGTAGCAGCGATAATACAATAGCAACCGTTGGCTCAACAGGTATTGTTACAGGAGTAGCAGGTGGTTATGCGACTATTACATACACATTAAATACAGGATGTTCAAATACTTTTAGCGTTGTGATCAATCCGAATGCCGGAACAATATCAGGGCCTACGAGTGTGGACATTGATTCTGCGATCACATTCACAAGCAATATTGGTGGTGGCGCATGGAGTAGCAGCAATAGTAATGTAACAATAAATAGCTCCGGCATCGCGACCGGCGCAATTTCAGGGACGAGTACTATTTCATATTCTGTAACAAATGTATGCGGCACAGCAGTAGCAACAACAATAGTAACTGTCAACATAGGCCCGAATAGGGTAATAGTTAGCGGCAGTGGTACATATTGTGGCAGCAACATAATTACTGCTTCAAATGGAGGAGATGGTACAATTTATTACCAGGGTACAAACGCCGTAGGCACTTCTACCCTAACACCATCTACTTCTCAAGTAATCTCTTCCTCTGGAACATACTATTTCAGGGCACAATCAGCAACTGGTGTATGGGGTGCTATCGGAAGTGCTACAGTAACAATTAACCCGTTGCCGGCAAATATAACAGGCACGGCTATGATGTGCGCAGGCCTAACAACAGGCTTAACTGATGCAACAACAGGTGGTACATGGAGCAGTAGCGACATAACTACCGCGACAATTGGGTCTACGGGTATTGTAACTGGTATTGTAGCCAACACAGCTAATATTACTTACACATTATCTACAGGATGTGTAGCTACTAAAACTATTACAGTAAATAGTTTACCCTCTGTAATTAACGGAACAACTAGTGTGTGCCAGGGTTCAACAACCAGTTTAGGCAACAGTACAAATGGCGGAACATGGAGTTCAACATTACCGGCAATCGCAACAATTGGATCTACTGGTAACCTGACAGCAATTTCTATGGGAACAACAACAATATCATATACCCTTCCCACTGGCTGTTATGTAAAAACGATCGCAACTATCAATCCTTCACCATCTAACATCACAGGAACACCAACTACATGTGTTGGATTCACAACAACGTTAACTGACGCAACGCCAGGTGGTATCTGGAGTAGCAGCAACATAACTGCTGCGACTGTGGGATCTACGGGAATTATCGCAGGCATAGCAGCTAATACGGCAAATATTACCTATACATTACCAACAGGTTGCTCTGTAACAGCTACGATCACCATTAATGGATTGCCAGCAATGATAAATGGCTCATCTACTTTATGCATCGGCTCGTCAGCTGCATTAAGCAATAGCACTAGTGGCGGCACATGGAGTTCAGGATCACCGTCTGTGGCAACTATAGGAACGTCAGGTATTGTTACAGGTCTATCAGCAGGATCGGCAAATATCACCTATACCCTACCCACTGGCTGCATTGCAACTGTCAACGTTACTGCAAACACGCTACCAACAACAGTAGCAGCATCTGGTAGCGGCACGTTCTGCGGGAGCACTACAATAACTGCAACTAATGGAGGGTCAGGAACGATATATTTCCAGGGCAACACATCAGGAGGTATTGCTACAAACATCCCTGCCACATCAGAGATTGTAAGTGCATCCGGCACCTACTATTTCAGGGCATTGTCATCATCTGGCTGTTGGGGTAATGAAGGAAGCGTAACGGTTACTATTAATCCTTCTCCATCAATAATTGCCGGCACTACAACAGTATGTTCAGGTTTAACTACAAGCTTAACTGATGCAATAGCCGGTGGCGCATGGGTTAGTAGTAATACCAATGCATCAGTAGACGGCTCAGGAAATGTTACTGGTATCAATGCAGGAACAGAAAACATCACATATACATTACCTACTGGTTGTACAACAACATCCGTAATAACAGTTTATGGATTACCAACACCTATAAACGGCACACTTAGTGTTTGTTCTGGTTCCACTACCAGTTTGAGTAGCAGCACCGCTGGAGGCACATGGGCTTCCGGCGCAACAGGAGTAGCAACAATTGGCTCTATATCCGGCATTGCTACAACGGCAACTGCCGGAACTACTAGCATTACTTATACATTATCCACCGGATGTATCGCCACTGCCAATATTACGGTAAATGCGCTACCTGCTGCAGTAATAACAAGCGGAGGTGGTGTATTTTGTGGCAGAACAACTGTTACAGCTTCAAATGGAGGTGACGGAACAATATATTTCCAAGGCCTGACATCGGGAGGTACATCAGCTTCTAAACCATCAGCATCGCAATCAATAAGCATATCAGGTACTTATTATTTCAGAGCGCAATCGTCATCCGGATGCTGGGGTACAGAAGGTAGTGTGACAGTTACAATCAACCCATTACCTGCGGCAATAATCGGCTCCCAAACTGTATGTCTGGGCTCGTCCATTACATTAAGTGATGTTACTGTTGGCGGAACATGGTCAAGCAATAACGGATCAGTTGCACCAATAGGTTCAGCAAGTGGAATAATTAGTGGTGCAAGTACCGGAAATGCAATAATAGCGTACACATTAGGCACAGGTTGCTCCGTAATTGATACAATAACAGTAAATCAAACGCCTGCAAACATTACTGGCGTAACAGTAATGTGCCTTGGTGCTACAACTACATTAAACGATGTAACACCAAGCGGCACATGGAGCAGCGGCAATACATATGTTGCAACTGTTAATTCTGCCGGTATAGTTACAAGTCAAATATCAGGCAATGCCAATATTACATATACTATTGGCAATGGATGTAATGCTATTACCAACGTAACAATCAATACACTACCATCTGCAATTATCGGCACAACAGCTATATGTATGGGCAATACAAGCGCTCTTTCAAACGCAACATCCGGTGGAAACTGGACAAGTACAAATAACAGTGTTGCAACAATAGACGCTTATGGTAATGTCACTAGTATATCAACAGGTACATCTAACATAACGTATGCATTACCTACCGGCTGTACGGCAAGTAACACGATCACTGTAAATACGATGCCAGCAACCATTACAGGGAATGCAAATATTTGCAGTGGTTCAACATCTGTATTAAGCGATCTAAGCAATGGTGGTTCATGGAGCAGTGCCGCAACAAGCATAGCAAGTGTAGGAACCGGCAATGGTATAGTAACCGGCATTGCCGCAGGAACGGCAAATATTACTTATGGGTATCCTACTGGATGTATCGCAGTATACCTGGTAA
This sequence comes from uncultured Bacteroidota bacterium, assembly GCA_903882965.1. Classification (GTDB taxonomy): domain Bacteria; phylum Bacteroidota; class Bacteroidia; order Chitinophagales; family Chitinophagaceae; genus Nemorincola. Next base: position 5,447 of record CAIRZD010000302.1, read on the forward strand.
CAATTAATCAAACTCCATCTGCAATTACAGGTAATACACAACTATGCATTGGCATAACAACAACATTAAGCAATGCAATAGCCGGAGGCGTATGAAGCAATACAGGAGGAACGGGGACTGCAATACTAGGCACAGCAGGAACAATTACCGGCACCGGAGCAGGTACATTAAATATGGCTTATACAATGACATCCGGCTGTGCTGCTACAACTGTTGTATCAGTAAACCCTTGGGCCGCAATAACCGGTTCCACCCCACTGTGTGCAGGAAATACAATATCTTTAAGTGACATTGTAACAGGCGGCACATGGAGCAGCAGTAACATCAATGTGGCGACAGTCAGCACATCAGGTATTGTTACGGGAACAGGACAGGGGAATGCAACCATTTCCTATTCATTACCTACAGGTTGCCTTGCAACAACACTTGTAACAATAAACCCTGTGCCAGCTAATATTATCGGCAATACGAGTGTATGTACCGGCCTATCAATATCCTTAACTGATGCAACAAGTGGTGGTGCCTGGGTAAGCAATGACAATACAATAGCAACTATCGGATCTACCGGAATTGCAACTGGCATTGCAACAAGTGGTGGCAGCACTACCATAAGCTATATATTAGGTACAGGTTGCTATATAAGTATGTCACTAACAGTAGATGCAATATCAGCAATCCAAAACGCAACAAATGTTTGCGTAGGCAGCACGATAGCTTTAAGTGACGCAAATGCCGGAGGAGCATGGAGCACCAACAATATCTTAATAGGCACAATAAGCACTAGCGGCGTAGTAACCGGCACCTCCTCGGGAACTGCAACGATCACATACACTATGCCCGGTGGCTGTAGTACTAAAGCTGTAGTAACGGTAAACCCATTACCTACTGCAATAACAGGAAATACAACTATTTGCATTGGTGCAACATCAGCATTGACTGATGGCGGCGGAGGCACTTGGTACTCATCAAATCCATCAGTAGCATCAATTGGATCTTCATCAGCAATTATAACAGGAATGGGAGCCGGAACATCCAGCATTACCTATACACTTGCTACCGGATGCATAGCATCTACAATTACATCAGTAAATCTGCCACCTACATCCATTAATGGGAATGCAATAATGTGTGCAGGTTCTACTACCGTATTAACCAATACAGTTACAGGAGGCACATGGAGTAGTAATAATACGGCAATTGCAACCGTAGGGCAAACGTCCGGAATTGTTACCGGTGTTGCCGGATCAACAGCGACTATTACGTACACAATGGCCGCAAATTGTTGGGTTACCACTGTAGCTACAGTTGATGCAATACAACCAATAACAGGAATGCTCAGTGCTTGCTTGGGTTCTACAACGACCTTATCCAATGCTTCCACAGGAGGAACATGGAGCAGCAGCAATCCATCTATCGGATCGATAGGAGCTGCAAGTGGTATTGTAACCGGTGTAGCCATGGGAACAGTTACAATCTCTTACACAATACCTTCCGGCTGTATTCGCACAGCTACAGTAGCTATTAATGCATTACCCGCTGTAATATCCGGAACATCATCTGTGTGCATAGGATCAACCATAACCCTAAGTAACACGACAACAGGCGGCACCTGGAGTTGTAGTCCGGCATACTATGCATCCATAGGATCAACTACCGGCACCGTAACCGGATTGAATACTGGTACAGCAAATATAGTATACACGGCAGGTGCGGGTTGTGCAGTATCGAAAACAGTATCAGTTAATCCTACCCCACTGCCTATTCAAGGTACCACATCAGAATGTATGGGTGTAACAACTTCATTAAGTAATGCTACCGCAGGCGGCACATGGAGTAGCAGCAATGCAAATGCATCGATAGATGGCTCAGGAAACATTACCGGCGTAACGGTAGGAACAAGCATAACCAGCTATACACTACCTACAGGCTGCTATATAACCTACCCAAATACAATACTTAAAAATCCATCAGCGATTTTTGGCACATTAACAGTATGTGCCGGTACATATACACAGTTAAGTGACACGTCTGCAACATCCGTAAGTTGGACAAGTAGTAATACGTTGGTTGCTACGGCTGCGAATTCAGGTACAATAACCGGAATAACTTCTGGCACAGCAACTATAACTTATACCGTATTAACAGGTTGCGTTAGTACCAAAATAGTTACCGTGAATCCGACACCTGCCATAGTCACTGGCAATATGCCTATATGTCAAGGATCGTCTATGGCTCTAACAGATGCAACAAGTGGCGGTACATGGACGAGTAACAATATATCTATAGCCACAATCGGATCAGGCACAGGAATTGTAGCATCACTTATCGGGGGAACTGCAATTATTAATTATATAACTCCAAATGGTTGTAAGACCTCCACCGTTGTAACCGTTAACCCGGTGCATGCTATATCAGGAAATACAAATGCTTGTGTAGGTACAACAACAATTTTATCAGATGCAATAACCGGTGGAACATGGAGCAGTTTGAATCCTGGTGTTGCGACAGTTGGCTCATCCTCAGGTATAGTCACAGGTGTAAGTTCAGGAAGCACGAATATTACTTATACACACGTTACAGGATGTACAACTGCTACGGCTGTAAATATTGGCCCAATGTCCCCTATCACCGGTACGCCGATAGTTTGTAATAATTATACAACGTTACTTACCGATGCTACGCCTGGTGGGACATGGAGCAGTAATAATATATTAGTAGCTACCGTTGGTACATCAGGGCTGGTGACAGCGAGCACTACTTATGTCACTGGTACAGCCATAATAAGTTATGTGATCGGCAGTTGTACTACAACTCAAACAGTAACCGTTAATCTTACACCATTGCCAATCCAAGGTAAGACTTCAGAATGTTTAAGTACAACAACACTATTAAGTGATGCTACATCAGGTGGAGCATGGAGTATCAACAATTTAAATGCTGCAATAGATGGATCAGGAAATCTTACAGCAGTTGCAGTAGGTAATAGCACTGTTAGCTATTCAATGCCAACGGGCTGTTTTACTACTTACCCTAACACAATACTTCCTAACCCCTCTGCAATGTTTGGCACAGCCACAATATGCGCCGGTTCTACAACTGAATTAAGCGATAGTACGGCAAGTGCCACATCATGGACAAGTAGCAATACCTCTGTTGCCACTGCTGTAAATTCCGGTATTATAACAGGGATAACAGCTGGCACATCCGTAATAACATTTACTGTACACTCAGGTTGTATTACCACTACAGTGGTAACAGTTAATCCCGCCGCAAATGCTGGTACAATATCCGGCACAATGACGGTAGCAGCAGGTGCAAATGTTACACTTACTGATGCTGTAGCTGGTGGAGCATGGAGTAGCAGCAACAACCCAATAGCAACAATTGGCTCATCAACCGGTATAGTAACCGGGGCTAGTGCAGGGAATGTAACCATATCTTATCATGTCACTAATTCATATGGATGTTCTGCAACTGCTACGAGTCCATTTACAGTGTCAGCGAGTGCCCCACATAATGTTGCTACAAATACTGTAACGATATGCATCGGATCCAGTGCTACATTAAATGATGTTTCTCCCGGAGGTAATTGGAGCAGCAACAACAATAACATAGCATTTGTAGATAATAATGGTATGGTAACCGGTATATCTGCAGGTAATGCTACAATCAGCTATACACTGGTTAGCGGGTTTGGCACATCGACAACTAGAATACCTGTAACCATTACTGCATTACCTGGAGCAGTTAATATTACTGCAAACCCCGGCACAGAAATAAGTATAGGCGATATGCTTACGCTATCAGCTACACTTGATAACGGCGGCTCTGATCCTACATTCCAATGGTCAATAAACGGAGTACCTGTGAGTGGCGCAACATCAGCTGCATACACGAGCAACAGTTTCTCTGACAATGATTCTGTGACATGCGAAGTAGTGAGCAATGGTGCTTGCAGCGGTTATACCGCATCCAAGACAATAGGCATATCTGTAGGCAGCCTGGGCATCAGTGCAAACAAACCTGCTGTGAGCAATGTGAGCATATTCCCAAATCCTAATAAGGGCACATTCTCTATCAAGGGTAATTTAGGAACTGTTACAGATGAAGAAGTAACTGTGGAAGTGACAAACATACTAGGCCAGGTGATCTACAAAAACAAGACAATGACGCAAAATGGTATGGTCAATGAAAACATATCATTAAACGGAAGGCTTGACAACGGAATGTATATGCTGAACATGCGCAGTGAAACAAGTAATAAAGTGTTCCACTTTGTAATCGAGAAATAGAATGATATAATTTCAGTGAAAAACGAGGCACTCCTACCCGAGTGCCTCGTTTCTTTTGTGCAAGTTCGTATTGATGGTTATATAGTATGTTTTCTTGCGTGTATTAGTGTTTTAAAAAATTTACTGTCGATATACTTTGGATATTAAAATGTGTAATCAATAATTTAAAATTACGCAGATGTATAATCCGCTTTAATTGCTAACGTAGCCTGCAAGGGTTGAACCCAAATCTTTCAAAGAACTTTATGACAAATACCCAATAACGGGATGTTGATTTGCTTGTAAATATCGTACAAGCGTATTATTAACCTTGAAAAGTGTATGCACCTTTCCGGAACAGACGGCTGAACTTGTCTGAACCATGATAAAAGGATTAAGGGATTGAAGGATCACACATATTGTACAATTAATGCGTGCAGTATTCTTTAAGCATGGATTAAATCATGCAGAGGTTAGCCCCATATCGTAATCTGGAACATTGCGGTAAATATCCTTAATAAAAGCAGAAAGCCCGCTCAAGCGGGCTTTCTGCTTTTATTATCGGCAAGCGATTGATTAGATACTCTTCATTTTTATTTCTGAATTCTTGACTTCCTTCCCGCCAGATGTAATATACAATACCATAATCATGGTATTATTATCCGGCATTTGAATGGTCTCGCGCATTTTCATTTCCTTTCCACTCATAGGGTCTACCTGTATTCCTATAAGTGTAATGGTCTTTGTAGCTGCATCGTAAGGGCCTTCACTGTTCAGTATACCTGTGCCGAAATTATCTACCCATGAACTGATAAATACCTTCTTCATATTGTCGTAGCCAATTAAAGACATTGCTTCAAACGGCGAACCACCAAAAGAGCCGGTTATGTTTGCCTGTTGGTAGCGTCCACCCAGTATCATTTTATACTCTGAGGTAGATGTACTTTTCATTGGCGGTTTATTGGGATCCATCCACATAGTTACTTCTTCAGTCCACTTACCAGTAGCCGCAGCCAGCAGTTTGTGCATATCGCCGGGTGTCATATAATCGGTCCACTTCTTCATCGCATCGGCATCCTGCGCCGTAGCCCGCCCACCCATACTCATAAAACATATACAGGCGAATAAAAATAAAGTTGTCTTTTTCATGTTGTTTGTTTTCACGAAAGTATAAAAAATATTTTACCGGTAACATTCTTTAAATCAGCAGGGTTAACCAAACATTGTTGTTTAGATCACTCTGATGCTACTTGTGCAGAAACTTTGCTTTGTGTAATGAACCAGCCAGGTTAAGTACGTTTTAGCAGTTTATTTATTTTCTTCATCAGGAAAAACCTTCCTTGCCTTTTCGTTGTAATCCTCAGCACGGCCCTGGTCTTTGGTTTGCTTAGCCAATTGCATTCCAAGCATGTATGCTTGCTGGTTATAAGGATCAGCGGCAATAGCGTTATCTATTTCGGCAAAGGCACGTGATGCATTGCCCATCGTTGCATAAGTGTAACCAAGGAAGAAATGGCTATAGCTTTCGTTGTATTTAGCAAGACCAGTATAGAGTTGTATAGCGCTGTCCGTTTTATGCTGCCTTAAATAGGTATTGCCCATCAGCTCATACACATTAATATCACCGGGGTAATGAGCCAGTGTTTTATTACCTGCATATATTGTAGAGTCTATATTACCTTCTGCACTGTATATCTGTGTGAGGGCTTCCCATACCAGGTAATTGTCAGGAAATTCCTGCAAAGAGGCCAGGAAAGAAGCTTTTGCTTCTTCTATTTTCTTTGCCTTCATTAGTTCAAAGCCGGGAAGGTCTTTTTTTGTCTTCCGCTTCAGCACCGCAGCTATCGGCACACCATCAACTTTTACTGTATAGATCGTTTCAGAAGGAGGCCAATTGCCGGACTGTAATATGCTTGGGTCTTCATCGCGAGAAAACAAGATGCAGTAATCCCAATCTTTAGAATAGCGGACCGGGGACTTTACATAATTGACACCAATTGCAAAATTATCCTTGAAATCGGGATGGTCTTTACTGAAATTATCATAGAACTCATCATGCCTGAAATCGGCATAGCGCTCATATACCTGATCATATTTATAAGGCAGGTTCTTATAATGAGACAGGTAAAGATATGCCAGTAACGGGTAAGAGCAATTGGTGCCTATGACTACTTTTTTATCCAAGAGGTTTTCATTTTTAACGAGCCATTCGGTGGCTGGTTTTATGCCCAACATGTAATAGTCTGTTTCGTACTTGCCATACATATTCTTTAACCCTCCTGCGATCTCGTTATAATATAAAGATTCGAAAGGATGATTTGCTATAGCGAATTTAACGGGGGTAATAAGCCCTGCAATAACAAGAACGATTGTAGCATACTTTATTGCAACCTGCCGCGAATTAATCAACGCAGTCCATCCCAAAGAAGCCAGGATGACCAACGGCGGATAGATGAATAGAAAGTGCCGCCAGCCATCATACAATGATGATTTCTTGTATATCGCATATGCCACCGGGAACAAACAAGAGAACAATACCAATAATGAAAACAGCAACAATTGTTTATTCTTTTTAAAGATAACCGGCAATGAAACGCAGCCAATGGCGAACCCTACCAACACGATTATAGGTGCAGTATAGAGTACATAACGAGGAATATAATACCAGGGTATCTCATTGCTCATTATTTTCTTGCCATCGTAAAGCAGGCCAATGTTGATAAAGAAATTGGACATGATCTTCAATGCCTCCAGTGGCTTGTCGATAATATTGAGATGTGAATATGGCCAGCAGATGAGTGCTATAACATAACCTGAAATGGCAACCACAAATACCTGTGTGATGATGCGCCTAGTGATAGTGGTCTTCAACTGCTTTGTAAAAAACGCATAAACTGCAATGAACAGGATAAGGTAAATGATGAGCAATAACCCACCAATACGCACACCCATAGCCCAACCGATGCTACCTATTAGCCCCATCACATGCTTGATACTGGGGTTTGGCAACGACCTCAGAAAAAGAAGGATGTAGTAAACACCTGCTGTGTAACCAACAGAGAATGGTATATCCTTAGGGTTAGCGAAATTATGACCAAACCAACTTGGCGATAATACAAGGAATACCATTGCCAATATTGCTGTGTTCCACCCGCCTAGTAATTTAGCCAGTTTACCGGCATATATGATACCAATAGCGCCAACCAATGCATTGATAAAATGCATGGTAGTATAATGATCCCAGAAATGGAAAAGATGATATGTGGCCGCGGTTATAAAATCAAAAAGACCACCATAATATTGAATCCCAGAGGTAGCGGTTTGTGCGGTAGTATCGCCATGAAAAAAGTAATTATAAATATCGTTGCCATAGTCAAAGTGCCAGTGCTCATCGCCGGTGATGGCGTATTGAAAACTCATTAGCGGCATTACAATAACTAATAAAACAGACAGCACATTAAACACAGCCCTATACTGTATATGTTTGCGCTGCTCGGGGGTCACCGTATCCGGAAGCCTGAAGGGTAATATGAAACTATTATACAGCCATATCCTGAAAGAGATGGTAAGCACACCAAGGAACATCATAAATGAATCCTTGACCACATGCACCTTACTCTCGGGCTGGTTTACCCAGTTTATAGGCATCTCGATGATCTTATAATCATTAAGATCTGCCTGGTAGAGCAGTTCTACATCATGCGCCCAACCCTTGCTCTGCATATTGCCAAACAACATTTTTGCCGCAGTGGCAGGGTATAGCTTAAAACCGCATTGTGTATCTTTAAGTTTTAGTGTGGTTAGCACCTGCACGATACTATTAAATACGCCTCCAATAAATTTCCTGCTTTTAAGGGCTTCTATTTTACCCTCCTCATGCTTACGGGAACCTATGTAAACTGTATCTTCCTGTATGAATATATCTCTTTCTTTTTTCTGCCAGTTAAGTAGCTCGGTGGGCTTTGTGGACATATCGGCATCAAGCGTGAGGATGTAATCCCCGGTTGCAAGGCTCACGCCTTTTTTCAAAGCGCTACCCTTCCCTCCGTTTGCCGGCATTTTCTCAACGTGTATCTTATCTCTCAGAAAATCATACTTACTGTTTACCGCTTCCTTTATTTTTTCAGAAGTATCATCTTTGCTTCCATCATCTACTATAATAACTTCATACCTGCCTTTCCATTTTTCATCAAATTCTACAAGCCCTTCCAGCATTATATCTATCCTCTTCGATTCATTGTAACATGGAATGATCAGCGATAACAGGAAATCACTGGCATTGCTATTTGTAGTACTTGTTGCCTGCGGGGTTTGCGATGGCTGGTGCTTCTTCATTTAGGGAAAAATTATTTATTAAGCTTGCCGAGGTATACCCAATCACCCTGGATGTCCTTGCAAATGTTATCTTTTACCTGTATCGCTTTTTGTAAGTAGGAAGCAATTGGATAGAAATTCAAGTGCATGTCCATAGTGTAATAATAATACCGCTGGCGTGGAGTAACGATCACCAACTGTTTTTTCGCTACCCTTTTCAGTTCGCTGATCGCATCAGGCAGTTCTCTCAGATGTTCAATGGTATGGTGGCAACTGACAATATCAAAAGCATTATCAGCAAATGGCAACTTGTATATGCTTCCCTTTACATAATCTGCATTTTTGAGCGGCACATTATCATAAAGATCGCAACCTGTAAGTTTCAGGTGCTTATGTTGCTCAGCCACGCAACCTAACCAATACCCATTTCCACAACCTACATCCATCAAGGATGTTGCTGTGGGGTCGAGCATAGTAAGCATATATTTTATGCTTGGCATATTAAGGTCGGTAGGCCGGTCGCGCGCCATACAATCGAGGTTACGGTATACTTCTGTAAACTCGGCCTCGGTCATATCATAGGCGAGGTCTTTAAAATCCATATAAACTTTTATCTGTTTTGTATTACCCTTATACCAGATATAAAAGAATGGATACATAAACCACCTGGCGTCTCTTAATACGGGGGGCAAAAGTTCATCCAATACGTATCTTATTGCATTAGTTACACTGCGGTTCATTTATTTGAAAATATCTATAAGATGAAAGAAAACAAGTTGGTAAAAATACATACTGGGGTTAGATTTTCCAAAAGCCGTTAAAAACAAAAAGCAACGGCTAAAACCGTTGCTTTTTGTAAAAAACTTATAATGAATACTAACCTTCAGTTTGTTCCGGAGTAGCATTGTCTTCAGCAGCTGTTTCAGCCTCAGCTTCAGCAACCTGTGCACGGGCAATGTTCTTCTCTTCTATTTTACGAACAGACTCCTTCATAGCTTCATGGCGCTTATCGCTCTTGTGCTTACGATGTGTCTCTTCACGTTTTGCAACCAACTCTTCGTGCTCACCGTTCCATTTTTCAAATTTCTCCATAGCTGTTGACTCATCAAACAGACCAAGAGAAACGCCACGCATAAGGTGTTTAAGGAACATTACTCCCTTAAAGGATAAGATACGGCGGCAAGTGTTGGTAGGCTGAGCGCCTTTATCTAACCAATGCAGCGCGCGCTCGCGGCTGATACGGACAGTTGCGGGTACAGTCAACGGATTGTACGTGCCTAACTTTTCAATGAATTTACCATCACGGGGAGCAGTAGTGCTTGCCACAACGATGAAGTAGAATGGGCGCTTTTTCGACCCATGTCTCTGTAGACGAATTTTTACCGACATAAATAATAGAAATTATTTGGTGGTTAACAATAAATTTTTTTTCGGACTGCAAATATACGGTGGTTTATTGAAAACCCCAAACCCCTAAAGTGGCTTTTTCCCATATTATTTGTTCAAACATTTGAAACAGATAAACACATTAGTAAATATCTGCATCAATCGCCTACTTCTGTACTCTCTTCATGCCAGGGGAATGACTCTGAATTCTTACCTAACTCCCAGAAGAACTTGCCACGTTTATTATCATAGTTACCTACTTCGTTCATGGTTTCAGCGTCGTAGAGGCGGCCATTGACCATAGTATAATGTATACTCTCTGTGTTATGAATATCTTCCAGTGGGTTTTTATCCATTACCAGGAGGTCAGCGAATTTTCCGGGCTGAAGCGACCCGATCCAGTTATCAAGCCCAAGGCTTGTGGCAGAATTGAGGGTAGCGGCCCGTAGCGCTTCGAGCGGTGTCATACCGCCCTGTGCCAGCATCCATATCTCCCAGTGCGCACCGAGGCCCTGCAACTGTCCGTGCGCACCCATATCTATTTTCACACCGGCATCATTTAGTTTTTTCACACTTTTAGATACAAGTATATGGCCGTTCTCATATTCCTCCTCCGGAGCCATTGTGCGGAAACGGCTACGTGTATCTATCACTGCCCGCGGCGTAAAGCGCAGCAACCTTTCCTTTTCCCAAACATTCGTATGCTGGTACCAATAGTTTTCGCCCATCGGTGCACCGTAACAAACTATAAGTGTAGGTGTATATCCGGTCTGAGAATTCTTCCAAAGCTGCACTACATCGTTGTACAGCGGAGCAACAGGTATATTATGCTCTATGGTTGTATGCCCGTCAAGTATCATACTCAGGTTATGGTAAAAGAATGAGCCTCCTTCCGGCACCACTTCCATCTTCAGTTCCCTTGCCGCTTCTATTACCATTTGCCGTTGTTCGCGGCGTGGCTGGTTATAACTTTTCACACTGAATGCGCCATAGGCCTTTGTGCGCCTGAGTGCACTCTTCGCATCTTCATAAGAATTGATCACTGCCTTAAAATCACCATCTGCGCCATATAGTATTGTACCTGTAGAGAATACCCTAGGCCCTACCATCATCCCCGCCTTCACCATTTCACTTTGTGCAAATACCATTTCGCTATATGCCGAGGGGTCGTGAATGGTAGTGGTTCCGTGAGCGAGCGCAGCATAATATGGCCAATGCTTTTCCGGCGTAAGTCCATACCTGAAATGATTGCCATGTGCATGCGCGTCGACAAAACCCGGTGTTATGGTCTTTCCACTGCAGTCTATCAATTGTATATCTTTCGGTATTATCATATCAGCCGACTTGCCCACAAACTTTATAAGGTTACCCTCAACCAGTATCCCCCCATCTTCTATTACCTCATCACCATTCATGGTAATAATACGGGCGTGTATAAAAGCAATGTATCCCTTTGGCTTATCAATCTTCATCTTTAAGCCAACAGTGATGCCGTGCTCCGGTAATTTGAACAGGGAATCGGGTTTGTTAGCAATAAAGTCAAAACGCTCATCGAGGTTTATAGTATAATACTGATCACCGAGGGTATAATGCAACTGCTTGTTATCACTACTCCATTGCAGATTTATCCCGGCATCCATAGATACTTTTTTCATCGGGAATTCAGATGTTTCGTTGCTCAGGTCTATAGGCTTGCCCGTATGTGGAAATGCTGCTACATAAACCTCGTGCAGGTCAGTAAACGCCACCCACTCTCCATCCAGAGATACCGTAAACTGGCTACCGTACTTGCTCTTAAAAATAGTGTGGTCATCGCTACCATCCAGTTTGCAGCTATTGAAGGTTTTATCCAGCGAGCCAAAAAGATTGCCACCTGTTTGGTAATAGATTCTCGTCCCTTCTTTATTAAATTTGGGGTATTCGCCCTTATCCGTCACAAATTCTTCCTTGCCGCCATTTACCGGCATAATATAAATACCTGGCTTTACGGTAAAGGTATTGCCCATAATATCGTTACTACCCTCTTCTGTAAATACGAGCCACTTGCCATCCGGTGAGAATGACGGTGTACGGTACATACCCCTTTTCGTAGTAATCACCATGGGCTTCCCCTTGCCGTCCATATTCACTTTACATATTGTTCCTGTCGCGCTGTCTTGCCACGTTACGTAAGCCAATGTTTTGCCATCAGGAGAGAATGAAGGTTCAAACTCATGCACCTCGCTATTAGTTATCCGCTCCGGCTTGCCATCAGGCAATGCTTTTTTATAAATGTGCCCTACCGCATTGAACACGAGCCACTTCCCATCCGGAGATGTTACCGCATGACGGATTACGTTCACATTAAACTCATCCGGGTTCAGGTCTTGTTTAAAACGCACGGCGTCCGTTATCCTTTGCTTTACATTGCAGGTAAATGGTATTTCGCCGGCTACATCTACCCCGCTCGCATCCACCTTCATTATTTTTCCACCGCTCCATATTATTACTTGTTTGTCATCAGGTGTCCATGCAAAACCTGTGTATATCCCGAAGATGGTCCAGGCTTCCTGCTGGTCTTTCGATAGCTTATCGTAGATGGGCCATTCTTCGCCGGTTTCCAGGTTGCGGAGGTATAATACTGACTTTGTTCTTACACGTTTTACAAATGCCAGCAGCTTACCTGTATGTGATATCTGCGGCCTCGCTGCCCCACCCGGGCCACCGGTAACGGTTTCGCTGATACCCTTTTCACGGTCAAACCTTTTTATTGCAAAAATCTGGTTGTTGGGGTCTTTATTATACTGAAAATAGCCTCCCGGATAAATATCCTCACTATAGTAGACATAGCGGCCATCGGGTGATACACTGGGCTCGTTAAGGTCCTGCTGGTCATTCTTCTTTGATGTAAGCTGCAGGCCGCTGCCACCGCTTGTATGATATAACCACAACTCGCCTGCGCCCAGCGAACGTCCCGATGTGAAATGCTTGCGTGCTATGAAATAATTGCCGTCAGGGGTCCACACGGCATTGTTAAGCAGCCGGAAGCTCTCTTTAGTTATCTGCCGCGCATTGCTGCCATCCCGGTCCATCACCCAGATATTATCACCACCGCCGGCATCTGATGTAAATAATATCTTCTTACCATCAGGGCTAAACCTCGGTTGCACTTCCATCGCCATTCCTTCTCTAAGTACTTTCGCCTCACCACCGCTTGCAGGCATTATATAAATATCGCCCAGCAGGTCGAACACAATATTCTTACCATCCGGGGAAACATCAAGGTTCATCCATGTACCCTCATTGACTGTAAAAGCCACATCTTTATATGGGCCGCCGGGATTATTGACATCCCACTTCTTTTTTTCTTTATCCTGAGCCAGAGAAAACAATGGCAGGCAGAGCAGCACTGCGAAAAACAAATTATTAATACGCATAAAGTATTTTGAATTAGGGTAAAGATAAAGTTCATTGTTAAATACGTTGTGATTATTTAAAATGTCGCAAAATTTTTGAAACCTATCATGTACTAATGGCATATTGATAATCAATGTATTATTTTTTACAATGTGCAGAAAATGCCGCACTTGTGGGGGTTGTTTGTCGCTAAGCTGTCCTGTTTTTTATATGCAGCCGGTGGATGTGGTTGCGGATAGTGGATGGCAATTTTCTCCTGCGGTGTATACCTTTTTTTAAATAAATAGTTTTGTAGTTCTGTGGGCATATTAAAAATTAAAAGTTTAAAAAATCATGTTGCATAGTCTTATGGGTTAGCGCCTTGTTTGTTATTTTCTGTTGCCTTGCCGAAAGGAGCGAGGATTACGGAATTGCTTTAAAAATTTCTATAAAATTAAGGAAGGTGTTTGTGATACCTTTTATAGTGCATACA